>JBEPVO010000078.1:0-12366 GCA_041690975.1 Alphaproteobacteria bacterium
TCGTCCGCGACAACAATATCGACCAGGCGCTCAAGGCGCTGAAGAAGAAGATGCAACGCGAAGGCATTTTCCGGGAGATGAAGCTGCGCGGTGCCTATGAGAAGCCATCTGAGAAGCGCGCCCGTGAGCGTGCCGAGGCGGTCCGCCGCTATCGCAAGCTGCAGCGCAAGCGCGCCCAGCGCGAAGGCCTGATCCCGATGAGCAAGCCGAAGACCTAAGTCGGGTTCGGAAGAGAATTTGAAAAGGCCACCCCTTACCGGGTGGCTTTTTTGTTTCAGGTGCCTCCCTCGCGCTTCGCGCTCGAAGAGGCGCCGGCTTTTGTAAGCTCGCTATCTCTTGCCAACAAAAGCTAGGCGCAATCCGCGCAGATCGCGACTTCTACTGTCACATGTGACAAGTCGGGATAGCGTTGGCGCAAGGACGCTTTGATCTGTTCGGCTGTGGTGGGGTCGGGTGATACCAGCGACACGATCAAGCCGCGATGGCCGGGGCCCAGCCGCCACAGATGCAGATCGGCGACGCGCGCGCCCAGATCCTGTTCGATGGTGGATTTGATCGCACCTGACAATTTGGGATCGGCGTCGGCGTCCAGCAGCACCATGGCGCTGTCCTTGATCAGACCATAAGCCCAGGAGCCGATCACCAGCGCGCCGACCAGCGCCGCCAGCGGATCGAGATATCCGATTCCGAAATAATAGCCGCAGGCCAGCGCGATGATGGCCAGCACGCTGGTCGCGGCATCAGCCAGCACATGCACATAGGCGGCGCGCATATTGTTGTCGCCATGATTGTGCGCATGCCCATGGGCATGATCGTGTTGATGGGCATCTTTCAGGATGAAGGCGCTGACCAGATTGACGCCAAGCCCAATCGCCGCGATCAGCAGCGCGTTGCCATAGGCGACTTCGGCGGGATTGATCAGCCGGGCGATGGATTCGACCGCGACGGCAACGCCGGTGATGCCCAGCACGATGGCGCTGGAGAATGCGGCCAGGTCGCCGAACTTGCCGGAACCGAAACTGAAACGGCTGTTGTCGGCGTGCCGCCGCGCCAGCCAATAGGCGCCCGCCGCCAGCCCCAGCGCGCCGACATGGGTTGCCATGTGAATGCCATCGGCCAGAAGCGCCATGGAGCGGTAGGCAAAGCCCGCACCGATCTCCACCACCATGAACACCGCAGTAACCAGGGCCGCCAGCTTGGCGCGGGATTCCGCCCGGTCATGGGCGTGTCCCAGAAAGACATGGTCGCGAGTCCAGATGCCGTGGCTGTGCGGGCTATGATCCCTGGAATGGACATGATCGTGCGCCATGGTGCGATTGTACCGTTCAAAGCCCTAAAGACGAAGTTATTTTCCCGTCACCACCGTCTCTTGAATTGCGCCAGCCGGCGGGTGAGGCTTGGCGGCGCTTTTGCGAAGGGGCTTTCGATGCGGGCAAGATTTTCGGCTTGGATGCTGCCTTTGTTGTTTTGTACGCCATTGTTGGCGAACTCGGCTTTTGCCCCCCCCGGTGACATCTTCAAGGATCCGAGCCCGCTTCCTTTTCACGCGCCGGATTTCAGTAAGATCAAGGACAGCGATTTCGAGCCCGCGCTGGAAGAGGGCATGAAGCGCCAGCGCGTCGAGATGGCTGCGATTGCCGCAAATCCCGCGGCGCCGAATTTCGACAACACGATTGTGGCGATGGAACGGACCGGCCAGATGTTGAGCCGGGCCTCGGATGTGTTCTTCGATCTCACCCAGGCCAACACCAATGACGTGCTGCAAAAAGTGGAGGCGAAGGAGACGGCGCGCCTCGCTGCCCATCACGATGCGATCTACATGGATCCGAAATTGTTCGCGCGGGTGAAGGCGATCTACGACCAGCGTGACACGCTGCGCCTGAGCGGCGAGGCGCTGCAGCTGGTCAAGGTCTATTACCAGCAATTCATTCATTCCGGGGCGCAGCTGTCCGATCCGGACAAGGCGAAGCTGCGCGCCATCAACACTCGCGAATCCACGCTTTCCACGCAGTTCGAGCACCGACTTCTGGCCGGGACCAAGGCGGGTGCATTGGTGGCGGACAATGTGAAGCAACTGGATGGATTGAGCGCTTCGGAAATCGCCGCCGCCGCGAACGACGCCAAAGGACGCAAGCTTTCCGGCAAATGGGTGCTGCCGCTGCAGAACACGACTTTGCAACCCGCCCTGGTGTCGCTGACCGATCGCGCCACCCGCGAGAAACTTTTCAACCAGCGCTGGACCGCGACGGAGAAAGGCGACGCCAACGACACCCGTGCCACCATCGCGGAGATTGCGCAGCTTCGGGCGCAGAAGGCCAAGCTGCTGGGTTATTCCAGCTATGCCGCTTACACACTCACCGACCAGATGGCCGAGACGCCGGAAGCGGTGGAGAAATTCCTCGCGCGTCTGGTGCCCGCAACGGCAGCGCAGGAAAAGCGCGAAGCCGACGATGTGCAGACGGTGATCGACAAGTCCGGCACGAAATTTCAATTGAAGCCCTGGGACTGGGACCATTACGCGCAACAGATCCGCAAGGCGCGCTACGATCTGGATGAAGATCAGATCAAGCCATACTTTGAACTCGATAACGTCTTGAAGAATGGCGTCTTCTATGCCGCCAACAGGCTTTATGGCCTGACCTTCAAGGAGCGTAAGGACATTCCAGTCTGGCAGCCGGATGTGCGTGTGTTTGAGGTCATCGATTTCAACAACAAGCCGCTGGGGCTGATGTATTTTGATTACTTCAAGCGCGACAACAAAGCGGGCGGCGCCTGGATGAGCAATCTGGTGGAGCAGTCACATCTGCTGGGCAACCAGCCGGTGATCTTCAATGTCGGCAATTTCACCAAGCCCGCGCCGGGCCAGCCCGCATTGATCAGCTATGACGACGTCAACACCATGTTCCATGAATTCGGCCACGCCCTGCATGGCTTGTTTGCCGATCAGCAATATCCCACTTTGTCGGGCACGGCGGTGGCGCGCGACTTTGTCGAATTCCCGTCGCAGTTCAACGAGCATTGGGCGTTGGATCCGGACGTGCTGGCGCATTACGCGGTCCATTATCAAACCCGTCAGCCCATGCCCAAGGCGTTGGCCGATAAGATCCGCAAGTCCCAGACCTTCAACCAGGGTTATGCGCTGGGCGAATTGCTGGCCTCTGCGGAACTGGACATGCGCTGGCATGCGCTGACAGCGGATGCGCCGCGCCAGGACGCCGACGTTTTCGAGGCCAAGGCCTTGGCCGCGATGGGTCTCGATACCAAGGACGTGCCGCCGCGTTATCGGTCCAGCTATTTCCTGCACATCTGGGCCAATGGGTATGCCGCCGGCTATTACGCGTATCTATGGACCGAGATGCTGGACGACGACATCTTTGACTGGTTCACCCATCATGGTGGGCTGACCCGCGAGAATGGCCAACGGCTGCGCGAGATGATTTTATCGCGGGGCCATACCCTGGATTATGGGTCGATGTTTCGGGCGTTTTACGGCAAGGACCCCGATATCGGGCCTATGCTGACGCATAGGGGGCTGCCCAATTAAGGGCTGCTCAATCTACTTGTTCCAGGTGGAAGCGATGTGGGTCTGGTCTCCCTGGGTATCGCGTTCCGAGACCAGGAAGTCGTAATAGCCGCAGGTCTTGCTGCCCGGATAGGACCGGCAGATTTCCGGCCGCGCTTCATAAATGGTGCAGCGGCGCTTGTCGGTGTCGAAGAAGCGGCAGATACGGCCGAAATGCTCATCGGCCTTGCGCCGCATGGCATAGGGCTCGTCGCCGTCCACCTTGGTGAATTTCTTGCGCGCCGCCTCGAAACCCAGGCCAAAATGGCGGGCAAGGCGCTTCACGTCACGGCTGTTGAGCGGGATGACGGGATAGGAACAGCAATATCCCGGACATTTCGAACAATCGTAAGCTGCCACAATACACTCGGATCGAACGGTTTCTTGAAGGGCCAAAGCGATAGCACGAACCTTGTGCCCTGATGCAAGGAAATCGCTGCAATCGCCGGATTTTCGCCACAGGCGCATGGCCTAATAATGAGGGGGACGCCTATTCAGGCGGCGGTTTGGCGTATATTTGCACGGGCCGGAATGCGGCCTTCGGCATGACAGCGGCGAATGACCAGTAAAAAGCCAGTTTTCTTCGATGCCTCGGGCCGGCGTGCGGCGCGGCTTTCCGCATTGGGATGGGCCGCGGCGCTGATCAGCACGGTGCTGGCAATCGGCTTTGTCGCCAGCCTGGTCGTGGCCCGGCCGGTGGCCACCGTCGATTTTCCCAGCCGCACCTATTCGGCCCCGCCCAAAGACCTGGTGAAAAAGGCCGTGGCGCCGGGCCTGTTGCGGTCTGCTGTACGCCTGGCGACCCAGGCGCAGAACCGCAGATTGGAGGCCCGACGCCTGCGCCGTCTGCGTGCCAGCCAGCCGTCGCGGGTGCTGCCCGCCATCCTGTCGCCCCAGAAGGGCCGGTCGTTGTCGATCGGCTTCTACACCAACTGGGATATTTCGGGCGCCAGCTTTGATTCCCTCAAGCGGAATCTGAACCATCTGGACTGGGTGATCCCCAGCTGGCTGGCGCTGAACGGCCCCAACCTGGATTTCAAGATCAATATCGACCAGCGCTCGATCAACTATATGCGCGCGCACAAGCCCGGCGTCGCCATCCTGCCCACGGTGCAAAACATCACCCAGGGCAAATGGGATGGGCCCGGTCTTGCCAAGCTGCTGGCCGATCCCGCCCGCCGCGAGAAACTTGCCAACGATATCGTCAAGGTTCTGGCCGCCAACAAGCTGCAGGGCGTCACTATCGATTTCGAGAATGTGACCAAGCCGGCACATCCCGACCTGGAAACATTCCTGGCCCGCCTGTCGCAACTCTTCGCGCCCCATGGCTGGATCATCGTGCAGGCCGCGCCCTTCGATGATGGCGACTGGCCGTACCAGGCTTATTCGCAGATCGTCGATTACACGATGCTGATGGCCTATGACGAGGCCGACGATTCCGGCCCGGCAGGCGCCATCGCCGGACAGGGCTGGTACGAAAAAATCCTCGACAAGCGGATGCGGGAATTGCCCGCCGATTCCACCATCGTGGCGCTGGGCTCCTATGCTTATGACTGGGTCAATGGCGGGCGCGCCAATGTGCTGGGCTTCCATGACGCGATGGGCGCCGCCCGTGACGCCGGCGCTACGGTCCGGTTCGACCCGGATACCAACAATCCCCATTTCGGATATCGCGAAGGCGACGGCACCGCGCACGATATTTGGTTCCTCGACGCCGTCACTGTGTTCAACCAGATTCACGCCGCCGATCATTACCGCCCGGCTGGGTATGCCCTGTGGCGGCTGGGTTCGGAAGATCCCACCGTGGTGCCCCTGATGGGCCAGCGCTACGATCTGCCGGCGCCCGCGAATTTGAAATACATCGCCGCCGATACCGAGGACGTCGATCTGGACGGCACGGAAGGCGAGATCCTGCGGGTCGAAGCCAATCCCCAGCCGGGCTTGCGCGAATTGCAGATCGAGCAATCCACCGGCGCCATCGTGGACGAGCATTACACCAGCCTACCCACCGGATTTGTGATCCATCGCGTCGGCCAGGTCGCCAACAAGCTGGCGCTTACCTTCGACGACGGGCCCGATCCCAACTGGACGCCGGCGATCCTGGATATTCTGAAAGCCAAGCATGTCCAGGCCAGCTTTTTTGTCATCGGCGCGAATATGGAGGCGCATCCGGGACTGGTGCAGCGAATCCTGGCCGAGGGTCATGAGATCGGCAATCACACCTTCACCCATCCCAACCTGGCCGATACGCCATTGGCGGCGGTGCGGCTGGAGTTGAACGCGACCCAGCGCCTGTTCGAGGCGCTGACCGGCCGCTCGATGCGCATGTTGCGCCCACCCTATCTGGGCGACGCGGAGCCCAGCGATGCGGACGAGATCGTGCCCATCGTGGAAGCCCAGAAGCTGGGCTATGTCACCGTGGGCACCCATGTCGACACGCTGGATTGGCAAGAATTGCCGGTCGACAAGATGATGCAGCTGGTCGAGAAGGAAGTGCATGATCCCAATCCGGATCTGCGCGGCAATATCATTCTGATGCATGACTCGGGCGGTGACCGCACCCAGACGATCAAGCTGCTCCCCGTTCTGATCGACCACATGCGGGCAGAGGGCTACAGCTTCGTGCCGGTGTCGCAGCTGGGTGGCTTCACTTACGACCAGGTGATGCCCAAGCTGCCGGTGTCGGTGATGCTGTATGCCGACCGGATTGTATTTCTCACGCTCTCCTTCATCGGCCAGTTTCTTTATTACTGCTTCATCGGGGCGATCATCCTGGGTGTGGCGCGGCTTCTGGTTCTGTGCGGTTTGGCGTTGTTGAACCGCGCCATGGGGTTTCGGGCGAAGTCGCCCGATGTTGCGCATTCTGGCGAGACGGTTTCGGTTCTGATCCCGGCCTATAACGAAGAGAAAGTGATCGCGCTGACAGTCGAGCGCATTCTCTCCAGCGACTATCGCAATCTGGAAGTGCTGGTGATCGATGACGGTTCGGCCGACCGCACCGCGGATGTGGTGCGCGAACGCTTTGCCGACGAGCCCCGCGTGACGTTGATCTCCATTCCCAATGGCGGTAAGGCCAATGCCCTCAACATGGCGATCCGCCAGGCCACGGGTACCGTGGTGGTGGCGCTGGATGCGGATACCCAGTTCAACGCCGATACAATTTCGCGGCTGGTGCGCTGGTTTGCCGATCCGGAGATCGGCGCGGTGGCGGGCAATGCCAAGGTGGGCAACCGCATCAACATGATCACCCGCTGGCAGGCGCTGGAATATATCGTGGCGCAGAATTTGGAGCGCCGGGCATTGGCGGCGCTGGACACGATCACAGTGGTGCCGGGTGCGGTGGGTGCGTGGCGGCGCGAAGCGTTGCTGGAATTGGGCGGCTTCCCCGCCGACACCTTGGCGGAAGACCAGGATCTGACTATCGCCATTCAAACCGTTGGCTATCGCGCAGTCTTCGATCCGACTGCCATCGCCTGGACGGAAGCGCCGGCGACCTTCGGGGGACTGGGCAAGCAGCGTTTCCGCTGGTCGTTCGGCACCTTGCAGTGCCTGTGGAAATACCGCCGCATCACCTTCAACCCGCGCTTTGGCGAACTGGGCATGGTGGCGTTGCCTCAGGTCTGGCTGTTCCAGATCATCCTCACCACCTTGGCGCCGGTCGCCGATCTGCTGGTGGTGTGGCAGTTGCTTGGGCAGTGGATCGCCTACAAGCAGCATGGTTCGGAATTCACCGACACCGACCTCAAGCTGATCGGTGTCTATTATATCGTGTTCATCCTAGTCGATTTGATGGCGGCGATGGTGGGCTTCCTGATCGACCGGCGCGAAGACTGGAAGCTGCTGCTATGGCTGCCGCTGCAACGCTTCGGCTATCGCCAGCTGATGTATTATGTGGTGCTGCGCTCCATCGCCATGGCGTTGCGTGGCGCGGTTGTCGGCTGGGGCAAGCTGGAACGCCACGGCACGGTCAAGACCGGCCCGGCCGCGCGGAACAACGCTTAGGTTTTTGATTGTCGCGCGGCTACGGCGCGGACGCGCTCAATAATGTCCTGCGCGCGACGCGCGCATGGCGGAAAACCGGAAATCGCCGATACGCTGTCGCTACCGGCTCCTGGCCGCGCTCGCTAGTGAAAATCCCGGCTGGGCGGTAGCACCCGCACATTGCGCGGATGGCGATGCGTGGGTGCGACGGGCGGCAGCGCATCGTCCGATAGAAGATTCAGGTCCTGGCTGCGATCGATCAGGCGGGTCGCCATCAGATGCACCACGCCTTCCGGACTTTTCTGGACCAACCCTTCCGCCACCAGCAGGCGCGCGCCCATCACTTCCTTGCGATACAGCTTGAACAGTCTTTCCCAGATCACGACATTGCAGACACCGGTTTCGTCCGACAGGGTGACGAAGATTGCCGTGCCTTCGCCCGGGCGCTGGCGCACCAGCACCACACCCGCGCAGCGGGCGGGCGCACCATCTTTCAGATCGCCGACACCCTTGCAGGAGACGATGCCTTCCGCATCGAAGCGTTCCCGAAGAAATTGGGTGGGATAGCCTTTCAGGGACAGCCGGATGGTCTGGTAATCGGTAAGGACATGTTCCGACAGCGCCATCGACGGCAGGGGTGCGATCTGTTCCGAACCTTGATCGGGTGCCGATAGCCGCGCGAACAAAGGTAATGGTTTGTCATCAGGCAGACGGCGCACCGCCCACAAACCGTCGCGCCGCTCCAGTCCGAATCCGCGAAACGCGTCGGCTTCCGCCAGAATCACCAAAGCGCGCTTCGGCAACGCTGTTCGGCGCGCGAAATCGGCGAAGTCGCGATAGCCGTAACCGCGGTTGTCCATGATGGCGCCGGCTTCGGCTTGCTTGATGCCATCGACCTGGCGCAGGCCCAGACGCAAGCAAATTTCGCCCTTGCTGTCGCGTTCCAGGGTGCAATCCCAATCGCTGAACGCCGCGTCGGGTGTCAGCACCTTGACCTGATGCTCGCGCGCATCGCGCACGATCTCGGCGGGCGCATAAAATCCCATGGGCTGGGAATTGAGCAATGCGGCAGCAAAAGCCGCCGGGTGATGCTTCTTGATCCAGGCCGAGATGTAGACCAGCAGCGCAAAGCTGGCGGCATGGCTTTCGGGAAAGCCGTAAGAGCCGAATCCTTTGATCTGCTCGAAACAGGATTTGGCGAATTCTTCTGCATAGCCGCGCGCGATCATGCGACCGATAAATTTTTCCTGGAAAGTGCCGATGGTGCCGAGATGGCGGAAGGTCGCCATGGCGCGGCGCAGGCCATTGGCCTCATCGGCGGTGAATTTGGCAGCTTCGATGGCCAGCCGCATCGCCTGCTCCTGGAACAAGGGGACGCCTTTGGTTTTCTTGAGGAGTTCGTACAACTCGTCCGGTTTGCCGTGATCGGGGTGCGGCGCCGGAAATTTTATGAGAGATGGGTCGGCACGGCGTTTCAAGTATGGATGCACCATGCCGCCTTGAATGGGGCCGGGGCGCACGATCGCCACTTCCACCACCAGATCGTAATATTCGCGCGGCCGCAGGCGCGGCAGCATGTTCATCTGGGCGCGGCTTTCCACTTGGAACACGCCGATGGCATCGGCCTCGCACAGCATGTCGTAAACGACGGGATCTTCTTTCGGTACGCCCGCCAATTCCAAAGGCGGCGCACCACCATAGGTATAGGAATCGATCAGCCGGAAGGCCTTGCGGATGCAAGTGAGCATGCCCAGCGCCAGTACATCGACTTTCATGATCTCCAACGTATCGAGATCATCCTTGTCCCATTCGATGAAATAGCGGTCGTCCATCGCAGCCGGACCGATGGGAACGGTCCAGTCGAGCTTGTCACGGGTGAGAACGAAGCCGCCGACATGCTGAGACAGATGGCGGGGAAATTCGATCAGGCGATTGGCAAATCCCACGGCTCTTTTCACCAGGCGATTGAAAGGGTCTTGTTCGCCCTGACGGATCTGATGCTCTTGCAGCTCGTCGCCATGATGCCCCCAGACTGTGTCCGCCAAGCGGCCCGTCACATCCTCGCTGAGACCGAACACCTTGCCGACTTCGCGAATGGCGCTGCGCGGACGGTAATGGATCACCGTCGCTGTCAGCGCGGCACGACGATGGCCATAGCGCCGATAGATATATTGAATGACTTCTTCGCGCCGCTCATGCTCGAAATCCACGTCGATGTCCGGCGGCTCGCGGCGTTCGCTGCTGAGGAAGCGCTCGAATAAGACATCGATCTTTGTGGGATCGACGGCGGTCACGTCCAGCGCATAACAGACCACGGAATTGGCGGCGGACCCCCGCCCTTGGCAAAGGATATCTTTGCTGCGCGCATAAGCGACGATATCGCGGACGGTGAGGAAGTAATGCGCGATTTTCCGGTCGGCGATAAAGCATAGTTCTTTTTCGGCCAGCGCCGTGACATGCGCGGGAACACCGTCTGGAAAATGTTTTTTCAATCCCGTTTCGGCGAGCTCGCGCAGATATCCGTCCGGTGTCTTGCCCCTGGGCACCGGTTCGCGTGGATAGCGCTGGCCCAGTTCCGCCAGGGTGAATGTTATGGACTGCGCAAAATGCAGGGTCTCGGCAATGGCTTCGGAGCAATGGCGAAACAGCCGCGTCATCTCCGCCGCCGATTTCAGATGCCGTTCGGCATTGGCCTGCAGCCGCGTGCCAGCCGCCTCCAAGGTCACATGTTCCCGAATGCAGGTGACGACATCCTGCAGATCGCGCTGATCGGGGTCGTGATACAGCGCATCGTTGATGGCGATGAGCGGCACTTTTGTTTCGCGCGCTGTTTGCCTGAGTGCTTTGAGGCGCCGCCGGTCCTCGCCGGTATACAGCATGGAGGCCGCCAGCCAGGTGTTGTTGCCGAGCGAGGCAAGGATTGGTTTTACAGCTTCCAGATCGGTGGGCGGTACGACGATCAACAGCATGCCGCGGCGAAACTCTTCCAGATCGGAGAAATCCAGGAAGCATTCGCCTTTGGGTGCGCGCAGCTTGCCGATGGATATCAGCCGGCAGAGCCGGGCATAGGCTTTGCGGTCCCTGGGATAGGCGAGGATATCCGGGGTGCCATCGCGGAAAACCAGCCGTGCCCCGATCAGCAATCGGGGACGTATCTGCGGATCGAGTTTCTTCCATTCGGCAAAGGCCCGCACCACGCCGGCCAGGCTGTTGCGATCGGTGATGCCGATGGCGGGGTAACCCAGCAGGGCGGCCTGTTCGACGAATTTACCGGGAGAAGACGCGCCGCGCAGGAACGAGAAATTTGTGGTGACGGCCAATTCCACATAGGCGGCGGTATTCACGCAAATATTCCCTGCAAATACCAACGCGTGGCCAGGCCCAGTTCGCGGAAGAGGCCGTCGCGATAAAGCCAGAAACGCTGGCCGTCCTCGGTCTCCACCCGGTAATAATCCCGCGTCGGTTTTTCCTTCCGCCACCATTCCATGGCGATGCGTTCGGGCCCTTCGACGCGGGCTACGGCGAAATCCGCTCGCCGCCAGCGGAAGCGCGCGGGCGGGCCATCGGGCACCGAGGCTATGACGGAATGAATTTCTTCCGGTTTTTCCAGCATCCGTAATGGCCGCAGCGGCGGATCGATTTCGCGGCGCTTGCGCAGCCAGCTTCCGTCGAAGTCGCGATCCTGGGCCGGCACCGCCACGCTTTGCGCTTCGGGGATGTGCGTGTCCTGGGGCACGAAGCGCTGCACCCGGTGTTCGCCGAAGCGGGCGCAGAGCCGGTCCGCCAGGAATGCGATCTGCCAGCGGGCATTCTCGTCGGCATCGAAACTGGCTTCGGTGGGATGCGTTTGCTCGGCAATACAGGCTTCCAACCGGATCAGGTCAAAGCCGAAGCCAGGATCCAGCGGATCGGCCAGCGCATCCAGCCGCTGGTTCAAAAGCCGCAGCATCACATCCGGATCGCGCAGGGGCGCACCGGTCCGGATCGTAATGCGCGCTACCTTGCCATCGGCACGAAAGAACACCGCTTCCAGAAGGCGCAGGCCTTGGCCCTGGCGTTCCAGGATCTCGCTCAACGCCACGCTCAAGGTATGAAGGCTTTTGCTGATGACGTCTTGGGTCACCACCGGTTCGGCAAAGCGATGCGCGGCGCTGAGATCGGGTAACGGCCGGCGGGGCGTGAGCGGCTTTTCTTCCGCTCCCAGCATCACATGCAAGCGGGTGAGGAAATTCATGCCCAAGCGTGCGGTCAACTCGGCCCGGCCCCGGTCCGCCACCTGAGCGATGGTCTTGAGCCCGGCGCGCTTCAACGCGCGCAATTTTTCCTCGCCGCAATCCAGTGCCGCGATGGGAAGCGGCGCCAGGGTTATCGCGTCTTCGCCGGGCAATGCGATGGTGCCCCCGGCGTAGCGGGCGAGCGCACGCGCTGCCAAGGATGTGCCCGCGATGGCGGCCTGCACGGCAAAGCCCTGAGCCGCGATCTTCTCGCGCACATGTTGGAGCATCGCCGCTTCGCCGCCGAAGAGATGCGCGACCCCGGCAATGTCCAGCAACAGTCCGTCGGGTGCATCGGTTGCCACCAATGGCGTGAAGCGGTCGCACCAGTCGGCGATGCCTTCCAGCAATGCCAGATCGGCCTTTTCGTCAGCAGGCTTGACGGCAAGCCCTTCGATCATGGCGCGGGCATTGGCCAGCGGCTGGCCGCGATGCAGGCCCAAGCGCTGCGCACTTTTATTCAGCGCAGTGACATGCAGCGCGTTGTTGGCGCGTCCAGCGATGACCAGCGGTGCGTCTGGAGAGTCTGTCTTATGCGCGCCGTTGGCG
>JBEPVO010000079.1:0-12073 GCA_041690975.1 Alphaproteobacteria bacterium
GATCTTGTCGCCATGGCTCATCCAGACCGGCTCGCTGCCGTTTTCCGCCAGGCCTTCGAGCAGGCGCGAAGGCTGCTGCACCTGAATATCGGCGCGGCCGAATTCGCGGGCATGCCCGGCTTCGACCCGCCCGCCCAGCTGGGCCGCCATGGTCATCTCGCCATAGCAGATACCCAGGACCGGCACGCCCAGCTCGAACACTTTTTGCGGCGCGCGCGGGGTGTCGGATTCAGTGACGCTGGCCGGACCACCCGAAAGAATGATGGCGCGCGGTTTTTTCGCCAGCGCTTCATCGGCCTTGTTGTAAGGCACGATCTCGCAATAGACGCCCGCCTCACGCACGCGTCGCGCGATGAGTTGTGTGACTTGACTGCCGAAATCGAGAACCAGAACCGTCATTGCGCCGAAACTGTCATTGCTTGTTTGTATCTGCCTTCGCGGCGCGTTGGTCGTCGCCATGCTCCAAAGCGGTCATCGCCTTGGTCGCATCGGCATCAGTGGGATCGATGGTCAGAGCGCCGCGATAATAGAAGCGCGCATACTCGGCATCGCCGTCGGCGGCATAAAGATCGCCCAGGGCGTTATAGGCGGCGGGCAGAGCCGGATTGGCGACGATGGCGGACTGCGCCAGCCGCACCGCCAATTCCTTTTCACCCCGGGCCTGAGCCGCCTGCGCCTGGCCGATCAGATCAATCGCCGAATAGACGGGAACAGGCGCGGTAATCGGCGCCGGGGGCTTCGCCGCAGGCCGCTTGGGCGCGGCGGCAAAAGTCGGCGCGGCAAGCAGGACAAGCGCCAGGATCAAGGAATCGCGGGGGGCGTTCATGGGGGGACTTTAGTCAAAACCACCGACGCCAGCTATGCGTCCAATAAACATCGGATATGGCCGAAAACCGTGCCCCGACGATGGGAAAACCACGCAAATACTGACGGTTGCGGGCAAAGGCCGCACCTTGCCCACCCATCATACCGGGTTGGGGTAGTTGAGTTTGGGATACCAGTCCGTCCCCCGCCCCTCAGG
This sequence comes from Alphaproteobacteria bacterium, assembly GCA_041690975.1. GTDB lineage: Bacteria > Pseudomonadota > Alphaproteobacteria > Micropepsales > Micropepsaceae > Rhizomicrobium. Next base: position 1,022 of record JBEPVO010000079.1, read on the forward strand.
AGTGGTGTCGAACAAACTCCAGAGCGGATCCGGGTCCGGGGCGCCCCGGGGATCCTGTCCGGGATCGGCCATGCTTCCGCCCATCTCGCCGCTCCAAAAATGCCGGATCTTGCTGTCCCTGCGGGTGAAGACCGTATAGCCGGGCATGTCTTCGTCGGTGGCGCTGACATAATCGCGGGTGAAGTCGCCGCTGGCATCGGAAACCATCTTCAGATGCGTCCAGCCGCGAGATTTTTTGGCCTCCAGAATCCGTGCGATCGGCGAACGCGCCACCATCACAAAAGCGGCACGCTGCTCGATATCGGCCATTTTCTGTTCCCATGTGCCCATAAAGGACGTGCAACTGGGGCACATGGCCTTGCGCGCGGGGCCAAACATGAAATTGTAGACGATCAGTGTGTCTCTGCCCCCGAACAGGTCCGCAAGCGTCACCGGGCCGGTCTCGCCGTCAAAGCGATAGTCCTTCGTCACTTCGCCGCCGGGCGGCAATTGCCGACGCATCTGCGACACGCGCTCGAGATGGCGCCGCAATTCGATCTCTTCGACCAGGAGCGCGTTGCGTGCCTGGCGATAGTCTGCGCTCTCGTTGGGGAAATGCGCTTGGTTCGCCTTCACCAATTGTTCCGCGGGAACCAGATTTGATTGCGTCATGCTATATTCTCCTTCCACGTCACGGAATAACGCGACGGCGCACGCTTCTTTTCCAGCCACAACAAGATTGATATCAACCTATACACACGCTGTCAAAGTGTCCGGTGCAGGATCGACCCTTCAGCAGGTGAGTATAGCCGCGTAAAAACCATCGCTGTCCGTGGCGGCCGGCGATGCGTTGAAATCCGCCTGGGCGCGTTTGAAACCTGGGTTCGCCATCAGAAACGCCTCCACCCGATCCTGGTTCTCGCAAGGCAGGATCGAGCAAGTGGCATAGACCAGCCGGGTCTGCGCGACAGACGCGGCCTGAGCCAGAAGCGAATCCTGAAGTGCCATCCGCGCCGCCAGCTGTTCCGGCGTCAATCGCCATTTCAATTCCGGCTGCCGCCGCCAGGTGCCCGAACCGCTGCAAGGCGCATCCAGCAACACCAGGTCGAACGGCCCAGCGGGAAATTCGCCCAACAAACATGTGCGGATGTTGGTAGCGCCGGCGCGAACGGCGCGGCGTTCCAGCTCAAATAATGCAGCACCGCGAATATCGCTGGCGACGATCTCACCCTGGTTCTGCATCGCAGCCGCCAGCGCCAGCGACTTGCCGCCTGCCCCCGCTGCCAGATCCAGCACCCGCATGCCAGGCTTGGCCGCGCACAACGCGACCGCTTTCTGCGCCGACACGTCCTGAATCTCGAACGCGCCTGCTTCATAGAGCGGATGCGCGGTCAGCGAGGCACCGGCCTCGCAACGGATGGAGTCAGGCAGATCGTCGAGTGGATCGCATGCCAAACCATCGGCCCGCAACGCCGCCACCACCGCATCGCGCTCCGTCTTGAGGGTGTTGACGCGCAGATCGACCGGCGCACGTTCTTGAAAGGCGCGCATTTCTTGCGGCAGGCGGCCCGCGAAAGCGCGCAACAACTCCGCTTCCAGCCACAGCGGATATTCCCCACTCACCCAGGATGGCAGGGATGCTGGCGCAACCGCAATGATGGCGCGCTCGTCATCCGTCAGTGGCGTGGGGCCATAGCCGCCGGTAAAAAATGCCGCCGGATCTTCACCGCCTACTAGCAGCGACGCGATCACCAGCGCGCGCGGCGCCTCGCTTCCCATCCGGTGCGCGAAATGCGCATGTCCCCGGTGGATGGCATAGACCTGCTCGGTGATGGCGCGCCGATCTTTCGAACCCGCGAAGCGGTGATCGCGAAACCAGGCCTTGAGATAACGATCGACCGGCTGGGCACTGTCAGCGCCTAGAATCTCGATAGCGGCCTGAAGCCGAGCGGCAGGTGTCATGTGAAGCGGCAATCCTTTATCGGACTTCTAACAGACAGACGGCCTGGCGCGCGAGCCCGGATCAGTGCTGGGTGCGATAGAAATGAAAGCCGGGTACCGCGAAAGGTAGCGGTTCAAGCCGCATTGCCCGCGCGTGAAGCACGGGGCCGCAGTTCAAAACATAGTCGGCGTGGCGCCGCGCCAGCACCGAGCTTGCTTCGGCGACGCTGCCATTCTCAAACAGCTTGGTATCTGCCAAGGCCGATGGTATTTCATAGGGTGCCCCCACAACGTCGAAGCCGGTTCGCCACAAAATCTCCGGGCCGGACCATAATTCGGTCATTACCATCCCGGTCTGCGGACGGATTTCGGCAAGAGCGCGCGTCGCCGCAGTCCAATTGCATTGTGATGTGGCCGATGCACTGCCTGCCGGCGAGGCAGGCATGGATGCCAGCGGCGCCATTTGCAGCAGAAGCGCCGCCATCAGAATTCCACTGCGCAAAGGGATGCTGCGACCGCCCAGATGGAGCGAAAAACCACTCTTCATGATGCGTTGGGTGGTCAGCGTCCAAGGCAACAACATTACCGCCTGCAACTCGCCGCTCCAACGCATCTGTGCCAGCGACAAGGCGCCGAACAAGCAGAAACCGCACAGCGCTGTCAGCATCGCCAGGCGCATTCCCGTTTCGCCATGACGCAGATTGTGAAACACAAACGGCAAGGCAATCAGTGCCGCCGCAAATTGACCAAGAAACGATGCCAGATGCCCCCAACTGTCCGGCACCAGGGGCTGCAGCTCGCCAATCTCGCGATGCCATGCGCTGACAGTTGGATCCAGATGGGGCCAGGGCCCCAGGAAGAATTCAGGATAGAGCATCGCAACCACCAGCGCTGCGAACACGGCCCCAAAACCCAATGCCGCGGGGCGCGGCATGTGTCGCGCCAGAAAACCTGCCAGCGCAATGGCGACAATTCCGGTGCCCAGTACCACGGCATGCACGATTGATACGCGATCATAGGCCGGCTCGAAAAAAAACGACGCCCGCGTCAATGCCAACCATGCCAACGTCATGGCCAGACATCCTGTCCAATAGGCGGCCAGCAGCTTGTACACATCCCGCGCAAACAGGCTCCAAGCGAAACCGAGGACCAGGGAGAGCAGAAGAATGATAAGCAGCGCTTCTACCGTGGTGCAAAGCTGTATCCCCGCTGCGATGCCGGCGGCGAAAGCAATGGCAAGTGTTTTGGCGCCGCCACCTGTGCGTCCGTCCATTGCCGCATAGACCCAGGCGAGCTGCACCAGGAACAAGCCCAGGATCAGACTGTGATGATCCGGGCGACCGGCATAAAAAGCGTGCGATAAATGCGCCTGGGTAAATAGGAGGACCGTCAGCCAAAGGAACAATGGTCCTTTTACCCAGGGCCGCACGCCAACCGCGAACACCGCCATAGCGAGCATCAGCAAAACCGGGCTGATCATCGAACCCCAGACGTAAAGCGCGTCGCGTGCGCTCAGGCCCAGTATGGTCAGTGGCCAGGCACCCGCGACCAGCAGCCCGTCGAATAAGCTGGTCCAATGAATGGCGAATCCGAATGGCGCATTGACACGCGGATCGAAGCCCGATGCACGCCAACCGCCCGTCATCAAACGGAATGCACGCTGCAAATGCATATAACAATCCGGATCGATCAGAATTCCGTGCAGCACGCCGTTACCGGCGAATGCCAGCAGGCCTTCAATCAGCGCCACAATAAAAACACTGCACCATATCGTGCGGAAAAGTGTCCATCGCACGGTTGGAGCCGTTGGGCCTTGAGCAGGGTATAATGGGCGCGCCGTCATCGACCCGAGTTTGGATCGGACAGCATTTAAAGAGCCTTAACCAAACGGCCCAACTGCTTTCCAGCTGGTTACTGCCCGCCCGGGTAATTGGGGGCTTCGCGCGTCACAGTGATGTCGTGCACATGACTTTCACGCAGGCCCGCCCCGGTGATGCGCACGAATTTCGCCTTCTGGTGAAATTCCTCGATCGTCTTGCAGCCGGTATAGCCCATCGCCGCGCGCAGTCCACCGATGATCTGGTGCACCACCCCGCCGACCGGGCCCTTGTACGCAACCTGACCCTCGACGCCTTCCGGCACCAGCTTGAGCGCGTCGCGCACTTCGGCTTGGAAATAGCGGTCGGCCGAACCACGCGCCATCGCGCCGACGCTGCCCATGCCGCGATAGCCTTTATAGGAGCGTCCCTGATAAAGGAACACTTCGCCCGGGCTCTCTTCGGTGCCCGCCAGAAGTGATCCCACCATCGCCACACTGGCGCCTGCGGCCAGGGCTTTCGCCAGATCGCCGGAATATTTGATGCCGCCATCGGCGATCACCGGTATTCCGCCTTTATGCGCCGCTTCCACAGCGTCCATGATCGCAGTCAACTGGGGCACACCCACACCCGCCACGATGCGGGTGGTGCAGATCGAACCCGGACCGATGCCGACCTTGACCGCATCGGCGCCCGCGTCGATCAGCGCCTTGGCGCCATCGCTGGTGGCGATGTTGCCGCCCGCGACCTGGGTATAGTTCGACGCTTTCTTGATGCGTGCAACGGTGTCCAGCACACCGCGCGAATGGCCGTGCGCGGTATCGACCATGATCACGTCGCATTCCGCTTCGATCAGCGCCATGGCGCGGGCATAGCCGTCTTCGCCCACGCCGGTGGCGGCAGCGACGCGCAACCGTCCACGCTCATCTTTGCAGGAATTGGGATATTTCTGCGCCTTCTCGATATCCTTGACGGTGATAAGGCCGACGCAACGATAGGCGTCGTCCACCACCAGGATTTTTTCGATGCGATGCTGATGCAGCAACCGCTTGGCTTCGTCCGGCTTGACGCCTTCGCGCACCGTCACCAGCTTGTCCTTGGTCATCAGCTCGGCGACCCGCTGGCGCGGATCGGCCGCAAAGCGCACATCGCGGTTGGTGAGAATGCCGACCAACTTGCCGGCGCCCTTGCTGTTGGGCGATTCCACCACCGGCACGCCGGAGATGTGATGCCGCTCCATCAGCGCCAGAGCATCCGCCAAAGTCGCATCGGGCCCGATGGTGACGGGATTGACCACCATGCCGCTTTCAAAGCGCTTCACGCGACGGACCTGTTCGGCCTGTTCCTCGATGCTGAGATTCTTATGTATGACCCCCATGCCGCCGGCCTGGGCCATGGCGATGGCGAGACCGGCTTCGGTCACCGTGTCCATCGCGGCGGAGATCAGCGGAATGCCCAGCTCGACCGACTTGGTCAACCGGGTGCGGGTATCGGCTTGGGCGGGCAGGATTTCTGAGGCGCCGGGCACCAGAAGAACATCGTCGAAGGTAAGCGCTTCGCGGATGGTCTGACTGCTGCTCATGGGCGGCTCCGTCTTGGAGCGCCGAGCCTGTATCAGCGGTTCCCTGATTCCGCAAGAGGTCCCTGGAACCGGCCGTTTTTCCCGCTTTTTGAGCGATTTTGGCAACTTTGCGGCACGGCACGGGACGGAACCGAAGTCGGGGGCGAACGTTCTTGTCCCGCAGCCCCGCAATTAGGCCGGGCCCAGAAAATTGTCTCCGAAGGAGAACAGTATGAAAAAGGAATTTCGTTTGCTGATGGGCGCGGCGGTTGCCGTGACCGGTCTGGCAATGGCGAGCACGGCGAATGCCGCCCCTCATGGCGTCAAGGTCGGTGAACTGACCTGCAATGTCGCCAGCGGCTGGGGCTTTATCTTCGGCTCGTCCAAGGATCTGCATTGCACCTATCGCCCGGCCAATCATCCGCGTGAGCATTACACCGGCAGCATCTCCAAATTCGGCGTTGATATCGGCTACACCGATGGCGGCGTTCTGATTTGGGGCGTGTTCGCGCCCTCGTCCGACGTGCGTGCCGGTGCGCTGGAAGGCGATTATGCCGGTGCCAGCGCCAGTGCGACGGTCGGCGTCGGTGTTGGTGCGAATGTGCTGCTCGGCGGCTTGGACAAGTCCATTGCGCTTCAGCCCCTCAGCCTTGAAGGCAATAAGGGCCTGAACGTAGCGGCGGGCATCGGCTCGATCAGCTTGAAGTCGGCGCCTTAGTGAGATGTGACCGGCCTATCGCCGGGCAAATCGATCCAGCGGATCGATTTGAGCATCGAACGCCCCGAGCTTAAGCGAGGGGCGGCGACGAGAACGAGAAAACCTCCGGCAATCATTTGCCGGAGGTTTTTTTAAAGTCCCGCGCCACCAGATAAAGCTCCACTGAATCCGAGCGGCTCGATGGCGGCTTCACATGTTTGACATCGCCAAATGATTTCTTGATCCGGGCAAGCAGCGTGTTGGTGGCGCCGCCCTGGAACACTTTCCCCACAAAGGCCCCACCCGGGCGCAACACATCTTCCGCCACTTCCAGCGCGATCTCGACCAAAGCGGTGGTACGCAGATGATCGGTGGCGCGATGGCCCGTGGTCGGCGCCGCCATGTCGGTGAGCACCAGATCGGCGGACCCGCCCAACGCATCCTTCAGCATCGCGGGTACATCGGCATCGGTGAGGTCGGCCCGGAAGAAAGTGACACCCGGCAACTCTTCCATCTCCAGCACATCGGCAGCCACCACCGTGGCGCCTTTTGCCGCCGCGACCTGGCTCCAGCCGCCGGGCGCCGAGCCCAGATCCAGAACCCGCGCGCCCTTTTTGAGGAAATGGAATCTCTCGTCCAGGTCCAGAAGCTTGAACGCGGCGCGGCTGCGATAGCCCTTGGCCTTTGCCGCATGGACATAGGGATCGTTAAGCTGACGCGCCAGCCATTCACGCGACGAAGCCTTGAGGCCGCGCGTCTTCTTCACCTTGACGCGCACTTCGCCGCGTCCCGATCCGGCCGGCCCTTTCACGCGGAAACCCTCCGTCGCCGCGCCGACAACTCGTCGCGCATCTGACGCAACATGCCTTCACGCAATCCCCGATCGGCCACGCGCAACATCGGGCTGGGCCAGAGCGAACAGATGGCAGCGAAGATCGCCGAACCCGCCAACATCAGATCCGCGCGCTCCGGACCGATGGCCCCCATTTTCGCTAGCGCTGCCATGTCCAGCCGGGAGATGCGTTCGGCCACGTCCAAAAGCCTGGAGGTCTCGTGCCAGCTCGCATCCACCTTGGCGCGGTTGTAGCGCGGCAGCTTGAGCGCGATGGCGGCAAGGGTCGTCACCGTGCCGGAGGTGCCCAGCAAATGTTCGTGCGCGGGATCGAAATCCGGGGTCTGCTGCGCCAGCGGTGCGAAACGCGTCCGCATGGCATCGCACATTGCTTCGAAACCATCGCGATTGCGGGCGGCAACGCCGTACTGTTCCGCCAGATTCACCACCCCAACCGGCAACGAAGCGGAGAAACGCTTTATCGGTTCGCCATCGCGCTTGTGCAGCCACACGATCTCGGTCGAGCCGCCGCCAATGTCGAAAATCAGCGCGCCCTGATATTTGCGTCCGACCAGCGGCGCGCAGCCCAGCGCGGCAAGATCGGCTTCCTCCTCCGGTGAGATCACATTGAGTGCAATCCCCGCCTCGTCGCGGGCGCGGGCGATCAGGATCTCCGTGTTGGCAGCCTGGCGTGCCGCCTGAGTGGCGATGGCGCGCACATGGCGCACACGATGGCGCGCGATACGTTGGGCGCAGATCTTCAATGCCGCGACGGTGCGCTCAATGGCGGCGTCGCAGAGGCGGCCGCTTTCGCCGACCCCCTCGCCCAGTCGGACAATGCGGGAAAACGAGTCCACCACCCGGAAACTGTCGGACGGGCCGGGCCGGGCAATCAGCAATCGGCAATTGTTGGTGCCCAGGTCGAGCACGGCCAGCAGCGGCCCCCCACCGACATCCGGCCGGGGCGATTCGCCCGTCTGCTCGTTCGATTGTGCGCGGTTTTGCTGCAATTTCGCCTCGGAATGCGGAACGGCCCGCCCCCGGACGCTAGCATGGGCAAATGCGGGGCGGGCAACCCAATTACGCCCGCTTTTCTGTCGGCGAATCCTCGCTAAACTGCCCCGCATTCCAGAGAACAGGTGGCGGCAGACATGCGCATGACGATCGCTTTGACGGGCCTGATCCTGCTGGCGACAATTGCCGCTGGCCATGCCCAGACGGTTTCGCTGACCGCGCATCTGCTGGGCGGCAATGCCGTTCCCCAGAACAAGAGCGACGCCTTTGGGGAAGGCCAGTTCAGCTATAACGGCCAGACCGGACAGCTTGAATATTACCTGACCTATGATGGCGCCGCGCCCACCAAAATCGACCTGCATGGCCCGGCAAAGCCCACCGAGAACGCTGCTTCCGTCCTGTCCGTCCCGGTTTCGGAATCCCCGGTCAGCGGCGCGGTCACGTTAACGAAGCCGCAGGCCGACAGCCTGCTGGCCGGAACCATGTATGTGGACATGCATAGCGCCGCTTATGCCGATGGCGAGATCCGCGGCCAGATCCGCAAGTAATAACAGCCGTGCAAACCGGCAAGCCATGCCAGTCAGCATGAAATATCTTCCGCACGCACAGAGACAGGGTCGGTGCAGATCAAATTGCTGTTCGTCACCGTGAGAAATTCACGGCCTGCCTTTCGCGCGACACAACCCGCTGTGCTGCGGCATCATGAAAATCATGTTTGGACTAAGATATAGGTCCCGCGGCGAACAAGCGGAAATCAAAGCTTCATTAACCAGGCGCATTTCCGGTGCCCGCAATGGTTCTTGACCGGGTGGAATTTTGGGAGGATGATTCAACCGTTGCCGCCGAAAGTCGCGGTCACCGAAACGCTGTTGCTTCTGGTGTGTTCGATCTCTCGATGTTTTCCGTCGCAGAGATTAGAGGTTTGGTGGAGACCAGATCAGTGACGCCTAGTTGAGTTGAGCGGCAGTAGGTGAATGGCTTTGCGGTTGGTGCAACTGACTGTAAATGGGAGGTTTCGCATGGAAACAACTCCACCTGATATTCGCCAAGCTCCGCGATAACGGAGCACCAACCCACCCAGCCAAACATTGATTTGGTTTCGCGGGGTTGCCACACACATCGCTAAGCCTAAAAAACGAGAGCAATCTCGTATTAATGATCGGCCTGACGCCGATCGAGCCGTAGAATAAATATGTGAGCCAACCCAAAAGCCCCCGCCGCCTGAGCGACGGGGGCTTTTACATGGAAAAAATCGATGGGGCGGGCTTCGTGGTCGTCAGCCCAACTGGCGCGCTGCCCTGCCGCCTCGATTGGGCCTAACAATCCCGGATCCGCCTAAGGCGGCAAAACTGTCAGGCCCCACCTGTCAAGTCGGCGAGATCCGAGGCCAGATCTACAAGTAGTAACAGCCGCCCAAAAGCATCCTTGAAAGGGGCAGCGGGCTGGTCTAAACGGGCGGTCCCAAAGGGGTTTCCCCCCGGTTTTGGGGGATCGTCTAACGGTAGGACTGCAGACTCTGACTCTGCCTGTCTAGGTTCGAATCCTAGTCCCCCAGCCACGCAGTCTGCTCTCAATTTGGCATTCTCCGGTGGCCAAAACTTCTCTCGACATTTCAAAGACATGGACGGCGTGAAGCCACGTGAGCGCCAGTGAATAGCCCCAAATTGCGGTGATCCGGGGCATTTTGTGCGGTTTTGCTCCCGGGGCCAGTTTCAGACTGACGCTCGCACGAGATATGCATCGGTTTTCCGCTGTAAAGGCGGGCCAATACCGTCCCCTTCCACGCTTTCATGTGACGCTAAACTGCGCCGGCGGCTAATTGAAGCCGAGAACGGATCGTTGCTCCGTCCAGTCGATGGACAGCGAGAGATTGATGAGCCGATCGAGATTCAAATCGATTGGCTGGGTCCCTTCCAGGATCGCCTGGGTGATGTCCGGTGCGAGTAGCGCGAATGGGATGACGCTGCCGACATATGTTCGCGGGAGCTTTTCGGCAGTGGCGATGTCGATGATCGACAGAGCCTTACGGTTCTTGAGCAGATCGAACCACTGATGCCCCCGAACGATGGCCTTGATCAGCACGGCGTCCGGATTCGCCTTGGGCGCATGCGCGGCCACAATCAAACGCTTCTCTTTTCCGAGACGGCGCAGTTCGGCAGGCATCTCGAGTTGCAGCGGCGTGTCGTTACCCCGCGCGCTTCCATCGGTCGAAAGTCCCAATTTTTCAATGAGGGACGTCCGTCGCAGTTCAACGCATATCGAGGCATAATCGATGCCCACCCGCACAATCAAGGACCGTATCAACTCATAGCGATCCTGAGTGTCATCAGCTTTCAATAACCTCCCGAGCGAATTTGCTTGATGCAGAACCGCCTTCGCGATGCTCGGGGCTACATCATCTGGGCAGATCTCGGCCACTACCTTCTGCTGATCGGCGAGGAACATCGCGATCGCGGTGATGACATGTCCCTCAATCTCCTGGGCAGCGGTCCGAAGCCCCTCGCCGAGATCGTTTTCCCGTCCCCGATTTTTGCCGGCAATCAGGTTGTTGGAGATGTAATAGCGGTACCGCTTGCCGTTCTTGACGGCGTGCGACGGGGTCATCCGGTTGCCCTTGCCATCGAACAAAAGCCCTGCGAGTAGGCTCGGCTCCTTACTTGATTTGCCCGATCGGCGGATGGCGGCATTCGAGGCGAGCTGGACTTGCGCCTTGTCCCAAAGGGTTTGGTCGATAACAGGCTCATGGTCACCGGCATGGACTGCACCTTTGTGCTTGATCTCTCCTCGATACAGGTAATTACGCAGGATCGTATAGAGATGGCCGATGCGGAACGGCAGTCCACCGCGTGTCGTGCCGGATGTTTGCGTATGGAGCTTGGTGCGAAGATTCATACGGTCGATCTCGGCCTTGACCTTCCGGACGGTGCCCAAGTCCACATAGAGCCTAAATATGGTCCGAACCGTCTCGGATTCCATCTTGTTAATGACCAGCTTGCGATCCTTGAGGTCGTAGCCCAGCGGGATGTTGCCGCCCATCCACATGCCTCGCTTTTTGGAAGCCGCGAATTTGTCACGAATACGCTCGCCCGTGACCTCCCGTTCAAACTGGGCGAACGAGAGCAACACATTGAGGGTGAGGCGGCCCATCGAGGTCGTGGTGTTGAAGGACTGCGTCACCGACACGAACGAGACAGTCTGGGCGTCTAGGGTC
>JBEPVO010000080.1:0-12034 GCA_041690975.1 Alphaproteobacteria bacterium
TCTTCATCGAAGATTTGCGCGAGGAATTCGTCCGCGACTATGTCTTCCCGATGTTCCGGGCCAATGCGCTGTATGAAGGCGTCTATCTGCTGGGCACATCCATTGCCCGCCCGTTGATCGCCAAGAAGCAGATCGAAATCGCCGAGAAAGTCGGTGCCGACGCCGTGTCCCATGGTGCGACCGGCAAGGGCAACGACCAGGTGCGTTTTGAGCTGGGCTATTATGCGCTCAAGCCCGACATCAAAGTAATTGCGCCCTGGCGGGAATGGAGCCTGACCAGCCGCACCAAGTTGCTGGAATTCGCCGAAGCGCATCAGATTCCCATCGCCAGGGACAAGCGCGGCGAAGCGCCTTTCTCGGTGGACGCCAATCTTCTGCACTCTTCATCCGAAGGAAAAGTGCTGGAAGACCCGTCGCAGGAAGCCGACAGCATCGTCTATCAACGCACGATTTCTCCAGAGGAGGCGCCCGACAAGGCGACCTATGTCGAGATCGGTTTCGAGAAGGGCGACGCGAATTCCATCGATGGCGAGAAGCTGTCGCCCGCAAATTTACTTGCGCGCTTGAATGCGCTGGGCAAAGCCAACGGCATCGGCCGCCTTGATCTGGTCGAGAACCGTTTCGTCGGCATGAAATCGCGCGGTGTCTATGAAACCCCGGGCGGCACCATCCTGATCGCGGCCCATCGCGGCATCGAAAGCATCACCCTGGATCGGGGCGCGGCGCATCTGAAGGACGATATCATGCCGCGCTATGCAGCCCTGATCTATAACGGCTTCTGGTTCTCGCCCGAACGCGAAATGCTTCAGGCCTTGATCGACAAGAGCCAGGAGTTCGTCGCCGGTACCGTGCGGCTCAAGCTCTACAAGGGCAATGTCGCGGTGGTGGGCCGTTCCTCGCCTTACTCGCTCTACAATGAGAGCCTGGTGACGTTTGAGGACGACAAGGGCGCCTATGACCAGAAGGATGCCCAGGGTTTCATCAAGTTGAATGCCCTGCGGCTGCGGACCTTGGCTATGCGCAAGCGTCAGGCCAACAAGACGTGACCGGAAATAGCGCCCAGATCGATTACTGGAATGGACCGGCCGGCGAAAAATGGGCAAAGCATAACAGTGAAACAGACCGTAATCTTTCGGCAGCGGCTGATGCCGCGCTGAAGCTGGCTGCTGCACAGCCGGGTGAGCGGGTACTGGATATCGGTTGCGGCGCGGGCGTGACCAGCCTGTTGCTGGCGCAAGAGGTCGGTCCCGGCGGTCATGTGACGGGGGTGGATGTGTCGCAGCCCATGCTGGCACTGGCCCGGTCGCGGGCGCACGAGAAGAACATCGAGTTCATCGAAGCCGATGCTGCGCTTTATCCATTTCTGCCGGAATATGACCTGATCTTTTCGCGGTTCGGCGTGATGTTCTTTGTCGATCCCGCCGCTGCCTTCGCCAATATCCGCAAAGGCGCTGCCAAAGATGGGCGACTGGCCTTTGTCTGCTGGCGTTCGGTCGATGAGAATGAATGGGTTTCGTTCACCTATGCTGCGGCAAAGCCCGTGCTGCGGGAACAGAAGCCCGTCCATCCCCATGCGCCGGGCCCGTTTGCCTTTGCAGACGGCGATCGTCTGCGAGGCATTTTGAATCAAGCGGGGTTCTCTGGAATCGGGATCGAGAAATTTGATGGAATGATGCACCTGGGCATCTCGCCGCAAGAGGCAAGTTTCCAGGTGACGCAGTTGATGGGTCCCACAGCGCGGGCGCTTCGCGATGCCGATGATGCGACCCGGGCAAGGGCGCAGGACGCTGTCGCACAGGCTCTGGCGAAACTCCAGACCGGGACGGACGATATCCGCCTCGGGATGGCTTGCTGGCTTGTCAGCGCCAAGGCCTGAGCCTGTTTGGTAGCCCGGTATCTACCTAACGTCCCTTTTTCGTATTTTCCGGCGCAAACCCGTCAGATGTCCACGGATGCGGACAGCGCGTTGTCCTGGATGAATTCCCGGCGCGGCTCGACCACATCGCCCATGAGCTTGGAAAACAGCTCACCGGCTTCATCGGCATGCTGCACCTTGACCACCAGCAACGAGCGGGCGTTTTCATCCAAGGTGGTTTCCCACAATTGCTCCGGATTCATTTCACCCAGGCCCTTGTAGCGCTGTAGCGCAAGACCTTTGCGGCCCCATTCGAACACCGCCTCCATCAGCGCGGTGGGGGAATGGATTTCGCGGGTCTCATCCTTGCGCCGCAAGGTCCCCGATTTCAGGTAGGTCTGCTGTAATTCCGTTGCCATCCGATCCAGCTTGCGGGCATCGGCACTGGCGATCAGCGCCCCGTCGATCGCAACGGCCTCGCGCACGCCGCGCACATCGCGCCAGAATTTGAGACCGCCATCGGGCGTGGGCTCGCCATGCCAACCCCGTTCGAATTCTTCGCTGAGGGAATCCAGCCGCTGGGCGATATAGCGCGCTGCTTCCGTCGCACGCGCTGCATCGGCCAGGATTTCCGGATTCATCGCGCCCGAGATCGCCGCTTGTTCCAGCACGAAGCGGGGATAATGGCGCGGAAAACCGTCCAGGGCCGCGACGGCGCTGCGCGCACTATTCACCAGGGCGGTGAAGTCTGCCCCCGTCACGGTCTCGCCGGTGTGCAAGGTGAAGGCGGCGCCGGCCGTACCTTCCTCGATCAGGTATTTCTGAAGTTCGGACTCGTCCTTGAGATAGCGTTCGGACTTGCCACGTGCCGCCTTATAGAGCGGCGGCTGCGCGATGAAGATATGGCCCCTGTCGATCAGCTCCGGCATCTGGCGGTAGAAGAAGGTGAGTAGGAGCGTGCGAATATGGGCGCCGTCGACATCGGCGTCAGTCATGATGATGATTTTATGGTAACGCAGCTTGTCGGGATTGAATTCCTCCCGCCCGATGCCGGTGCCCAGCGCGGTGATCAGCGACACGATGCTGTCGGAGGACAGCATTTTGTCGAAGCGGGCGCGCTCGATATTCAGGATCTTACCACGCAGAGGCAGCACGGCCTGGTTGGCGCGGTTGCGCGCCTGTTTGGCGCTGCCGCCGGCCGAGTCACCTTCGACGATGAAGATTTCGCATTTGCTGGGATCGCGCTCCTGGCAATCCGCCAGCTTGCCGGGCAGGGAGGCGCCATCCAGCACGCCCTTGCGGCGGGTCAGTTCGCGCGCCTTTCGAGCCGCTTCGCGGGCCGCGGCGGCTTCCACAACCTTGCCCACCACGGACTTTGCTTCAGCGGGATGTTGCTCAAACCAGGCGCCCAGCTGATCAATCAGCGCGCCTTCGACCACGGGACGTACTTCGCTGGAGACCAGTTTATCCTTGGTCTGAGACGAGAATTTTGGGTCCGGAACCTTGACCGACAGCACGCAGGTCAGGCCTTCGCGGCAATCATCGCCCGTCAGCGCTGTCTTGTCTTTCTTGGCGCTCGCCATGTCGTCGGCATATTTGGTGACCACGCGCGTCAAACCGGACCGGAAGCCGGCCAGATGAGTGCCGCCGTCGCGCTGGGGAATGTTGTTGGTGAAGACCAGCGTGCTTTCGTGATAGCTGTCGTTCCAGGTCAGCGCGATCTCTACCGTCATGCCATCGCGTTCCGATGCGATCATCACAGGCGATGGGATCAGAGCGTTCTTGGCGCGATCCAGATATTGCACGAACGCCTTCAGGCCGCCTTCGTAATGCAAGGTGATTTCCTTGGCCTCGACGCCGCGCCGATCGGCCAAGATGATGGTGACGCCGGAATTAAGGAAAGCCAGCTCGCGCAGGCGGTGTTCCAGGGTGGCGTAATCGAAGGTGGTTTTGGTGAAGGTGTTGGGCGAAGGCAGGAAGGTGACTTCCGTGCCCTTGCGGCCGGGCGCATCGGCAACGATTTTCAAGGGCGCCACGGCGTCGCCGTTGCGGAACTGCATGTAATGTTCCTTGCCGTCGCGCCAAATGCGCAGGTCCAGAACCTCCGACAGCGCATTGACCACCGAGACGCCGACGCCATGCAGGCCGCCTGAGACTTTGTAGGCGTTCTGCTCGAATTTTCCGCCGGCATGAAGCTGGGTCATAATGACTTCGGCGGCACTGACGCCTTCTTCCTCATGGATGCCGGTGGGAACGCCACGGCCATTGTCGCGCACGGTGCAGGAGCCGTCGGGATTGAGTGCGACATCGATGCGGTCGGCATGACCTGCCAAGGCTTCATCGACGGCATTGTCCACGACTTCATAGACCATGTGGTGCAGGCCCGAGCCATCATCGGTATCGCCGATATACATGCCGGGGCGCTTGCGCACCGCGTCCAAGCCCTTCAGCACCTTGATGCTGCTGGCGCCATATTCGTTGGTCACTTGATGTGCGGGTACTTCACTCATTGCTTCTGGCATTTACTTCACCATGATCGCGATACCGGCGCCGGCCATTACGACACCGGCGCCTTTGTTGATGCGGCGGCGTGCTTTCACGCTCGCCACAAAGTCCTTCAATCGTGCCGCCATGGCAGCATATCCCATCGTGATGGCCGGGATCAGCACCAGAGTAGCACCCACAAGTTCCAGATAGCCCAGGAATGTCAGTTTGCTGAGATCGATGGCGGTGGGCTGCAACGCCACGAAAAAGGCAATCGCCTTGGGATTGGAAAGCGTGATCCCCATCTGGGTGAGGAAGCCGCGGCTGGCGCTTTCGGGAACGATCTCCAACTGTTCGGAGACTTTCGCCGTCCAGTATTTGTAGCCGAGGAAGAGCAGATACAAGCCCCCCGCGATCTTGATGATCTGGAACAATTGCCCCATCGTTTGTGCGATCAAGGCTAGGCCCAATGCTGACAAGGTCATCAGGATCAGATCGCCCGCCACAACGCCCAGGCAAGCCGGAACGGTGGCGCGGAAGCCCGAACCCAGCGCACGTGCCACGATGGAAATGATGCCAGGCCCCGGCACCGCGATGGCGACGGCATAGAGCGCGCAATAGAGCAGGAAACTGTGCAGCGGGATCACGCGCCCACCTCGCGGAAGTTTCCGTCTTGAACTTCAAATATTTGCGCGCGCGCGCCTTCAAACAAGGACAGGTCGGTGCCCGTCATCCAGGCCTGGGCGGAAAGATCGGCGATCTCTTCAAACAGGGCGGCGCGGCGAACGATATCCAGATGCGCCGCGATTTCGTCCAGCAGCAGCAACGGCGCCATGCCATCACGCACCTGGGTCAGTTCGCGCGCAAAAGCCAGCATGATGGAGATCAGCAACCCTTTCTGTTCGCCGGTGGAACAGTCGCGCGCCTCGGTCCGCTTCTGCGTATGGCGTGTGGCAAGGTCGGTAAGATGGGGGCCGGCATTGGTGCGGCCGCTTTCGGCATCGCGCACGCGGGAACGGGCCATGGCGTCGCGCAAAGCATCTTGGGTGTCGAACGCCTCGCCCACCAAGGCCAATGCAGCGGCCGGAAACGCACCGCCGCGTTCTGCCAGCACTTTGTTGAGGCGCGAAACCGTCGCATCGCGCGCAGCGGCGATCATCATGCCGGCTTCGGCCATTTCATTTTCCAACCCGTCCAGCCAAGCCGGATCGCGGGGGCCATATTTCAGCAGCCGGGCGCGCTCGCGCATCGCGGTTTCATAACGGGTGGCAGCCCGGGCATGGCCGGTGTCGAAACCCAGCACCAGTCGGTCCAGAAAGCGTCTGCGGCCCGACGCGCTTTCGATAAAGAGGCGATCCATGGCGGGGGTCAACCACACCATTTGCACCACTTCACCCAACTCGGCGGAATTCTTGGCGTCCACGCCATTGAGGCGCACCTGCCGCGAATTGGATTGTTCGGTCAGGCCAGTGCCAATTTCATATTCGGTTTCGCCGCGCCTCACGCTTGCGGCCACAGCCCAGAGCGTTTCGGAGGATGAGGCGGGACCTTTGCGCACATGTTCTGCGAGTTTCGCACCCCGCAATCCGCGCCCCGGCGAAAGCAGCGAAATCGCATCCAGGACGTTGGTCTTGCCCGCACCATTGGGGCCGGCCAGCACCACCGCGGCGCCGGCGGTCGTCAATTCGCCCGCTGCGTAGGAGCGGAAATTGGTGAGGCTGAGGCGTGTCACCGCGAGCTTCGCCGGAACGGCGCGAACTTCGCCCAAAGGGCGCATATCCTGCGCGGCGGTCAACGCGTCAGACCCTGAGCGGCATGAGGACGTAGAGCGTGCGCGCATCCTCCGCGTCTTCGATGATCGCGGGCGAGCCTGCATCCGACAGCAGAAAGCGCACTTCCTTGCCTTCTATCTGGCCGGTGATGTCCAGCAAATAGCGGGCATTGAAGCCGATCTCCAGTGCGGCGGCGCTATAGGTGGCGCCGACATCCTCGGTCGCGGTGCCGGATTCCGGATTGACCACCGACAGGGTCACCTTGTCCTTGGCGATGTTGAGCTTCACCGCCCGGGTCTTGTCGGCGGAGATGGTCGAGACGCGGTCCACCGACTGCGAGAACTCCTTGGCTTCCAGCGCCAAAGCCTTGTCGTTGCCGGACGGAATGACCCGCTCATAGGGCGGGAAGTTGCCGTCGATCAGTTTCGATGTCAGTTCCACACCGTTGAAGCCGAATTGAATCTTGGTGTCGGACAGCGAGATCTCGATGGCGCCGTCGGCATCGTCCAGCAGCTTGCGCAATTCACCCACCGTCTTGCGGGGGATGATGACGCCGGGAATCTGGGCTGCGCCATCGGGCAGGTCGAGTTCGTAGCGGGCAAGGCGGTGGCCGTCCGTCGCCACGGCCCGCATCACCGGCGGCGTGGTGTCCTTGGTGGCGTGAATATAGATTCCGTTCAGATAATAGCGCGTCTCTTCCGTTGAGATCGCGAAGCGGGTCTTGTCGATGATGCGCTTGAGATCGTCCGCCGCCAGTCGGAAACGGTGGGGCAGGGTGCCTGCCGCCATCTGGGGGAAATCTTCCTTCGGCAGGCAGGAGAGTTCAAAGCGCGAGGAGCCGGCCGACACGGCCAGGCGTCCACCTTCGCTGGTGAGAAGCTCGACCTGCACCTGGGCGCCGTCCGGGAGCTTGCGCACGATGTCGTAGAGCATATGCGCCGGCGCCGTGGCGGAGCCGTTGCGCAAGATATCGGCGGGAATGGATTCCACGATCTCGATATCCAGATCGGTGGCGGTGAGTTTAAGCGCGCTCTTGCCCGCCTCGATCATCACATTGGACAGGATCGGAATGGTATTGCGCCGTTCCACAACGCTCTGGACATGGGAAAGCGCCTTCAGGAATGCACCGCGTTCAACATTGATCTTCATCGGTCTGATTTGCGCTTCCTCAAGAAGCGTCCCATCGCTGACAAAAGCCCGTTTCCGGACGACAATTTCGGAGATCGAAAAGAGCCCGGAAAACCCCAATTTTCTTGTGTTCTGGAACGGATGCCGGTCGCCCGAAGGCGGCCCCAAGACTCAAGTGGAGGACCATACCAAAAGGGGTGGAAAAGGGCAAAAAAAACACCGGCAAAACCGGTGTTTTTTCAGCTCAAAATAAAGCCTTTTTCCGGGGTTTCCCGAGCTCTAAAGCTCGCCCTTGCGCTGGAGCATCTGGCTGAGGAAATCCACCTCCTGGCGGAACAGCGGATCCTCCACGATCAGGGCCTCGATGCGGCGGCAGGCATGGAGCACGGTCGTATGGTCCCGACCGCCAAAACGGCGTCCGATTTCCGGCAGCGAGCGGGTGGTCAGTTTGCGCGACAGATACATCGCCACTTGACGGGGACGGGCGACGCGGCGCGCCCGCTGCGGTGAATGGAAATCCTTGATGTCGAGCTTGTAGAACTCGGCAGTCTTGCGCTGGATATCTTCGATCGAGGTCTTGATACCCGGCCCGGCGCGCAGCCCCACGGCCTCTTCGGCGGTCTCCAAGGTGACGGGCTTCTTGGTGAGGTCCGCATAGGTGGCGAGTTTGGTGAAAACCCCGATCATCTCGCGCGGGCTGGCGTCATCGAGATCGGCGATCCGCTCAAGCACTGTTTCGGGTAGCATCACTTCGGGTTTGTGGCGGGCGAATTCTGCCGCGCGCGCTTTCAGGATCGACAGCCTGGTGTCGCGGTCGGGCTTGTCCAGGGCGATGCAAAGCCCACCCGCCAGGCGCGACTTGACGTCGGCGCCAAGGCCTTCCAGCGCCTGGGGCGGGCGATCGGCGGCGATTACCACCCGGCGGCGCAGATCCGCAAAGGCGTTGACGGTGTAAAGGAACTCCGACGCCGTGGCGGTGGAGCGGCAGATGTGCTGCAGGTCGTCGATGATCAGCACTTCGGCGGTGCGCAGCTCTTCCTTGAAGGCCAGCGTATCCTTGCGATAGAGCGCGCCCAGGAAGTGGCGCATGAAATCCTCGGCCCGCAGGAACAGGGTGCGACGGCCACGCTTGCGGAATTCCAGCGCCGCGGCGTTGAGAAGATGTGTTTTGCCGAAACCGAAACCGCCATGGATGAACAGCAGCGGGATGTCGGATTGCTGGCCCTCGGCAAAGGCGCGCGCCGCGCCATGACCGAATTCATTGGCCCGGCCGGGAATAAAGCTGTCGAAGGTCTGCTGGGGATGCAGCATGCGGGTCCAAAGACCGCGCGCATTGTCTTCCACTTCCGCGCCGCGTACGGGCGATGGCAGGTAGCTGATATTGGCGGAAGGCGCTTCGCGCATCACGCCGCCGCCAACCACCGGAGGCGGCGCGACCGAGATCACGATGGAAATGGACGCAGGTTCGGCCCCTTCGGCGCGGAAAGCGCGCTCGATGCGGGCGACATAGTGATTGGCCACCCAGTTGCGGACGAAGGGCTTGGTGGCACCGATCTTGAGCTCGTCGTGATCGGCGGATTCCAGGCTCAGGGGCCCGATCCAGGCCTCGAAGACCGCATCGCCCAATTCACGGCGCATGCGCTCGCGCACTGCCGCCCATGCATTTGGCCAATCCGGCCGCATCGGTTTGCCTGTCAAATGTCCCATACTTCAAAACCCATCTGTTTCAGCACGCGTGAACCGCGTGTCCGGCGAGCTTTTGAAAGCTCTTGTCTATTTTATTCAGACGCTCAGTGCCCGCTTTTACCTCGTCGCATGACCGTTTCCCCTCATGTTTGCCGCCAGGGAAGGCCCATCGCCTTCCAGCCATTGGCCCGGCCGCGATGCCCATCGCCGTCGAGATCGCCTTCGAAGCCGCCGGCGATGTTGAAGGCCTTTTCAAAACCAGCGCGTGTCATCGCCATAGCGGCTGCGCGGGACCGGGCCCCGGACCGGCAAAGAAACAGGACGGGGGTTTGAGCCCCCGCGCCGGACGCCTGGAGCGCCTCGGCCGCATCAGCGGTGAAATTCGGATTGGGCTGCATGGTCGGGTAGCTCTGCCATTCGATACAGTGCGCCCGGCGCTGGAGCTCCGAAAGATCGGGCAGGCCAACAAAATTCCATTCCGCGATGGTGCGTACATCGATCAGTTGGGCCTTGGGATCCTGCCCCAAGAGATCCCAAGCTTCGGCGAGACCCAGATCGCCGGCATATTCTTGAGAAGCGGAAGAGGACATCGCCACAGCCTTGAGAAAATTCTAGCATTGCCGGGGATATCTCCCAGCATAAAACGTTCACAATTTCGAGAAATCAGACCGCTATATTCTTCGAATTACTGCCAAAAGCACCAAAAAATTTGCCGAATACTTCTTTTTTATTATATCTATACTTCGACATATCTGGTTTCCGCCCCGACCGTTAAGGAAGATACGATCAAGTCAGGCGCACACACAAGAGGAATAAAACTGGAACGGTGCCTGATTCGACAAAATTTTTCACTTTTGCAAATCACGCTAAATGATTGTGCAGTATACGGAAAATACCATCTCCCGATCAAATCGCATCGAATCAGTGGGTTAGCGTCGCGGTTGCCATTGCTGCGCTGCAGAAATGTTATGACCGGATGACTGTCAGCATACTGACAATAAAAAAAGCCCGATTTTGGTGATCGGGCCTTTCCTACACTTGGCTTTGTCTGGAGATTCCGAAGCGATTCCAGCGGCTTCGGTTATTTTTGCAGTTTTGCGACCCGCTTGGTCAGGCGCGAAACCTTGCGCGAGCCGGTGTTCTTGTGGAGCACGCCTTTGGTGACGCCCCGCATGATTTCAGGCTCGGCGGCCTTCAGGGCGGCCAGGGCGGCGGCCTTGTCGCCCTTGTTGATGGCTTCTTCCACTTTGCGGATGAAGCCGCGGACGCGGGTCCTGCGCGAGGTATTGATCGCGGTGCGTTTTGCCGTGGTGCGGACGCGCTTGCGGGACGAGGCGATATTGGGCATGGGCATTCCTGGCTGTGGAAAAGAGGCGGGCATATAGCCCGGCCCCGCTTTGTGGTCAATAAAGCCTTTGGCGATGGTTATTTCTGGCAGACAGGACAATAGAAGGTCGAGCGCCCGGCCTGGACGATTCGCTTGACCGTTCCCCCGCAATTCTTGCTTTTGCAGGGCTTTGCTTCCCGGCCATAGACCAGGAAACGGTGCTGGAAATTGCCCGGATCCCCGGTGGCCTGGGCATGATCGCGCAAGGTCGAACCGCCGGCGGCGATCGCATCCTTCAGGACAGTTTTGATGGCGCGCACCAGGGCCGCGATCTGGTCCCGCTTGACCGCGCCCGCCAGTCGCTTGGGCGAAATGCCTGCAATGAGCAGTGCCTCGCAGACATAGATGTTGCCCAATCCGGCTACCACGCGCTGATCCAGAAGGGCCGATTTGATCGGCGTCTTTTTTCCTTCCAGCGCGGCGGCCAGATATCCGGTATTGAATCCCGCGGACAGCGGTTCGATGCCGATGTCCTTGAACAATTTGTCCTCGTCCAGGCCGTTGGTGGAAATCAATGTCATCAATCCGAAACGGCGATGATCATTGAAGACGATGCGCGCCGGTGCGTCGGTCTCCAGCACCACATGGTCATGCTTGCCATTCCCGGCGCCGTCCGGCGGCGGGCTATAGACATAATCGCCCAGGCGGCGTTGGCGGCCTTGCGCATAAACGCTCATGCGCCCCGACATGCCCAGATGGATCACCAGGGTTTCGCCACTGTCGAGCGCGGCGAGAATATACTTGGCGCGGCGGGTGAGTTTTTTAACGACGCGACCATTAAGCCGTTCGACAAAACGGGGCGGGAAGGGGCGACGCAAATCCTTGCGCCGGATATGGGCCATGGTGATGGTGCGGCCTTCCAGCGCGGGCAAAAGACCCAGGCGCACAGTCTCGACTTCGGGCAGTTCGGGCATGGGTTTATCTAGCCCATCCCGCCTCCGCCGCGCTATGGTCTGGCGCATGAACGACAGCAAAACCGCCAGCTTCGGTTTCCGCGACGTGCCGGAGGCCGATAAGGAAGCGCTTGTGGGCGAGGTATTCTCCTCGGTCGCGGCGCGCTATGACCTGATGAACGATGTCATGTCGGGCGGAATCCACCGCATCTGGAAGGATGCCATGGTGGAATGGCTCAATCCCCGGCCCGGTTGGCGGGTACTGGATGTCGCGGGCGGCACCGGTGATATCGCTTTTCGCATAGCGGATATGGCGCGCGCACGGGGCGGGGATGCTGCGATCACGGTCTGTGACATCAACGCCGCCATGTTGGGTGAGGGCAGACGCCGCGCCGGCACCAAGGGCGAGAAGGACATCGAATGGGTGTGCAGCGATGGCGAGAAGTTGGCATTCCCGGACGCACAATTCGATGCCTATACCATCGCTTTCGGCATCCGAAATTTCACCCATATCGATGCCGCGCTCCGGGAAGCGCGCCGGGTTCTGAAGCCGGGCGGGCGTTTTCTGTGCCTGGAATTTTCAAAAGTGAATGTGCCGGGGCTGGACACGCTCTATGACGCCTATTCCTTCAAGCTCTTGCCGAAAATGGGCGCGATGGTAGCGGGCGATGCGGACTCCTATCGCTATCTGGCCGAAAGCATCCGCCGATTTCCGCCGCCGGAGCAGTTCGCCCGTATGATCGGCGAAGCCGGTCTTGGTCAGGTCAAGGTCCGTGCGCTTTCCGGTGGCATCGCCGCCATGCATTCGGCCTGGCGCATCTGATGAGCG
>JBEPVO010000081.1:0-12027 GCA_041690975.1 Alphaproteobacteria bacterium
CATATCGCCAAGAACTTCAACGACCGGCTGCATCTGTCGGGCATCATCCTGACCCGCGTGGACGGCGATGCCCGCGGCGGTGCAGCCCTGTCGATGCGCAGCGTCACCGGTGCGCCGATCAAGTTCCTGGGCGCGGGCGAAAAGCTCGACGCGCTGGAAGCTTTCCATCCCGACCGCGTCGCCGCGCGCATTCTGGACATGGGCGATGTGGTTTCGCTGGTCGAAAGGGCGTCCGAGACTCTCGACAAGGCGGAAGCGGAGAAGCTCGCCGCCAAGATGAAGAAAGGTCAGTTCGACATGAACGACCTGGCTTCGCAGCTCAACCAGATGAAGAAGCTGGGCGGCATGAAGGGCGTGCTGGGCATGTTGCCCGGCGTGGGCAAGATCAAAGGCCAGCTGGAAGCAGCGGGTCTTGATGACAAGATTCTCACCCGCCAGGAAGCCATCATCCAGTCGATGACCAAAGTGGAACGCTCCGATCCCGATGTGATCAACGGTTCGCGCCGCAAGCGCATCGCCACGGGCGCCGGGGTCGAAGTTTCCGAAGTGAACAAGCTGCTGAAAATGCATCGCCAGATGGCGGACATGATGAAGAAGATGGGCAAGGGCGGCCGCATGCCGATGATGCCTGGCCAAGGTGGAATGGGTAGTGGTGGCGGAATGCCTGGCGGGTTGCCGCCCGGCATGTTTCCGCGGCGCTGAATTTTTTTTGAGAACAAATTGGATTTAACCGTTTAACTGCAAGGAAAACTGAAATGGCTCTTCGTATCCGTCTGGCACGCGCCGGCACCAAGAAACGTCCTCACTACAATATCGTGATCTCGGATTCGCGTTCGCCGCGCGATGGCCGCTTCATCGAGAAGATCGGCTTCTACAATCCGCTGCTGCCGTCGGATCATGCCGACCGCCTGAAGCTGGACCTCGACCTGGCCAAGACCTGGATCGCCAAGGGCGCCACCGCTTCGGATCGCGTGCACAAGTTTCTCGCCAAGGCCGGTCTGGTGAAGGCCCGCGTGCACAACAATCCGCAAAAGGCCGTCCCGAAGAAGAAGGCGCAGGAGCGCGCCGCCGCTGCTGCCAAGGCTGCAGCAGAAACATCGGTTTAGTTTTTCTTGGCGAGCGTCAGCGAGCCTAGAAAAACTTGCCCCTCCCCGAGCGAAGCGAGGGAGGTGCCTTGTATATGAGCAAGGACGTTCTTCTCGCCGCCGTGATCGGCGCGCAGGGCCTGAAGGGTGCGGTGAAGGTCAAGCTCTTCACCGAGACGCCCGAAGCGCTGCCGTCCTACGGGCCGCTCCGCGACAAGCAAGGCAAAATTTACGAGATCACCGCTTTTCGTCCGGGCAAACCGGGCGAGGCGGTGATTTCTTTTTCCGGCATCGATGGCCGCAACGCTGCCGAGGCGTTGAAAGGCACCGAGCTTTTCGTCGATCGCGCGGCATTGCCCGCGACCTCGGAAGAAGAATTCTACCATGCCGACCTGATCGGCCTGGAAGCCCATGACAGCGAAGGCCGCGTCTTGGGCAAGGTCGCGGCGGTCTACAATTACGGCGCCGGCGACGTGATCGAGATCTTGCGGGCCGACGGTGACAATGTGCTGCTCGCCTTCACCCGCGAGACCGTGCCGACCATCGATATTGCGGGTGGGCGAATTCTGGTCGCTGTACCGGAGGACGATGAAGGCAATGATCACGTCGAGTGATCATTGCCTTCATCGCCGCGCGGGCGATAGGTTCGCGCGCCAGCGAGAACGCGTCTTCGCCCGTAAGGGAGTCACAGGTCTTTCCCATGTCGAATAACTGGTCGGCCACCGTCCTCACACTCTTCCCCGAAATGTTTCCCGGACCGCTGGGCACATCGCTGTTAGGCAAGGCGGCGACGAACAATCTCTGGTCGCTCGAGGTGCGCGATATCCGCGACCATGGGCTGGGCAAGCATCGCACCGTGGACGACACCCCGGCGGGCGGCGGTCCCGGCATGGTGATGCGGGCCGATGTGGCGGCAGCGGCCATCGACGCGGTGGACCCTGGCGGGCGGCCCCTGATCTATCTGTCGCCGCGCGGAGCGCCGCTGACACAGGCGCGGGTGCGCGGCCTGGCGGCCGGCCCGGGTGCGGTGCTGCTGTGCGGCCGGTTCGAAGGCCTGGACGAGCGGGTGATCGAAGCCCGCCAGATTGAGGAAATTTCCCTGGGCGACTTTGTACTGGCCGGGGGCGAAATCGCCGCCATGGCCTTGATCGAGGCATCGGTCCGGCTGATCCCTGGGGTGCTGGGCGACCACGCTTCCACCGAGGACGAAAGCTTCGCCGCGGGACTGTTGGAATATCCGCAATTCACCCGGCCGCAATTGTTTGAAGACCGGCCCATCCCGGACGTTCTAACCCAAGGAAATCACAAGGAAATTGCCAAATGGCGGCGTGCCCGGGCGGAAGCCCTGACACAAGGCCGTCGTCCAGACCTTTGGACCCTCTATGAAAAACCCAAGCGCTAGGCTATACGCCGCGCCTTCACTTTGGCCTGAAAGCCGTACGGAGATTGCCGCCATGAACCTTTTGCAGACGCTTGAAGCCGAGCAGATGTCGACCGTCCGCGCCAAGCCGCTGCCGCCTTTCCGTCCGGGCGACACCCTCAAGGTCAACGTCAAGGTGGTGGACGTCACGTTTGACGAAAAGACCAAGAAGAACAAAACCCGCGAACGCATCCAGGCGTTTGAAGGCGTCTGCATCGCCCGCCAGGGCGCCGGCCTGAACGAGGCCTTCACCGTCCGCAAGATTTCGTATGGCGAAGGCGTGGAACGCGTCTTCCCGATCTATTCGCCGCTGGTGGATTCGGTGGTGGTGGTGCGCAAGGGCAAAGTGCGTCGCGCCAAGCTCTATTACCTGCGTGGCCGTACCGGCAAGTCCGCGCGTATCTCCGAGCGCGTGGAAAATGCGGGTCCCGACGCCAACTGAGTGCTGGAAAAGCCCGAAAACAGGGGCTTTTCGCAACTTCCGGTATGAATAATGCAAAAAGCTCCGGTTTTCCGGGGCTTTTTTGCTATTGGCCTTTTTGAAAACGCAGAAAATGCCGTAAAACTGGGCGCATCGTTGATTCGTTAAGAGGGACAATCCCATGGCAACCAAAGCCGCACCCACTAAAGCCGCAACCACCAAGACCGCCGCTGTCAAAGTCGAAACCGTTTCCACCCGCCAGCTCGCCAGCCAGCTCGCCGAGAAGCATGAGCTCTCGCAGAAGAGCGCCAATGCGATGCTGGAAGACATCATCGGCCTGATCACCAAGCACCTCAAGAAGGGTGCTCGCATCCGTCTGAATGGCCTGGGTATCCTGGTCGTGCGCAAGCGCGGTCCGCGTATGGGCCGCAACCCCGCGACGGGCGAAGCGATCAAGATCAAGGCGTCCAAGAAGGTCGCGTTCCGCGCCTCCAAGGAACTGAAGGAAGCGATCTAACGATCGTTTTTACGAACGAAGAAAAGGCCGGGTGTTCTGCACCCGGCCTTTTTCTTTTGTCTCGCAGATCATCTGAAACATCCACCGCGCGCCCGATCAGTTCCGGTTCAATTTCGATCGCGCCCGTTTCGATTCCACGGCGGCGCGGCTCTCCTGCAATCTCGATCCGCACTGGTCGCTGCAGCTTTCCGGCGGCACCCTCATCAGCCGCGAACCCCTGGAGCCACAGATCGACGAGCGCCGCCTTACCGCCAGCGCCGCCTATGGCAACCCGTTTTCCTTTGGCGCCGTCGCCGCCACCCTGGCCTTCGCCAACAAGCATCTGTCCGACGGCACCGACGAAAGCGCGGGGCTGCTGGAAGCGCAATTGCGACCCAACGATGCTTGGACCCTGTTCGGCGGGCGGAAACCATCGGCAGCAACGAACTGGTTCCCGGACCGGTAGTCCGCAACGCCGGAAAATTATCTTTCAGCGCCATTCATCACTGGTGGCTGGTCGAGAATTGGAAGTTTGGCCCGGGCGGCCTCTATGCCTTTGATTTCACGCCGTCCTCGGCCACCGATGGTTACGGCGGCGGCGCGCATGGCGCGATGGGCTTTATCCGGATCGTGGCGGAATAGACCCAGATTAATTGTCACCTTGCCCGCGCTCTCCCCAAAGGCTAGGTAGCGCGCGGTTTTTCACTCTTCACGGCAAAAGGATATTCCCATGGCGCGCAAGAAAATCGCCCTGATTGGCGGCGGACAAATCGGCGGCACGCTCGCCCATCTCGTCGCTCTCAAGGAGTTGGGCGATGTGGTGATGTTCGACATCGCTGAAGGCCTGCCCCAGGGCAAGGCCCTGGACCTGTCCCAGGCCGGCCCGATCGATGGTTTTAATGCCAAGCTCAGGGGCACCAACGACTATGCCGACATCAAAGGCGCCGATGTGGTGATCGTTACCGCCGGCGTGCCGCGCAAACCGGGCATGAGCCGCGACGATCTCATCGGCATCAACCTGAAGGTGATGGCGGCGGTGGGCGAAGGCATCAAGGCCAATGCGCCGGACGCTTTCGTGATCTGCATCACCAATCCGCTGGACGCGATGGTGTGGGCGCTGCGCCAATTCTCCGGCGTGCCGCACAACAAGATCGTGGGCATGGCGGGTGTGCTGGATTCAGCCCGTTTCCGCCACTTCCTGGCCGACGAGCTGAATGTCTCGGTCGAAGATGTTTCGGCCTTTGTGCTGGGCGGTCATGGCGACACCATGGTGCCGATGCCGCGCTTCTCGACCGTGGCGGGCATTCCGCTGCCGGAACTGGTCAAGATGGGCTGGATCAAGCAGGAGCGCTTGGACCAGATCATCCAGCGCACTCGCGATGGCGGCGCCGAGATCGTCGGTCTGCTCAAGACCGGTTCGGCCTATTACGCCCCGGCCACCGCTGGCATCGCGATGGCGGAATCCTATCTCAAGGACCAGAAGCGCATCCTGCCCTGCGCCACCTATGTCGACGGCGCCTATGGCATCAAGGATCTCTATGTCGGTTTGCCCACCGTGATCGGTGAAAAGGGTGTCGAGCGGATCGTCGAGCTGGAACTCACCGCTGACGAAAAGGCGGCGCTGGTGAAATCGGCTGATGCCGTCAAAGGCCTGATCGACGCCTGTAAGAAACTGGAACCGAAGTTGACCTGATCGCCCCAATTACGGGCTTTTAAAACCTCATTTGATAGTTATATCGCGCCATCGGACCGGAATTCCCCGGTCCGATGGCGTTTTTTTCGCTTGCCAACCCACGTTAACAGAGACAGTTTGATACAAAATGGCGACAAATGGAGCCGGGGGGCACCAGAGTATGAACGGTTTAGCAAAGGCGGCCTGGTTCGGGCTGGCCTCGGTGGGCGTGTTGCTCGCCTGGATGGTGGCCGCCGTCGCCCTGGTCCAGCCGGCGCGGGCTGATGAAGTTGCGCCTGCCGCGACCCTGACAATTCGTGTCGTGAATGTGAGCAATGGCGGCCTGGTGCGGCTGGGGCTTTATGACGAGCGCGGCTATCTCATCGAAGACGCCAAGCCAGTCGCCTCCGCCGACGTTCCCGCTGTCGCGGGCGAGACTGTGGTCACCTTGCGCGACGTGCCGCCCGGCATCTATGCGATCGAGGCCTATCAGGACATCAACAGCAACGACAAAATGGACCTGACCTGGCTAGGCCTGCCGCTGGAACCCTATGGTTTTTCCCGCGATGCCCATCCGGTGCTGAGCAAGCCGCGCTTCTCCCAGGTCAAATTTACGCTCCATGCCGGCGAGCAGAGTCAGGTCCTGCATCTGCAGAGCGGCGTGTCGGTATTGGCTTCGAAGTAATCTTTTTCCCCCATCTGTCTGCCACGCGGGCAAGCCCGCTAGCAGACATCTTCCCCCGCCAAAGGCTTCGCCTTGCGGGGGAAGAAAGCCGGTGTCTGCTTCACTAGAGTCTGACTTGCGCAAAGCGCCATTGTTTTGACGGGCGCTTTGGTGCAAATGCGGCGGCCGTGAGCGACATTCCGCCCTTTCTTTATCGCCGCCGTGACCTGTCCCTGTTCGTGGGCTCGCGCTTCATCTCCACCTGCGCCATGCAGATTCAGTCCGTGGCGATCGGCTGGCAGATCTACGACATTGTACGAACGCCGATGGCGCTGGGTCTTGTGGGCCTTTGCCAGTTCGTGCCGATGTTCCTGCTCACCTTGCCGGCGGGCGATATCGCCGACCGCTTCAACCAGCGCCGTGTTTCTGCGATCGCGGGCGGGCTGCAGGCATTTTGTTCAGCGCTTTTTCTCGCCCTCACTCTGCTGGCACCGCATACCGCGTGGCCCTTCTATTTGGTCCTGATTTTGTTCGGGGCGGCGCGCGGCCTATCCGGTCCGTCAGGCCAATCTTTGCTGCCGTTCCTGGTGGATCAGGCGCGGCTGCCGCGCGCCATTTCCATCAACTCGTCGGCCTTCACCGCAGCCGTGATCGCGGGGCCCGCGCTGGGCGGGTTTCTTTATGCGTTGGGCCCACCGGCGGTTTATTTGCTGTGCATTGTCGGGTTCACGATGGCCGCCCTTATCGTCGTGCGCCTTGGCGGGCGGCATTTCGTTGCGGAAGAAAGTTCGGCATCCGGGGTCGAGCGGGTCGCCGAAGGCGTGCGCTTTGTGCGGTCGCGGCCGGTGATGCTGGGCGCGATTTCGCTGGATCTGTTCGCAGTGTTGCTGGGCGGCGCCACCGCGTTGTTGCCGGTGTTTGCCCGCGACATCCTGCATGCCGGTCCGATTGCGTTCGGCATTCTCAGAAGCGCACCAGCCGCCGGGGCGTTTGCTGTCGCGTCCTATCTGACCCGCTATCAGATCACCAGCCGCGTCGGCGCCAAGATGTTCGTCTCGGTGGCGGTGTTCGGCGTCGCCACCATCGTTTTCGGACTTTCCACCTGGTTTCCGCTTTCACTGCTGGCGCTGTTCGTGATGGGCGCCAGTGACATGATCAGCGTCAATATCCGCTCGTCGCTTATTCAACTGGCGACGCCGGACGCAATGCGGGGGCGGGTTTCTTCCGTGAATATGCTGTTCATCGGCGCGTCCAACGAGTTGGGCGAATTTGAATCCGGCACCACTGCGGCCCTGCTCGGCACGGTGCCTGCTGTGGTGCTAGGCGGCATCGGCACATTGCTGGTGGTGGCGATCTGGGCGAAATTGTTTCCGCCGCTGCGCACGGTCGACAAATTCACCGACGTCGCGACGAGCGCTTAAAAATTATACGAAAGCCGGAACTGACCGCCATCCGGCGAGATTGCTGCGCCATAGCGCAATCCCGGTGCGCGATAACGGGTGGTGAAGATCTTGGAAAATCCAAAGGCGAAGCCGGCGCTGGCGGCGACGTCGTACCAATGATGCTTCTTGGCATCGATGCGGCTGTAGCCGACAAAGCTGGCGGCGGCGTAGGCGGGCAGGCCGTACTGCCAGCCATAGCGGTCCCAGAGATATTGCGCGGGGGCGAAAGCCAGTGCCGACGTATCGGACGGGAAGGACTTGAAATCGCTTTTATCGGGCCGCTGTTCCCGCACGAAATGCTTGAGGGCGTAGGCGGTGCCGACCGTCGCCACGGTATCGACGGTGAGCTGGGCCAGCCCGGTGCGGTCGTCCTTGTAAAGGCTGATCCCGCCCGCCACCAACGGCAGCGCAATGGCGACACCGGTACCGGCGCCCTCAATGCCGCTGGCCATGGCAGGGCGGGTGACGGCCAGTAACAACAGGGCGGCAAGGACGGCGCGCATGGAATTCCACAAATTAATCCGAGGGCTTTCTAGCCTGTAACGTTGCTATCGCAAATGCGCTATGGGGCCGGTTGGAAATTTGTAGGGGTTCCCAAGGCGGCCGCCACCTGAAATGCTGCGTCAAAACTGGGAGGGGATTTATGGCGATTCTGAAGGGCTGGACATCGCGCGAGCGGCACGCGGTGGGTGCGGCCTTTCTGGCCTGGTCCCTGGACGCCTTCGATTTCTTCGTCCTGGTCTTCGTGCTCAGCGATGTCGCCGCCAGCTTTCAGGTGCCGATTTCCGGGGTAGCCTGGGCTCTAACCCTGACCTTGGGCTTTCGGCCCTTGGGCGCCTTCATTTTCGGGCGCCTGGCCGACCGGTTCGGGCGGCGTCCGGTGCTGATGATCAACATCGCATTTTACTCGCTGTTCGGATTTCTTACCGCTTTCGCGCCCAGCCTTATCGGCTTCTACATCATCCGATCGCTGTTCGGGGTGGCGATGGGTGGCATCTGGGGCATTGGCGCCTCGCTGGCGTTCGAAACCGTCAAAAGCGAGAAGCGGGGGTTTGTCTCAGGCTTGCTGCAATCCGGATATGCCACCGGCTATCTGTTCGCCTCGATTGTGTTCTATCTGTTTTATTCCGCTCTGGGATGGCGCGGTCTGTTCATTCTGGGTTTGGCGCCGGCTGCGGTCCTGATCGCCTATATCTGGATGACGGTGAAGGAATCGCCTGTCCATAATCACGGACGCGCTGCCCAGATCACGATGCCGCTGCTGGCCATGCAGGTGGTGGGCATCCTGATCGCAGGATTTCTCACCTATCTTCTGGCCTCGCGGCTGCTCTATCCGAATTTCGGCTGGTATGGCGTTGCGATCATCGTGCCGATAGCGGCGGTGGCCGCCTATTTTGTTTCGCCTTTTGTGCGCAAGCATTGGAAGCTGTTGCTGTTCGCGGTTGTGATGATGACGGCTTTCAATTTCTTCAGCCATGGCACGCAGGACATCTATCCCACCTTCCTGCAGAAGCAGCATGGCTTCGGCAATGGAACGGTGTCCCTGATCGCGATCCTCTACAATATCGCCGCTATCGCGGGGGGGATGACATTCGGCATTCTCAGCCAGCGTTTCGGCCGTCGCCGGGCATCCATGACCGCCGCACTGATCGCGATTCCGGTGGCGTTCCTATGGGCCTTCTCGCCAACGGCGGCGCTGCTGGGCCTGGGCGCCATCATGATGCAGTTCCTGGTGCAGGGCGCTTGGGGCGTGGTGCCGGCTCATCTCAATGAATTGTCGCCGTCCGATGCGCGCGGCACGTTTCCCGGTACCGTTTATCAGCTGGGCAATCTCATCGCCTCGGTCAATGCGGTGCTGCAGACCACGGTGGCCGAGCGGAGCGGCGGCAATTATGCCGTCGCACTGGCGTCGGTGGCAATCTGCGCCTGCCTGGTCATCGCGCTCTGCATGAAATTCGGTCCGGAAGCCAAGGATGTGGAGATGACCTGATCTTCGTGGATCAGGCTTTTACATATACATCCACGCGGTCGGCGGGGCCCTTGTCGTCCACGCCGCCCATGGCGCGCACATCGATGCGCTCGGCAGGGACGCCGTCATCGATCAGGACTTGGCGGATCGCCAGCGCCCGCTTGAGCGACAGCCGCCTGGCATCGGAGCCCTTGTCGCCGCGATTGCCGCCATAGGCCTGGATCTGGACCCGGGACGAAGCACTGATCATGGCGGAGTTCAGATCGCCGGCCAGGAATTTGATCGCGCCCAGCGCGGACTCCGCCGGATCGGGGGCCTGGGGCGCGAACAGGATCACACTGCGCTTTGACAGGCCCGGCGTTTCGTTGCCGGTGGTGGGCGAAGCTGTGACATTGGCAGGCGGCGGGTTGGCCTTGGCCATGCGGGTCGGCGGTGCTGCTGCGGCTGATGGCGGTGCAGCGGGCGCCAGACTCAGGCCCGCGGCGCCCGTATCGAAAGCGCCGAAGCCGGGATTGTAGGCGGGGGCCGGCAGCGGTGTGGCGGCGGCCACGGCCTTGGATGGGGGTTTGGGTTTCGCCGGAGATTTTTCCTTTGGCTTCTCCGGTGCGGGCTTGGGCGCAATGGCGGGCGCCTGCTCGGCGGACGCGGTCCGGGTGGTGGGTACTTTGCGGACCGCCGTTCGGCGATGGATCGGCATATGGAGCTGGATCGGCCCCATGTCCCGCATGGATTCGCCCGGTTCGAGAGCGGGCTGAACTCGCCGCATATACTGGTCGCCGGGATAAAGCAGAAGGCCGCCCCGGCCGCCCATCACGGGATTGACGGTCACTTCCGTGCCGCGATCGACGGTCTGGCCAAACGCCATGCCGGACCCTGCAAGCCAGACGCTCGCCAACAGTGTAGCGGTTTTCAAACGCATGGGACCGGCCTGGGCTTCGACAAATCTTTACCCCGAATCCAGCCTAGCCTCAATCTAACGCTTTGCAAGGATTGGTGGTTTTATGTACCCCCGTCTGTCTCTTTCGCGTGAGCGCTCAGAGACATCTTCCCCCGTCATGGGCTTCGCCCAACGGGGGAAGAAAGTCCGTGTGTTCGTATAGAGCCGCTATTGTGGAGGTCGACGATGAAGTCGCGTGCTGCCGTTGCCTATGGTCCGGGCAAGCCCCTGGTGATTGAAGAGGTCGATTTGGAAGGTCCTCGCGCCGGCGAAGTGCTGGTCGAGATCAAGGCTACCGGTGTCTGCCATACCGACGAATTCACCCGCTCCGGCGCCGATCCGGAAGGGCTGTTCCCCGCCATCCTGGGGCATGAAGGTGCGGGCATTGTGCGGGAGGTCGGGGCGGGCGTTACCAGCGTGAAGCCGGGCGATCACGTGATCCCGCTCTACACGCCCGAATGCCGCCAGTGCAAAAGCTGCACTTCGCACAAGACCAACCTCTGCACCTCCATCCGCGCCACCCAGGGCAAGGGGCTGATGCCGGACGGCACCAGCCGCTTTTCCATCAACGGCAAGCCCATCCATCACTATATGGGCTGCTCGACCTTCTCGAACTTCACGGTCCTGCCGGAGATCGCGCTGGCGAAAATCCGGAATGACGCTCCGTTCGACAAGGTCTGTTACATAGGCTGCGGCGTCACCACCGGCATCGGCGCGGTGATCAAGACCGCCAAGGTCGAGCCGGGCGCCAATGTGGTGGTGTTCGGGCTGGGCGGCATCGGCCTCAATGTGCTGCAAGGCGCGCGGATGGCAGGCGCCAACATGATCGTGGGCGTGGACCTGAATCCTGCGCGCGAGGTGCTGGCGCGGCAGTTCGGTCTCACCCATTTCGTCAATCCCAAGGATGTGAAAGGCGATCTGGTCGCGCATCTGGTCGAACTGACCGGCGGTGGCGCGGATTATTCCTTTGAATGTGTCGGCAGCGTCGATCTGATGCGCCAGGCGCTGGAATGCACCCATCGCGGCTGGGGCGTCAGTGTCATCATCGGCGTGGCGGGTTCGGGCCAGGAGATCAAGACGCGCCCGTTCCAGTTGGTGACAGGCCGGGTGTGGAAAGGCACAGCCTTTGGCGGCGTGCGCGGACGCACCGAAGTGCCTGGCATCGTCGATTGGTACATGGACCAGAAGATCGCCATCGATCCCCTGATCACACACAAGTTGCCGCTGGAACGGATCAACGAAGCCTTCGACCTGATGCATTCGGGCGAAAGCATCAGGACAGTCATAGAATTCTAGAGCGCGATCCGGAAAAGTGTGTAGCGGTTTTCCGCAAGATCGCGCGACAAATAAAAAAAGCGGGCTTTAAGCCCGCGCGCTTTTCAGCAGCTTCATGAGTTGCGGATGCAAAGTCTCGTTGGCGCAGAGGACCTGACCGTTGGTCATCATCTGCTCGCCGCCATTCATGTCGGTGATGACACCGCCTGCTTCCTTGACCAGCAGGATGCCCGCCGCGATGTCCCAGGGCTGCAGACCATGTTCCCAGAAGCCGTCGAAACGGCCCGCTGCGACATAGGCTAGGTCGAGCGAGGCCGCGCCCATGCGGCGGATGCCGGCGGTAACATTCATCACCGCCGCCATTTCGGCACTCGCGCGGGCATGGCCTTCCTTGCCCATGAAGGGTAGGCCGGTGGCGATGACGCTGGAACCCATATCCTTGCGGGCCGCGACTCGCAGGCGCTTGTTGTTGAGAAAAGCACCATGGCCTTTTTCGGCCGTGAAAAGATCGTCCGTGACGGGGTTATAGACCAGCGCCGACACCATATGGCCTTCGCGCTCCAGCCCGATGGAAATCGCGAACTGGGGGATGCCGTGCATGAAATTGGTGGTGCCGTCGATCGGATCGATGATGAAGCGATGGGTC
>JBEPVO010000082.1:0-12023 GCA_041690975.1 Alphaproteobacteria bacterium
ACCATCCATGACGTTCCGTAAAACCGCGACCATGCTCGCGCTGCTTCTTGCCGGCACCACGGCCGGCCAATCCCAGGGCATCAACGGCACTGCGGATTTCCGCGCCCAGCAGGAGGCGCTGGAAAAGGGCTATGCCAAGCTCGACGTCGTCAAAGACGAATATATGCATCTGCAAATTCCCGGCTACTCCATGGGCGAGACCATGGGCGTGGCGACCAATTCCAAGGGCCATCTGTTCGTCTATTCGCGCAGCAACCCGCAAGGCATTGCGCGCGGCGGCGCGGCGGCGATGCTGTGGGAGTTCGAAGCCAACGGCAAATACGTCAAGGAATGGGGGCCGCACAGCTATGGCGCTTCGTTCGCGCATGCCGTGCGCGTCGATAAGAACGACAATGTGTGGCCGGTCGATGAAGGCTCGGGCATGATCATCCGCTATAATCCCAAGGGCGAACAGGAATTCTGGCTGGGCCGCACGCCCGAAGCGATCGATTACCTGGAAGCCAATCTGGAAATCCTGAAAACCGCCCACCCGACCGTGGCGTTCAACCGCCGCCCAGTCGGCCGCAAGGGCGAGTTCGGCCGCGAGACCGACATCGCCTGGGATTCGGAAGGCAACAGTTTCATTCCCGATGGTTATGAAAATTCGCGGGTGGTGAAGATCTCGCCCGATGGCCATTGGCTGAAGATGCTGGGCACCTTCGGCAGCGCGCAGGACCAGTTCAACACCCCGCACACCATCGCGGTGGATGCCAAGAACAATGTCTATGTCGGCGACCGGGGCAATTTCCGCATTCAGGTCTATGACAACAATCTGAACTATCTGCGCACCATCACCGGCATCGGCGCGCCCTGGGCGTTGTGCATCACGCAAGGCCCGACGCAATACATGTTCAGCGGCGACGGCAACGGCAAACTGTACAAGATGGACATGACCGGCAAGGTGCTGGGCATGACCATCACCGGCCAGGACCATGGTTCGGAAGACACCGGCGATCTGATCCATTCGCTGGATTGCCGCAGCCCGAACCTGATCTATATCGGCTCGGCTTCGATGTATGACGTGCAGAAGCTGACGATTAAGTAGCGGCACAGACCGCGCAACCATTTGGGGAGAACGACATGAAGCCTGTAATCGCCATTATCGCCGCCGCGGCCTGTCTTTGCGCCGTGCCTGCACTCGCCGCCCCGGCCAAGCATTTCCCCTCCGGGGGAAGTGCGGTCAGCGGTCCGTCGCCCGCATACTCCGCCGCCGTGGAAGCGAACGGCAATCTTTATATATCGGGCACCACCGATGGCACCGATCCGGACACGGGCAAAAAGCCGGTGGACGCCAGCATCGGGGCCAAGGTCGTGATGAACAACGTCAAGAAGACGGTGGAGGCGGCGGGCTACACGATGGACGATGTGGTGTGGTTGCAGATCTTCGCGGCGGACCTCAAGGACTATGCCGACTTCAACGCCGTGTACCGCACCTATTTCAAGGGCCCCTTGCCCGCGCGCGCCTTTATCGGTGCAGGCAGCCTGTTGGGCGGGGCGCATTATGAAGTGATGGGCATCGCGACCAAGGCGAAATAAGCCTGCTGATCTCGCGCCGGGAAAAGCGTAAGCTGCGTATCAAGGATGAAATCGCGCTGGCGGCGGCGGAGTTTTGCCGGACCGCCTGACGCATCGCAAATTGTCTCATCGCGCGGCGCTGCCTGCGGCGCGGCGGTGTGGCGATGCCAATCCGCAGAAGGGTCATCCGATGGATGCAATATCGACTCTGGCGCCAGACGGCCACCAACCGGTTCCCAACCAATCCGCGCAATAACGCCCACAACCGGTCATCGCAGGAGTAGAATTACGCGTCGCATCAGGGCGACAGCAACGCATGAAGGAGGCAGAATTGAACAAGATCTATACGATTTCGACCCTTCTCGCCGTCATTCTTGCCATCGTCAGTCCCTTTGTTACCATACCGATGTCGGCCGCCGGGTTGTTGATCCTGGGCGGCTTCGGCGCGATCAACAATCCGCCGGATCTGAGGCTGAGGATTTACGCGGCGACTGTCATTCTCATTCTGGGTGGAAAGTCGCTGACCAACATACCCGTGGTGGGCGACCCGCTTGCGGCAATATTCGTGGGGGTGGCGCTTGCATTGACGGGCGCTTCGATCGTCGGCGTCAGCATCGGGATTTTTCAGGTACTCAAGGCGAATTTGTCCAAGTGATCCGTTAGGGCCGCCGCGCAGGCATCGACGCCGGCAGCCCGTCGGGCGGGGCGCATTATGAAATTATGGGCATCGCGACGAAGGCGAAGTAAGCCGCGCATCGCGGAGTGAACATCAGGCGTCCCTGTTACCGCAGGGGCGCTTTTTGTTTGGGCCCGCGTTACCTCTGTCAGTCATGTCTTTCGGATATCGAAAAACGCGGATCGGACATCCATTCTGGCTTTAAAGCGGCGGGGCCGGTCCAGCCCCACTCAGCGAACAATTCGGCATAACCATCAATGTCGAAAACCTCGTCAGGACCGGGTGCGAAAAATGTCGAAAACCCAAACCCTTTTTCGCGCAATTCCTGGAGGGAAATTTTGTCAGGTTCTGTTTGAGACACCATGATGCCGAGCGGATTACTTAGGTCGGGAAAAAGAGCTTCGGCTACAAACTCTCTGCCATCGGACAGTATGACGACTTAGCCAATATCGATTCGAAGGCCCAGTTCGCGCGCTGCACGGTTCAGCCATTTTTGCATCCGGTTCATGGACGCAGCCTATGCCAAGGCCGAGCCCGCCATCCAGTCCGCTCGATTCCGCCGCCGGCCCTACCGGTGCGCGGTTTCGGTCATAGACGGGCGGGCGGTCTCGCGCCGGGTCAACCCTTGCGTCCGAAGATGGGGCGTCTTGCGGGTCCGCTGCTATGTTGTGCGGGACGCGGAGACAGCGCGCCGGTTGACGGTTTGGCGGACGTGTCTTCCTTGGCCTTGCGCGCCATGTAGCGGGCGATGGCTGCATCGGCGGCGGCTCCGCCATCGTCATCATCTGACGGCGCGTCTCCGCCCGATCCCGATCCGGGCGAACGCGGTGTACGCAACATCCGGACGATCTTCATGACAAGCGGAACGCAGAACAGCAGACCGACCGCACCCAGGCCCAGCACGGTCGGGCCAAGGCCGATGTCCTGGACGCCCTGCACCGATCCGCCGGCATCGAAAAAGTAATAGGCCAGATAGCCGCAATAGATCACGGGCCCGAACGCCCGGGCCACGCCGAATACGGACTTGAACGTTTGCACGCCGCCCCCCATCGGCCCATGATGGTGCGGCATTGCCAAACAAAATCTAAACGCGCGGATTGCCTGGATTTGGCGGGCGCATTTACCGCGTTTTCCGTCGCGCGCTGCCGTTACGTTGCAGGACGGTGCGCGGTGTCGGTCATCGACGGGCGGGCGGAAAAGACATCGAACCAGGCCGACAATTTCAGCCGCCCGATGCGCCAGCCGGTGGCGGGAAAGCGGAAATCCAGATAGCCGATGAACGCGGCGGCGGCGATGTTGCCGATCAGCGGCGCGTCATGCGCGGGCACGTCCTGCTCCATCGCGTCGAGCGCGGCGTCGATGGCGGCGCGGAAGCGGTCTTCCATCGCGGCAATGCGGTCGGCCTGGGGCTTGCGCTGTTCGGCATAGAGCCGCCCGGCGGACGACGCCGCGCCATCGGCCAGGCCCTGGCGCAGCAAAGTGTGCCAGCGCGCGGGCCCGGCGGGCGGAAACAGCAGCGGTGTCTGCGCTTGCGCGTCCAGATATTCGCAGATCAGGCCGGATTCATAGATCGCGCTGCCGTCGGCCAGCTCCAATGTCGGCACCTTGGCCAGCGGGTTGAGGGCGCGCAGCCGCGCATCGGTCCAGGGATCGACCTTGAGCAGGCCGATCCGGTTGGCCAGGCCCAGTTCATGGGCGGCGATGCGGACCTTGCGGGCGAAAGGCGAGGTGGGGGCGTACCAGAGTTTCATGATTCCAGTTTTATAGGTGGAGTGCGGCAGTGCAACCGGCTGTTAAGCGGTCGTCGCTGTATTTTACCTTTCGCTGACTGCCTATGACGGCTTCAGAAGGCGTCCGAAGGTCCAAGCCCCAGCCGCCGCGCCCATGAGTTGTGCGATCAGAAACAAAGGAACGCTCCCCGGCGCGATCCCCGAAAAACTGTCGGTTACGCTTCGCGCCAAGGTCACAGCCGGGTTGGCGAACGATGTCGAAGCCGTGAACCAATATGCAGCGGTGATGTAGAGCCCCACAGCCACCGGCACTGTATCCGGGCGGTTGCGTCTCACACCCAAGATGGTTGCGATCAGGCCGAACGTCGCAACAAATTCGGACACGCCCTGGCCCAAGCCGTCTCGTGCCTTTTGTGAAACCTGAAGCAATGGCTCCGCGAACATCAAGTGCGCCAGCCAGACCCCGAGGATCGCACCGATGATCTGCGCCGGAATGTAAGCCAGGACTTCTCCACGGTGCGTCTCACCGCGGCCCGCGAAGACCAATGTCACAGCGGGATTGAAATGCGCCCCGGAAATGGGACCGAAAATCAGGATCAGCACGACCAGCATTGCGCCGGTCGGGATCGTATTGCCCAAAAGCGCGATGGCCTGATTACCGCCCGCCAGCCGCTCCGCCATGATCCCGGAACCGACGACGGTGACGAGCAGCAATAGAGTCCCCAGCAATTCGGCCAGGGCTCTTTGGCCCAGCCCATAAGCTGTCATGGAGCGGTTTTGCCGATCTCACGCAGTTGGGTCTGGATCGCGATCCGGTCCAGGCCCGACAATTTCAAATTGGCAAAGGCCGATATGCGGTTGTTCAGCATCCGATAGGTATCGGCAAAGGCCAGCGCAATTTCGACTTCCGAGCCTTTAACGGCTGCGGGGTCGGGCAACCCCCAATGCGCTGTCATTGGTTGGCCTGGCCAAATCGGGCACACTTCGCCCGCCGCATTGTCGCAAACCGTGATCACGAAATGGAGCGGCGGCGCATCCGGCTTGGCAAATTCGTCCCACGGCTTGGAGCGGAAATGGCTGGTGTCATAGTCCAGCCGCTTCAGCAGCGCGAGGGCATGCGGATTGACGGTGCCGTTGGGATGCGATCCCGCAGAATAGGCGGCGAACCGGCTGTTCCCGACGCGGTTCATGATCGCTTCGGCGATAATCGAGCGGGCGGAATTGCCGGTGCACAGAAACAGGATGTTGTATTTGCCGTCGATCACGCCGGTCCCTAACAACAAGCAGCACGGTTGGCGATGGCAGCCAGCGGCGCGCAGATCGAAGCGTCGCCATTGCAGCAATCTTCCATGAGAAAACCCAGCAGTCCGCTCATGCGCTCGTAATCGGCGGCGTAAATAATCGAGCGGCCGTCGCGGCGCGAGCTGACCAGCCCGGCATTGGCCAGCACGTTCAGGCTGGCAGAGAGCGTGTTCGGCAATACGTCCAGCTTGCGGCCAATCTCTCCCGCCGGCAGTCCGCCACGACCGGCGCGCACCAAGAGACGGAAAATCGACAACCGCCCCTCATGCGCCAGCGCGGAAAGCGCGTCGACAGCCTTTACGACCTTCGCAGACGCCATCAGCAGCAGGCCTTCGCATCGGCCTTCGGAGCGCAGCAGGCAGCGGCGGGTGCAGTGTCAATCTGTGGCACATCGTCCACGCCATAAGTGGTGGCTTCGCCGAAAGTGAAGAAGGTTTCCCAGCGCAAACCGGACGGATCGGCGGTCCATGATTTGTGCGATTGAGCGTAGCAGCAGCTAGCCGCTTCTTGATCGCGGGTCGTCTCGCCCGCCGCTTTCAACCGGCCCGCCAACTCACGCAACTCGCCTTCGCTCTCGACCTGGATGCCGACATGATCCAGCCCGACATCGACGCCGCGCGCCGAAATGGCGAAGTTCACTTTTGGATCGTCCAGCATCCACTTTGCATAGTCGTCCTTCGTGACGGTCGGGGGAGCGCCAAACAAGGTGGAATAGAAGCCGATTGAGCGATCCAGGTTTTCGACTGCGACGTGCATATGAAGGCGTTTCATGGGGCTCTCCAATGTTCCATATTTCCACAATTATAGAAATATTGACTACTGTCAAGCGGGAAGAGTTTTTTCGGTCTTAGGCCCGGTGTCCTAATCTTTTTTGCCCCTGCGAGTGAACCGTTTTGCCAAACCGCGGCTTGCAAAAACCGGAAGCAACCGCAAATTCCGCGAAAGCCCACGGCGCGTGTCGATTTCATTGACACGTTTCTATTTGTCATACATAGTATGACAAATGGTCGAACCGTCCTCGATAGGTCCCTTTGAGCAGCTGGTGTTAACGGCGATTCTGAGCCTGGGCGAAAATGCCTATGGCGTCAGCATTCACGCCAAGGTCGAGGAATTGGCTCGGCCCAAGCGAACGCCGCTCGGCGCTATCTATGCGACGCTCGACCGGCTTGAGGACAAGAAACTTGTCGCTTCCTGGCTTTCGGACCCCACGCCCGAGCGGGGAGGCCGCGCCAAGCGGCACTACAAGCTCCAAAATGCCGGTGAGCGGGCGCTGCGCGAATCCGTTTTGACGGCACGGCGAATTTGCGACGCCATCGAACAATTGTGGGGAGAGACAATATGGAATCAAAAATGGAAGCCCGCCCGCCCGTCGTGATGGAAGCGATTGTCCGCCGGCTGATCCCGCCGATGGCACGCGAGGAAGTGACCGGTGATCTGTGGGAGCGCTATCGCTCGCCAGTTCGATATCTTGCCGAGGCGCTGGCCGTTCTGCCCGCCATTCTCGCTAGTCAGCTGCGGCGCAACTCGAGCTTACCGATGCTGGGACTGCAGGCCTTTATTCTGTACGCGTGCCTGGGGGGATTTGCGATCGAAAGTGGCACGCCGCCGATATGGGCTCGTGCCGCCATTCCCGCCCTTGCTGCACTGATCGGCCTGGCTTTTCGCGACATCTATCGCACGGCAGAACATCCCACCTTGAGAACGGCTTTGGCTGACGCATTCGTGGCGCTTGTCTGCATGAGCCTTGCGGAAATCACTTTGGTTGCGCTAGCGCGGGCCGATCTGCTGTCCGAACGGTGGGTTCTCTCCGTGATGAGAGACGTTATTGGCGCGCTCTCTCTGCCGATCCTGGGCATGCTGCGCATCGGCTCAATGCTGGGTGGTAGCCGGCCAGTCGAGCTTGTCGAGGATTACCGGCATTTCCAGCGTCGTACGCTCCGGCGCAATGCGTTCGAGACCGGCGCGCTGACGGTGTCGAATGGACTGTCCGCTGTGATCTTGTGGCACGCCAAGCCGGGGCTGGTGCCGACCCTGGGCTGGATCATGCTGAGTGGCTATATCGCCGTCATCGTATATCTCGGCGTGAAAGGATGGGCGAGATCGCTGCCCCCCGGAACGCAAAGCGGGCCGCTGCGATCTCTTTATCAGCAGGAGTTGGCGCGGCAGAACCAGCTTCGGCGGGTCATGTGGTGGATCTGGTTTGTCCCGCTTTACGTGGGGTTGGGGACCAATCTTGTCCTCAAAGGGATCGAGACGGACGATCCGATGCGCGCGGTGCTGGGTTTTCTGCTGGCAGCCCTGTTGTCGGTATGTATTGCCGGGCTGAACCGGGATCGCAGCAGCTTTGTCTTGAAGAAGATCGCGCTTCTTGGTGTGGCTGGGCGTTGACGGATTCGGGTGCCCCAGATCTTGTCCAGTCCACATGTTTGCCATGCCTGACTTGATT
The DNA here is from genome assembly GCA_041690975.1 of Alphaproteobacteria bacterium. Lineage (GTDB taxonomy): Bacteria > Pseudomonadota > Alphaproteobacteria > Micropepsales > Micropepsaceae > Rhizomicrobium. Next base: position 7,709 of record JBEPVO010000082.1, read on the forward strand.
TCCCCTCCTTGCCAAACCGCTGCGCCGGGTCTTGACTGTCGTCCGGTTCGAGCAGGGAGCTTGTCCATGAGGGCGCGTTTTGCGGTTTTGCTGGCCGTAGCGACGGCGGTGGTTTCGCTTCCGGCTATGGCGCAGTCGTCGGGCTCCTATGGCGCCATCGCCACCACCAAATCCCATTATGTCATGCAATATGGCACTGCCAGCGGGCAGGCCGATGCGTCTGCCGCCACCGATGCGGCGATTACCGATTGCGAGATGCGGGCGGGGATGCGCGGCGTTTGCGAAAAGCATGTCGCGTTCCGGGGGCGCTGCGCCGCCGTGGCCACGGGCGACGAACATACCGGCGCGGCGGAGCATGGCGTCTCGCTGGCGATGGCCGAGCGGTTGGCGGTGGCCATGTGCCAGGCGGGCAATGCGCGTCCATGCAAAGTCGTCAAATCCTTTTGCACGGGCTGACGGGCCCGCGTAACGGACCGTCATGACCACACTCCTTAACCGTCCCAACACTGCGCTTTTGATCATCGACGTGCAGACCGGTGTGGTGGTGGGCAATCACGACCGCGATGGCGTGGTCGCCAATATCGCGCGGCTGGCCGACAAGGCGCGGGCGGCGCGCGTGCCGGTGATCTGGGTGCGCCATCAGAACAAGGATCTGGTGAAGGGCGAGGACCGCTGGCAGATCGTGGCGGAACTGGACCCGCGCGACGGCGATCCGATGATCGAGAAATTCTATGGCGACGCGTTCGAGGGCACCGACCTGGAAGCCGTGCTGGCGGGCCTGGGTGTCGGGCGGCTGGTGGTGGCGGGGGCGCAGAGCGATGCCTGCATCCGCTCGACCATTCATGGCGGTTTCACGCGTGGATATGATGTGGTTTTGGTCGCCGACGCCCATACGACCGAAGACATGACAGCATGGGGCGCGCCGCCGCCGGGCCAGGTTATTGCGTTCACGAATATGTACTGGGCGTACCAAACCGCGCCCGGGCGTACGGGCGGTGCGGTAAAAACTGCCGAAATCGATTTCGCATCTGCGTAATCGGGCCCGATTGTGACGGCATTACGGCGTCACGCGATGCAACTTCGACTCCCATAATTTTTTAAAAAGAATTTACGAACCGCCGCTAGGATTTCAGCGTTGTTGCGTTGCGTATCGACAAGGGCCGTGCCGGAATGTTTGTACCGCAGAAAATTGTTGGTGTTCCCTGGTTTGCTCCGGAGACGTATCGCGCCTGTTGCGCGGTGATGGACGATGGCGACGAACTGCCGGAAGATTATTCCGAATGGCTGGCCGAAGCGGTCGAGCTGGTCGCCGAGATCGAAGAAGGCGGTCATCGCGCGCTGAAAGTCGTGATCGACGTCAAGGAATTTCCGGTCTGGTGCCGCGCCCACAACATCGCGCCCGACGCAAAGGCGCGGGTGCGTCTGGCGAAATTCGTCGCGTTTCAGGAAGCGGGTTACGCCAAGGACCGGCTGGCCCGGCGCGGCTAGGGCGCCGCCCTCGCTTCGCTCGAAGCGGGGCCAGCCTTTCTAAGCTCGTAAACTCGCTAAGAAAGGCTAGGCCTTACACGATCATGTCCAGCAGCTTGCCGATGCGCGGATTGTCGATGCCCGCTTTTGCCAGCGCCTGTTTCTCTAAAGCATTCGCCGATTGCTGCAGCTTTTGCGCAAGCTCGGGCTGTTCGGTCACCTTGGCCTGGCGCCGAAGGTCGCCGGAATAGGCGATCATCTGCGGCACATCGTTGATGGTCTGACCCATCGCCGGATTTTACGCGGGACCTCTTAACGCTTGCGAGTCCCGGTGCGGGTCGCGGCTAAGAAACCCTTAAAATCCGGGGGGAACTATTTACCGCCTTGCGCGTTTCGTTGGCGTCGATTGTCACGACTTTTATGTGTCTCAATATTGATCAACGCTTATTTTCGGGGCGAATATCCAGGGGGACGGCGGCGTACATTATGCGTTTGCCCCCAGCGATGCTCGCAATCACACGCCGGAATGAAGCTGAACATGCAAGGAGCATGGTTATGCAAACAATGACCTGGACGAAAAACACCCGTTACGCCGTTCTTGCCGCCGCCCTTTTGCTGGGTGGTTGCGCCAGCATGGAAGACGTTAAGCGCGCCCAGTCCACCGCCGACCAGGCGCTGTCCTCGGCGCAATCGGCGGGCCAGCGCGCCGATGCCGCAATGTCTGCCGCCAATACCGCCGGTGGCAAAGCCGATGCCGCCATGTCCGCCGCCAATGCGGCCGGTGCCAAGGCTGACGCCGCCAACAGCAAAGTGGATGCGCTGAACGACAAGGTCGATCGCATGTTCGCCAAGGGCCTCAAGAAGTAGTTACAAGACGGTATGTGCGACTCTTTCAGATTGCGGATGCCGCGCGGCGAACTTTCCCGCCGCGCGGCATTTGCTTTTGCCGTACTGACGTCATCACTGTTGGCGCCAGCGCTTTTGAGCAACTGTGCATGGGCGGAAACATTTCCGCTGGTGGCCGATCAGGTGATGGTGGGCGCGGCCGGCGCGCACGTCACCAGCGCCGACGATACGTTGCTGGATGTCGCGCGCGACAATGATCTGGGTTATGGCCAGATCATCGCGGTCAATGATCGCGAGCTTGATCCGTGGCTGCCCGGTGAAGGGCGCACCGTCATCCTGCCCAATCTGTTTCTTCTGCCCGATGGTGCGCGCCAGGGCATCGTGATCGATCTCGCGGCGCAGCGGCTGTATTATTTTCCCAAGGACGGCGCGAGCGTCCAGACTTATCCCATCGGCACCGGCGCCGAAGCGGGCATGACCCCGCGCGGCACCACCAAAGTGGTGGGCAGAATCGTCAAGCCGGTCTGGTATGTGCCCAAATCGATCCGCGCCGAGCAGCCCGATCTGCCGGGCATGGTGCCGGCGGGCCCCGATAATCCGCTGGGCGAATATGCGTTTCGACTGGGCTGGCCGTCTTATCTGATCCACGGCACCAACAAGCCGTATGGCATCGGGCGCAATGTCAGCCATGGCTGCATTCATCTGTATCCCGAAGACATCAAGACCTTGTTCGACGAAGTGACCATCGGCACGCCGGTGCGCGTGGTCGATGACGAGATGCGTTTCGCCTGGGTCGATGGCACGCTGTATCTGGCGCTGGCGCCGACCCATGCGCAGATCGGCGAGATCAGCGAGAACCAGATCGTGACGCCGACCGTGCCGGAAGATCTGCAGCAACGTGTTGCGCAAGCGGCGGGCGATCAGGTGGGGCGTGTGGATTGGCGGCTGGTGGCGGAGCTTGGCATCAAGCGCCCGGGCATGCCGATTGCGATCACCACGGGCGAGCCCATCCCGGCCCCGGCGGATGATGACGCGCCCACGTCCGAACCCACGTCCGAACCCACGATCAGCGCCGCCAATGACGTGACGCCCTGATATCCCGCTTTGGCACCCTTGCGGACAGAGTCTTGTTCGGCAAGACTTTGGCAATGCCTGATCGCTTTGTCATTGGCCGCCGCAACGTCTGTCTGGGACTTTGTTCGTCTCTGGCGGCTGGATTGGCGGCGGCACCAGCGCGGGCTGCGACCTGGGCCGAAGGCGAAAACGGCCTGCGCATTGTGGTGATGAAATCGCAGCGTAAGCTGATGCTGATGCGGGCAGGGGTGACGTTTCGTTCTTTTCCCATTGCGCTGGGCAACAATCCCAAAGGCCCCAAACGCATGCAGGGCGACGGGCGCACGCCCGAAGGCCGTTATGCGATCGACGCCTTCAATCCGCAAAGCCAGTATCACCGCGCGCTGCATCTCTCCTATCCCAATGCGCGGGATCTCGCGCTGGCGCAGGCCGCTGGGCTGGAGCCGGGCAGCAATATCGAAATTCACGGCATGCCCGCGGGCTATGGCGAGATCGATCCCACTGCCTTCGATACCGACTGGACCGATGGCTGTATCGGCGTCAGCAACCGCGCCATCGAGACGATCTGGAAGACGGTCAGCCTGGACACGCCGGTGACGATTTTGGCGTGAGTGGACTGACGCATGTGATCTGGCGTGCGTGATCTGGCCTGAACAAGAGACGTCACAAGGAGAAACTCCATGCAGAAGCGCAAACTGGGAAAGCTGGAAGTCTCGGCCATCGGGCTGGGCTGCATGGGCATGACGTACAGCTATGGCCCGCCGCCCGACCGGCAGCAGATGATTACTTTAATTCATGGCGCGGTCGAACAGGGCGTGACGTTGTTCGATACCGCCGAAGTCTATGGCCCCTACAACAATGAAGAGCTGGTGGGCGAAGCGCTGGCGCCGATGCGCGACAAGGTGGTGATCGCCACCAAATTCGGCTT
>JBEPVO010000083.1:0-11898 GCA_041690975.1 Alphaproteobacteria bacterium
GAACCTGTGACCCCTCCCGTGTGAAGGGAGTGCTCTCCCGCTGAGCTACGCGCCCTTTTATCCAAGGGGAGCATCGCCTTAAGGACCGGCCCAACTCCTGTCAAGGCGACTTTGTCAGATGCCTAAGCGGCCAGCGGCAAATCCAACCAGAAGCGGGTCTGGCGGCCGGGGATGCTCTCGAAATCGACCCGCCCGCCCTGTTTCTCGGCCAGCAGCCGGGCCATGGAGAGGCCCAGGCCAGCGCCCGGCACGGTTCGCCCGCCGCTGTCGGGACCAAAGGGGCTGAACATCGCTTCGCGCTGGCGCAAGGCAATGCCCGGCCCGGTATTCATGATTTCGATCCGCCCGAAGCCGTCGCCCAGCCGCGAAGCCCGCACACGGATGGGCGAGTCATTGTCGCCATATTTGTAGGAGTTGGCGATCAGATGGTTGATGATCTGTGCCAGCCGCTTGGGGTCGGCCTGGACGCTGAGATCGTCCTCCACTTCGCCCAACAGCACCGACTTGCCGCCTAGCGCGGCGTCAAGCCTCAGCGCGCCGATGCAGGTCTTGAGAGTCTGTCCGACATCCACTTTTTCGCGCTGGATGGCGAGCGCGCGGGTATCATCGTGGGAAAGGTCGAGCAGGTCGGCATAGAGCCGCTGCAGCAGCTCGCCATTATGCGCCACCACATGGGCAAATTCCTGGGCGCGGTCGGGCGACAGCTTGCCGGATTCCAGCACGGTGGAAATGCCGATGATCGCCGATAAAGGACCGCGTGCTTCCTTGCCGACATGAGAAAGAAGCTGGCTCTTGAAGCGCGAGGCGCGCAGCGCCCCGCGTCGCCGGCCTTCGATCAACGCCAGATGCACATCGCGTTCGTTGAGCAGCATCGCGGCGCGGGTGCAGATCAGGCTGGTGACGGCCAGGAATATCTGCAGCATCTCGATGCGTTCCACATACTCCGAAGAAGTGCCCGCGCCCAAATTGGACGTCAGCATCACCGTCAGCACCAACAGCATGGCGAGCCCGGCACCCAGAAGGCGGAAACGCACCGTGGCCGCCAGCGCGATCGGCAGGATGATGAACGGCATGGGATGGGACATCCCGCGAATGGCGAAAAGGCTGACCAGGGTCAGGCCCATGAACACCAGCGCAGCTTCGATGCGGCGCTCGGGCAGTTTCAGCTTGGCGAGTTTTCGCCAGGAGATCGCCAGCCCGACGGGCAGCAGAATGCAGAAGCCCAGCGCGTTGGCGCAGAACCAGTGGCGGCTGTCGGTAAGCCAATTGGGATTGCCCACTGCGATCATGATCCCCGATGCCAGGATCGCACCGATCAAGGCGGGCGCGATGATGGCGGCGGCCAGAAAACGCAGGCCACCGCGCAAATCGCGAAAGCGCATAGGCCCGAAGCGCCGCACCGCGAACACCGCGCTGATCACTTCGGCCAGACTGACGATGCCGAATCCGACCGTAACCGTCGGCGGCGCTTGCATCACGATATTGATCGTGGCCTCGGCAACGATCGTAGCCGCCAGCATCATGGCGTCCTGAAGCCGTGAGCGCGACAGGCGCACGATCATGCAAACGGCAAAGGCCGTGGCGGGCCAGATCAGGGCGATCATGCGGCCATGGCCGGTCAGCAGGATGCCGCCATACCCCAGAAGAAAGAAGCCGGCGCCGGTAACCAGCGATTGCCACACCATGCGCAGCCAATCGGTCCGCCCTGCAACCTGCATCATGGAAAGTCCCCGCCGCACCGCGATTCGCGGGCACTTTAGGCCGAATTCCTGCAACCGTCAGCCGGTGACGGATACAACCACTGGTTTTTGCCGGGGACTAAAGGGACAGGAGCGGCGCTTGCGGCAGGATGGGCGCATTCTCCGCCACCACGATACGCAGTCTTTTCTTGCTGGGCTTCGCCTTGCGAGCAGGAGCGACGGTCCGTGCAGGTTTCGCGGCTTTTTTCTTGATCGGCTTTTTGGCAAGCGCCTTGCGCTTCGGCTTGGCTTTTGTCTTCACCTTTGCCGTGGCTTTAGCGGTTGCTTTCTTCTTCGCCTTCTTCTTTGTCTTCTGGCGCTTGGTCGCGGATTTCCCCGACAGCAAGCCCGCCAGCGCGTCTTCAAGCGCCTGGATGCGAGAGATCACTTTATTCCATTTCTTGGCCATACTTTGTCTCCGGAGATGGGACACCATAATCCCGCACTGTCTGAATGAACCAGTCCGGAAACGGAATTGTGACAGTCGAAGCTGTTGATCAGAACGACAACCGTCCGATTGCGTCTGGTAGTTGCGCGAAATGATCCAGCACCACATCGGCGCCCAGCGAAGCGGCAGGCACCGGCGTATAGCCGTACGACATCAGAATGCAGGGGACGCTTGCCGCGCGTGCGGTTTGCAGATCGGTGACGGAATCCCCGATCATCACGCCGCGACCGCCATGGCCTTTGCCGCCCGACAATTCGTCGACCACATCATGGAAAATGCGCGGATCGGGTTTGACATAGCCGCGCGAACCCGCGCCGTAGACGATCGGAAAAAAGCGCACCAGGTCCAACTGCTCCAGCAATGGCCCGGCTAGTACATGCGGCTTGTTGGTGAGGACGGCCATCTGCGCGCCTTCGACCTTGAGCCGGGTCAAAGTCTCCTTCACCCCCGGAAAGGGGCGGCTCAAATCGGCCAAATGCGCCCGGTAATGGTCCAGGAAGATCGCTTCCAGGGCGGGCATCTCCTCGGCCCGGGCCTCCTCGCCCGTGGCAGTGAAGGCCTGGGCGATCAGGGAGCGGGCCCCGAAGCCGATCATATGATGCAGGGTGGCGGGCTCGATGGCGGGCCGGTTTCGGGCCGCCAGGACGGCATTGGCGGCGGCCAGAAGGTCTGGGGCGGTGTCCACCAAGGTGCCGTCCAGGTCAAAGATCAGGGTGGGGATCATGCGGCAGTAATAAGGTGTAAATTGCGGGCAATATAGTGTCGCAAAACGTCACTTCCTCTTTTTTGAGCCGAGACTTACCGGGAACCATGAACAGAGCTGCCATTATACTTGCTGCCGGACCCCGGAGCATTTTTCCGGAAAGCGTCCAATCGATGGCCATGATTGGTTTCGGGCCGGAAAAATGCGACCAGAAAACAGAAGGCGTCCGCAATGAATAAGGCCGCGATCATTTTGGCTGCGGGCGCCGGCACGCGGATGAAATCCCAGACCGCGAAGGTTCTGCACAAGGTCGCGGGCCTGCCCATGCTGGGGCATGTCATTGCCGGGCTGAAGGCGGCCGGGGTGTCGCGCATTGTGGTGGTGATCGCCCCCGGTGCCGATGCCGTGCGGGACTATGCCCAGGCCCAGGGTTGCCAGAGCGCCGTGCAGGACAAGCAACTGGGCACAGGCCATGCCGCTGCCGCCGCAGGCGAGGCGCTGAAGGACTTCGACGGCGAATTGGTGATCGCTTATGGCGACATGCCGTTGATGACGGCCTCGATGTTCGATGCATCGTTCAAGGCGCGGGGTGCAGGTCTTGCCATCGTCGCTTTCCGAGCCGCTGATCCGGGCGCCTATGGCCGGGTGATAGTGAACAGCGACGGTAGCCTGGACCGCATCGTGGAATTCAAGGACGCCAGCGAAGCCGAACGCAAAACAGATCTCTGCAATGCCGGCGTACTGGCGGCGGATGCGCGCAAGTTTTTCGCCTGGGCTGGAAATCTCGACAACAAGAATGCCCAGGGCGAATTCTATCTCACCGATGTGCCGGCGCTGGCCAAACGCGATGGCGCGGCCTGTGCGGTCGCCACCGTGTCCGAAGACGATGCGCTGGGCGTCAACAGCCGCGCCGAATTGGCGGAAGCCGAGCGCCGTATGCAGAACCGGCTTCGCGCCAACGCGTTGGCGGCGGGTGTGGGCATGATCGCGCCGGAGACGGTGTTCCTGTCCCATGACACGGTGTTGGAGGCCGATGTCGCCATCGAGCCCTTTGTCGTGTTCGGTCCCGAGGTGCGTGTCGCGTCGGGCGCGCAGATCAAGAGCCACAGTCATCTGGAAGGCGCTGATATCGCGGCGGGTGCCGTTATCGGTCCTTTCGCGCGTCTGCGTCCCGGCTCGGTGATCGGCGAAGGCGCCCATATCGGCAATTTCGTAGAAGTGAAGAACAGCCGGATCGGTTCGGGCACCAAGGCCAATCATCTGGCCTATTTGGGCGACGCAGATGTCGGCGCCAAGGCCAATATCGGCGCAGGTACTATCACCTGCAATTATAACGGCTATGACAAATCGAGGACGGAAATCGGCGATGGTGCTTTTATCGGCTCGGATACCGCGCTGGTGGCGCCGGTGAAGATCGGCGCAGGCGCGATCACGGGTGCAGGTTCCGTTATTACCAAAGATGTCGCGGCCGATGCCTTGGCCGTGGCTCGTGGACAGCAAGTGGAAAAACCCGGTTGGGCGAAAGCCTTCCGCGAGATGAAACAGAAAGAGAAACGCTAATGTGTGGGATTGTCGGCATCGCAGGCACCGGCGAAGCAGCGCCCGTCATTCTGGAAGCGCTGAAGCGTCTGGAATATCGCGGTTATGATTCCGCGGGCATCGCCACCCTGGTCGGCGGCCAGATCGAGCGCCGCCGTTCGCCCGGCAAATTGTCCAAGCTGGAAGCGGTGCTGCGCGATGCGCCACTCCCCGGCCGTACCGGCATCGGCCACACGCGCTGGGCCACCCATGGCGCACCCACCGAATCCAACGCGCATCCCCATGCCACGGCCCGCGTCGCCATTGTCCATAACGGCATCATCGAGAATTTCCGCGAGCTGCGCGCGGAACTGATCGGCCGGGGTCACAAATTCGAATCCCAGACCGACAGCGAAGTCGCCGCCCATCTGGTCACCGACAATCTGGACAAGGGCATGACGCCTGACGCCGCTGCCAAGGCTGCGGTGGCGCGCCTGACCGGCGCCTATTCCATCGCCATGATCTTCAAGGATCATGAAAGCCTTCTGATCGGTGCGCGCAAAGGCGCGCCGATGGCGGTGGGTTATGCTGAGCACGAAGCCTATCTGGGCTCGGACGCTTTCGCGCTGGCGCCTTTCACCAACCGGGTCGCCTATCTGGAGGATGGCGACGTGGCGGTGATCAATGGCGCGGATGTCGCCATTTTCGATGAGGCGGGCCGTCCCACCAATCGCGAGATCAAGATCACGTCGGCGTCCGCCGCGCTGGTGGACAAGGGCGGTCATGATCATTTCATGGCCAAGGAAATTCATGAGCAGCCGGAAGTGGTAGGCCACACCTTGGCCCATTACCTCGATCCGGCGGGACCCAATGTGCGCCATCGCGGCGTCGGCTTGCGCGCGGCGCTGGCTAAGGCTTCGCGCCTAACGATCTCGGCCTGCGGCACCGCCTATTATGCGGGCCTGGTCGGCAAATACTGGTTCGAGAAGCTGGGCGGGCTGGCGGTGGAATCCGACGTCGCATCGGAATTGCGCTATCGCGATCCGGTGTACCCGAAAGACGGCGCGGCCTTGTTCGTGTCGCAGTCGGGCGAGACCGCCGACACCTTGGCGGCTTTGCGCGACGCCAAGGCCAAGGGCCAGACCACCATCGCGGTGGTAAATGTGGCCGAAAGCTCCATCGCGCGTGAAGCCGATATCGTGCTGCCCACTTATGCCGGTCCGGAAATCGGCGTCGCCTCGACCAAGGCTTTCACCTGCCAGCTTGCGGCGCTGGCGGCGTTCGCGATTGCGGCAGGTGTGGCGCGCGGCAAGCTTAGCGAAGCGGACGAAAAACATCTGTGCGCCGCGTTGCTGGAAGCACCGCGCCACATCGCCGAATTCCTCAAGCAGGAAGACAAGATCGCGGTGCTGGGCCAGGCGATCGCCAAGGCCAGCGACGTTCTTTATATGGGCCGCGGCCAGAGTTTCCCCTTGGCGATGGAAGGGGCGCTGAAGCTCAAGGAAATTTCCTACATCCATGCTGAAGGCTATGCCGCCGGTGAAATGAAGCACGGTCCCATCGCCCTGATCGACGAGAATGTGCCGATCATCGTGATCGCGCCGCATGATGCGCTGTACGAAAAGACCATCTCCAACATGCAGGAAGTGATGGCACGGGGCGGCAAGATACTCCTGATCTCTGACGCGCGCGGTATCGCCGAAGCCGGTCCGGTCTGGGCCAGTATCACGGTGCCCGACGCCGATCCGTTCCTGGCGCCGCTGATCTATGCGATCCCGGTGCAGTTGCTGGCCTATTACGCCGCCGTGGCCAAAGGCACGGATGTCGATCAACCGCGCAACCTGGCCAAGAGTGTGACGGTGGAATAGCCGCGGTCCTTTTGCGTCCTGAGTTCGTCGCGCGTGCTCACGTGCTATGCGCACGCTCCGCGCGACGCTCCTGCTCAGGCCACAAAATTCCTCGCGACATGATCTTGGCCGCTTGGACTTAGCGGCGCCAGTCATTATGGTCGCGGCCATGACCGATCTTGCCCCGTTGAAACGCGCTGCCGCCGCCAAGGCTCTTGAGTATGTGGTGGATGGCATGAAGCTGGGGCTGGGCTCCGGCTCGACCGCCGAACTGTTCGTGGAAATGCTGGCGCCCCGGGTGCGGGGTGGACAGAAACTGCTCTGCGTACCGACCTCCGAACGCACAGCCACATTGGCCCGCAAACTGGGGCTGACCTTGTCCACGCTGGACGATCAGGCGCCGCTAGACCTGACGGTGGATGGCGCGGACGAGGCGGACCGCAACCTGGATCTGATCAAGGGCGGCGGCGGCATGCTGCTGCGGGAAAAGATCGTCGCGGCCTCGTCGAAAAAGATGATCGTGATTGCCGATGAAACCAAGCTGGTGCCGCGCCTGGGCAAGTTTCCGTTGCCGGTCGAAGTGGTGGAGTTCGGCCACAAGGCGATTGCGGCGCGGCTGCAGGCCGCCATTGATGGTCTGGGGTACAAGGATGTGAAGATCACGCTGCGCCAGACAGACGGCGCGCCGTTCAAGACCGACAGCGGCAATCTGATCTATGACTGCCGGATGGGCGCGATCCAGAGCGCCGCCAAGCTGGGCAAGGCCATCCATGGCGTACCGGGTGTGGTCGAGCATGGCTTGTTCGTCGGCATCGCCACCACCTTGATCATTGCCGGTCCGGGTGAAGTCGAAGTGATCGATCTCGCATGAACAAATACGATTACGATTTATTTGTTATCGGCGGCGGCTCGGGCGGCGTGCGCGCAGCCCGCATGGCGGCGCTTTCGGGTGCGCGCGTCGCGCTGGCGGAAGAATATCGCATGGGCGGCACCTGCGTGATCCGCGGCTGTATTCCCAAGAAGCTGCTGGTCTATGCCAGCCAGTTCTCCGAGAATTTCCTGGATGCGCCCGGTTACGGCTGGAACATTCCCGGCACACCGAGCTTTGACTGGCCGACCTTCATTGCCAACAAGGATAAGGAAATCGATCGGCTGGAAGGGCTCTACACCAAGAATGTGGGAGCTGCCGGCGTCACGATTTTCTCCGACCGGGCCGTGTTCGAAGACGGGCACACGCTGATGCTGCTGAATGCCCAGAAGAAGGTGACAGCGGAAAAGATCCTGATCGCCACCGGCAACCGGCCGACACGCGAGATGGGCACCACCCACATCGTTCCCGGCGGCGAACTCTGCATCACCTCCAACGAAGCGTTCCATCTTAAGGAAATGCCCAAACGCATCCTGATCGCGGGCGGCGGCTATATCGCGCTGGAATTCGCTCATATCTTCCATGGCCTGGGCGCGCATGTCTCGCTGGTCTATCGCGGCGACAAGCCGTTGCGCGGTTTCGACAATGACATGCGCGATGCGCTGGTGGACTCGATGCGCGTGCGCGGGCTGGATGTGATGCTGGGCTGCGAATTCACCAAGGTGGAAAAGCGCGGCGACTGCCTGCATGCCGAGACCAACAAAGGCGACGTGATCGAATGCGACCAGATTCTGCTCGCCATCGGGCGCCAGCCCAATACCGACGCGCTGCATGTCGAGAAAGCGGGTGTCGAGCTGGGCATGAAGGGCGAGGTGGTGGTCGATGACTATTCCCGCACCAGCGCGCCGAACATCTATGCCATCGGCGATGTCACCAATCGGTTGCAACTGACGCCGGTGGCGATCCATGAAGCCATGTGTTTCGTCGAGACTGCTTTCAAGAATAATCCGACAAAACCGGATTATGAGAATGTCGCCAGCGCCGTCTTCACCACGCCGGAACTGGCCGTGGTGGGCATGTCGGAAGAAAAAGCACTGCTCACCGGCCATTCCGTCGATGTCTACAAATCGACCTTCCGTCCGCTGTTGCACACCTTGGGTGGCCGGGCGGTGCGGACCTCGATGAAGATGGTGGTGGATTCAAAGAGCAACAAAGTGCTGGGCGTGCATATCTTTGGCGATCACGCCGCCGAGATCATCCAGCTTGCCGCCCTGGCGCTGCGGATGGGTGCAACCAAGGCGGATTTCGACCATACCGTTGCCCTGCACCCCACCGCCGCCGAAGAACTGGTAACGATGCGGACCAAGAGCTATTCCAAAACACCGGACTGAGCGCGCGATTACTGTGCGCCGGCGCCATTCTTCTCGGCTATCGGGACTATCTGCGTCTGCACGGAAAAATCTTCGCGGATTTTTGCCAGCGCCGACACGGCTTCGGCGCGCAATGGTCCGGAACAGACCGGCTCGCCGACTTTGCTCTCGAATTCGCGGTGCACCGTGACGATGTTGCCGTCCTTGGACCATTTGGTGTCGTAGCGGATGGCGGCGGTCTTCAGATGCATGTCGGCGGGAAGCTGGGTCAGGTGAAACGCGTCGCCAAAATCGATAGAGAAATCCTCGATCTGCCGGGCACTGTAGCAGATGGTCTCGTCGCTATCTTTCACGGCCCGATTGACGAGCGGTCCCATCGGTCCATCGCCGCTGCGGTCAAGCAGACGCAACGCATTGGAGACGCCGGCAAAGACATTGGTGTTACCGACAGCCGGCGCCGTCGTGACGCCGCCGCTGATCGCATAATCCGGGGTCAGCGCGTCAGTCGGGGCGGCGGTGATCTGGCCGCCGCTGGTCTGCTGGAAATTGCGCAGCTTGAGGACGGCAGCCGCCATCTGCGCCGATCCCAGCGACTGGATCTCAAGCCCGATCCGGCGCAGGTCCGCTGCCCAGCCGCCGCTGGCGGCCAGGGTCATGTCGATCTTGATACGGCGGTCGGGCTGAATGACGGCATTGATCTTGTAGGTCGACGTCAACTCGCCTGCCGCGATCTGCGGCGTCCGGTGTGTAGCGGGGCCTTGACGCACCACATGCACCACCGGCTTGGCGGCATCCGCCAACGGCAAGGTGGCGAAGGCCGCGGTGCCCATTGTGGTATCGGCATAGAGCTTCAGCGATGGCAGCCACACGATCATGTGATTGAAATCGCTCATCACCGGAATGGCGGCGAACTGATAGCGCGGCTGGGTACCGATCAGAACCAGCTCGGCGGAAATGTTCTTGGCTTTCAGCAAGGATGCGAACAGCACCGCCTGATCCTTACAGTCGCCATAAGCATTGGTCAGCGTCCAGTCCGGATCGTGGGGCACGAACCCGCCCGCGCCCAGTTCAATGGCGACATAGCGGACATGCCGGCTCACCCAGTCATACAGCGCCCGCGCCTGGGCGCGGGGATCAGTGATGCCGGATGTGATGGTGTCGGCCTGTTTTTGTATCGCTGGTGTCGCCACGATCTTGTCCAGCGCCAGCGGTGCATAGGCATGGGCGAAATCGTCATAGCTCGCCACGCTGGAAATCCGCAGATGCGGCTTGCTGTCGGGATGCGGCACCGGGCTGGTGGATGGCGGCTGCGAGGCGGGATTGGAAAATGTCCAATGATAGACCGTGCGATCGCCGACAGACGACATCGTCTGACCCATGTCTTTAGAATCAGAATGCAGGCTCATGGTCTTGGGAACGTTGAGCGTGATCTGGCTGTCGCCCACTTGGAGCAGCAGGTTGGGATAATTCGCCATCATGAACTGACCGGGGATGATGGCCTGCTTGTCGCGGCGCTTTTCCGTATAGACCATGGTGTCGCCGGCTTCGACATTGGGGAAGATGATTACCTTCTGCTCGACATCCGTGTAGATCGGCGCAAGGCCCTGTGCAGGCGCGTGCTGATTGAGGATCGCGCCCGGATCGACGGGGATCTTCCGGCCGTCGGCCTTTTGCGTGTAGGCCTCGGTGATCTCGATGTCCTGCAAGGTGGCGTTGTAGCTCACCGGCAACTGGCCGACCGGACCGGATGGCGGCACCTTCAGCACTTGAATGGCGTTGGTGATGGTGCTCTGCGCCCGGCCTTCGCTGTCGACCACAATGTCGTCGCGAAATTGCTTGATGCGCAGCGGCGGTTCGGAGGAGCCGGGCGATTGGGATGGCGACGTCTGCGCCTGTGCGCCTGTACAGAAAGCAGCGGCAATTCCCCAGAGCAAGAAAGGCAAAAGCCTTTGCCGTGTCATGACCTTACCCATTTTCCCGCGCGCTCAGACTAGCCCGGCCCGGTTCTGTTGTCGCCGTACCGGAATCGGTGCGGATGAATCTCTTGTGATCGCTTTCAAGCGCACCTCGCGTGAAAACATGTCACCGAAGTAATTCAACCATCGCTTGGATTTTGCAATCACCTGAATAGGCTGTCACCGCGCAAGCTTGGGCTAGGGGGCCTGGTCGTATGCATCTCAAAGCAACGCTTATGGCGGCGGCTGTCTGCGTCGTTACAGCGGCATGTCCCGCGCTGGCCGACACCACCGTCACTATCACCACCAACAATGTGGACTGTAAAATATCGCCGCCCGAAGACGTGACGGCCCCGGCAACGCCCAACGCGGCCGCTGGCACCGCCGCCGAAAAGAACCACAATTACGCGCTGGCCCGTGCCAACTTCAAACCGCTGGCGGAAGGCGGCGATGCGGAAGGCGAGCGCCTTTACGGCATGCTCCTGATGGAAAAATGCACCGGCATTCAGGATAAGGATGCGGCCGCAAGCTGGCTGACAAAGGCGGCGGATGGCGGCAACGCGGTCGCGCAGGTCAATCTTGGTGACGCGTATATGAATGGTGAGGGTGTAGCGCAGGATGACAACAAAGCCTTCGCGCTTCTGTCCAAGGCTGCTGCCGAAGGACTGCCCGGCGGGCAGGTCGGCCTCGGCTATCTCTATTTCACCGGGCGCGGCGTTCCGGCCGATCCTTATCAAGGGATGGTCTGGACGGTGAAGGCAGCGGAGCAGGGCAATCCCGTCGCGCTGTTCAACATCTCCAACGCTTATTTCAAGGGACGGGCGCTGCCGCAGGACAATGACAAGGCCGCCTATTTCATGGTCGCGGCCATGCAGCGTTCCACCCCGATCCAGCGCAACCGCTTCGCCGAGAATATCAACAATGCCAGCCGGGCGGTCAGTGTCGCCGACCTGCAGCGGGAGGCTGCCCGGGCGCGGCGCTGGTCGCCGGGAGCGGGCAGTCTCAGCGACGTGCTGGACGACGCCAGGCGCGCCCAGGCCAGGGCAGCAAAGAACTGACCTTTTCGACAGTTTTCCCTGTTTTCTGCGCCTTGCGGGCAAGCCGGACCGTCCGGTCAAGCCGCCTCTTCTATTGGAACGGCGCTTCCCCTATATCCCAGAGCCGATTTCGCAGGAGAGACGCGTGGCCCAGCCCTGGACCCCGCAAAGCTGGCAGACCAAGCCGATCCGTCAGGTGCCGGAATATCCGGACCAGGCGGCGCTGGACCGCGCCCTGACGCAGCTCAAGTCTCACCCCCCGCTGGTATTCGCAGGCGAGGCCCGCAACTTGATGACCCAGCTGGGCCAGGTCGCCCAAGGCAAGGCGTTCCTCCTGCAGGGCGGGGACTGCGCCGAGAGCTTCGCCGAATTCCATCCCGACAATATCCGCGACACCTTCCGCGTGCTGCTGC
>JBEPVO010000084.1:0-11637 GCA_041690975.1 Alphaproteobacteria bacterium
AAAAACGGCGGCCTCGCAGCCGCCGTTTTCATGTCAGGGAAACAAATTCTGATTGGGCGGATCGCCTGGCAGCGCGGGCCGCGCCCTTGGCAAAATACCAGGCCCGGCCGCAACGCCCTGCAGGGTCACGGAGACACTAACCTCGCAGGCATTGACCGGATTGTTCTCATAGACGGGAACCCCGGCAACAAAATCCTCCAGCACCGGCTTGTCGGGCGCCAGGGCCGCGGCAAACACGATATCGGCAGTCTTGCAGAAATTCTCATGCGCACCGGGGACAGTGCGGCGTTGTTCGGCATGGGCGATGGCGCGTGTCTTATAGGAATCATACGCGTTGTCGCCCTTGGACGAACCATAGAGCCGCTTGAACATGGTCAGCATCTGCGCATCGGAGCGGCGCAGCTCCTTGTTAAAGACGGTCTGGAAGCGATTATAAAATTCGGTCTCGCGCGGGCCGCAGGCAAGTGCCGCGTCCGTGAGTTCCTGATGCACTGCGGAAACCTGAATCGCCGAAATCTCGGCTTCACTGGCACAGGCTGCACCACCCTTGGCCTGAGCCAAAGTAGCGCTCGTAAAGCACATGAGGGTGGCACAGGCGCCCGCCCGGAAACTTCTCTTCATTGTTTGCTTTCTCGCGTTTTGCGCCCGCCCAAGCGGGGCGATCCTATGGTCTGTGTACCGATCTTTCCAGAAGATCCTTACCGGACCACAAAAAAACCATGCAACGACAGTGGCGGCATCGAGTTTTCATTCTGTAACCCTGCCGGTTCCGGCGCCATGAAAAAAAAGCTCCTGATTTTAGCCGTTTTTCTCGGGGCAGCCTGCGGAACTCCCGCGGCGGCCGGCGTGTCGATCCCTGGCCAGAACCATGTCTCCGGCATTCTGCGGTATCCCGGGGCGCCCAAGCCCGTTTACGATGATACCGGCCCCCCATATGCCATGACCTATGTCGAGGAAGCCGCCCAGAGCCTGGGAGTGCGGAACGGACGCATGGACGTCTTTTCCACCCAGCCAAGCTCATCCTCCAGCTATATGCCGTCGATCAGTGGCGGCGTGGGCGGCGATGGCGCCATGTTGCGGCTGAAATGGCACCCCGGCGAATAGAAGAGCGGGAATAAAACGCGAACCAGTCCTGCCCCTTTCACCCCCACCTGCTTTTTAGTATTGCTCCGCCCGCACGGAAGTTCCGCTGGAGGTTGAGCATGGCCTACAAAATCGCAGTCGTAGGTGCCACCGGCAATGTCGGGCGCGAGATGTTGTCCGTGCTGGCTGAAAGGCAATTTCCTATCAGCGAAGTGGTGGCACTGGCTTCGACCCGGTCCATCGGAACCCAGGTTTCCTTCGGCGATCACGTCCTGAAGATCAAGGCGCTGGATTATTACGACTTCAAGGGCACCGACATCTGCCTGATGTCCGCCGGGAGCGCCATTTCGAAGGAATGGTCGCCCAAGATCGCGGCCCAGGGCGCCATCGTGATCGACAATTCCAGTTTCTGGCGAATGGACCGCCAGGTGCCGCTGGTGGTGCCGGAAGTGAATGCCGATGCCCTTCATGACATCAAGAAAGGCATCGTGGCCAATCCGAACTGCTCAACCGTGCAGCTGGTGGTGGCGTTGAAGCCGCTGCACGATCATGCCGTCATCAAGCGGGCCGTGATCTCGACCTATCAATCGGTTTCGGGCGCCGGCAAGGATGCGATGGACGAGTTGTTCCGCCAGACCCGCGCGGTGTTCGTGGCCGATCCGGTGGAGATCGAGAAATTCCCCAAGCAGATCGCCTTCAACGTCATTCCCCATATCGATGTCTTTCTGGATTCCGGCTACACCAAGGAAGAGTGGAAGATGATGGTGGAGACCCAGAAGATTCTGGATCCCGATATCCAGGTCACCGCAACCTGTGTGCGCGTGCCGGTCTTCATCAGCCACTGCGAATCCGTGACGCTCGAATTCGAAAAGCCCATCACCGCCGAAAAGGCCCGCGCCATCCTGCGCGAAGCACCCGGCGTGCTGGTGGTCGACAAGCGCGAAGATGGTGGTTACGCCACGCCGCTCGATTGTGCCGGCGAGGACGCCACCTATGTCAGCCGCATCCGCAAGGATCCCACCGTCGAGAACGGCCTGTCGCTATGGATCGTGGCGGACAATCTGCGCAAGGGCGCCGCGCTGAACGCAGTGCAGATCGCCGAATGCCTGGTCAACCGCAAGCTGCTGCGGGCCGCGTGATGGCGAAGGGTTACTGGATCGCGCGCATCGACGTCGCGGATGCGGATACCTATAAATCTTACGTCGCAGCGGCGACGCCGGCCTATCAGAAATTCGGCGCGAATTTCCTGGTGCGCGGTGGACGCTGCGAAGCCGTTGAGGGACAGGGGCGCGGCCGCAATGTGGTGGTCGAATTCGAAAGCTACGATGTGGCGCTCGCCTGTTATCGTTCTGCGGAATATCAGGCGCCGGCGGAATTCCGCCGCAAGGCCAGCATGGGCGAAATTCTGGTTGTGGAAGGCGCGTGAAACTCTCCTCTCTCCCATCCTTCTTCCTTCGTCGTCGCGTCGCCACACTGCCCGCCGCGCGGGCGTTCGACCGGCAAAAGCTCCACTGGAGCTTTTGCTTATCGGTCTCACGGGGAAGAAAGCTGTCGCGTGAGTTTAGCCCGTGCTGATGACACGCTATCGCCGGGCATTGGCGGACGGCGCGCTCAAGCCTGATTCCGCGCAGCAGGCAGCGGCAGAAAAACTCAACGTGCTGGCCCGCCTTCTGGCGAAATACCGCCCGGGACAATTTTCGTTCTTTGGCCGCAAGGAGCCGCCGCGCGGGCTCTATATCTGGGGCGATGTCGGGCGGGGCAAATCCATGCTGATGGATATGTTCTTCGAGGAAGCCGCGATCGCGCCCAAGCGCCGGGTGCATTTCAATGCCTTCATGACCGACGTCCATGCCCGGCTGCATGCCGAGCGCGCCAAGCCAGACACCAACGATCCTATCCCGGCGGTAGCGCGCGCATTAGCCGCCGAGGCGCAACTGCTGTGCTTCGACGAATTCCAGGTCACCGATGTCGCGGACGCGATGATCCTGGGGCGACTGTTCGAGCAATTGCTGGGGATGGGTACCGTAATCGTGGCGACCAGCAATGTCGCGCCCGCCAACCTTTATGAAGGCGGCCTGAACCGGCAATTATTTTTGCCCTTCATCGGCCTGATCGAAACGCGCCTGGATGTGCTGGAACTGAGCGGCCCGATCGATTACCGCCTGCACCGGCTGTCCGGTCATCCGGTCTATCTCACACCGCTTTCGCGCGAAACCGACGCGGCGATGACTGCGGCCTGGCAGCGGCTCACCGATTGCGCGCGCGGCAATCCGGCACGCCTGACGGTCTTCGGCCGCACCTTGCTGGTGCCCGAAGCCGCACGCGGCGTGGCCCGCTTTTCTTTTTCCGATCTTTGCGAGAAGCCGCTGGCGGCTGCGGACTATCTGGAAATCGCCCGTCATTTTCATACCGTTCTGGTTGACCACATTCCGGTCCTGGACCCCACCCGGCGCGATACCGCACGACGTTTTGTGCTGCTGATCGACACGCTCTACGACCAGGGCGCAAAGCTGATCTGCTCGGCCGAAGCGGCGCCGGACCAGCTTTATCCGGCGGGCGACGGCGCCGAAGCCTTCCGCCGCACCGCTTCGCGCCTTGCCGAAATGCAGAGCGACGACTATTTACGCAGGGGGCACGGAATTTCTTCCCGTGAGGCCGAGCAGCAAAGCTCCGGTGGAGCTTTGCCGGCCGAACGATAAGCCCCACCGTAAATTAGGGGATAGAAGAATCCTCATGCTTGAGAATGTGTATTGGGCCTGCGGCTTTGTACTGGCCTGTATCCTGGCCTTCCGCTTTGGCGTGCCGGCCCTGAAGCGTTTCGATGCCGAGAATGTGGCGCGGATCGCGCGGCAGGAGCAGGAAAAGTCCGACCCCAGCGCTCATATCCGTCATGCGCTTGAGACCGCCGAGGAACAGGTCGAACCCGTCACCGAAATCAAGGCCGGCAACACCCCGCAATATCTTTTTGAGGCGCAGATATTTTCCAGCCGCGACGACGCCGAAGAAGCGCGCGCCAACCGCATCGGCACCATCGCGCGGCGCTTCTATGCAGAACTGCCGCAGGCTCTGGCGGGCCGCGAAACCCGGTCGCCTTTGTCAGCGCGCGAACGCGCCGCGAAGCGCTGGCGCAGCCGCAACTAAGCGGCCTCGCCTTTCATCAGCTTCGGCAGCTTGCCGATATCGCCGCCCGCATGACGCATGAAAAAGCGCCGCGCCGGTCCAATGGCATCGACAATCCCCAGGCCCAGATCGCGCAATTGCCGGAGCGGCGCGATGTCATTGGAGAAAAGCCGGTTGAGCGCATCGGTTGATGCCGCCAGCGCAAAAGAATCGAACCGCCGCCAGCGCTCATAGCGTTTCAGAACATCCGCCGTGCCGATATCGCGGCCCAGCCGCGCCGCATCCAGCAAGGTTTCGGCCAGTGCGGCGGCATCTTTCAAGCCCAGATTCAAACCCTGCCCCGCGATGGGATGAATGCCATGGGCGCAATCGCCCGCCAGCGCAAAGCGCGGCCGCACGAAATCGCGGGCGAGATGGAAATTCAGGGGATAACTCCAGCGCCCGCCCACCACTTGTGTCTCGCCCAGATGCGCGCCGAAGCGAGCAGCAATCTCGGCATTGAAGGCATTATCGTCCAACGCCAGCATGGCCGGCGCTTTGTCTTTTGCTTCCGTCCATACCAGGGACGCCCGGTCACCGGTCATCGGCAGAATCGCGAAAGGCCCCGAAGGCAGGAAATGCTCATAGGCCACGCCTTGATGCGGCCGGGCGTGATGCACCGTGGCGACGATGCCGGTTTGCGGATAAGACCAGCCGATCACACCGATGCCCATCTGCACGCGCAACCGGGATTCGCGACCATCGGCGGCCACGGCCAAAGCCGCCTTGAACTCGCTGCCATCGGAAAGCTGCGCCACGACATGCGCGGGTTCGACCGTCAGCGATGAAACAGAGGCGGGGGCAATCAGCGTAATATTTTTCTGCGCGGCAATCGCGGCATACAGCGCGCCGCGGATGTGCCGGTTCTCCGCGATATGACCCAGACTATCAGCGCCCACTTCCTGCGCATCGAAATGCAGCGAGAAAGGCGACGCGGTGCGGCCCACCGCGCCATCGCTGACCAGAATTTCGCGGATCGGCTGGGCATCGGATTCCAGATGCGGCCACACCTCCAGGGCGCGCATCATGCGCACGGCCGCATAGGCAAGCGCGGAAACACGGCCATCGAACGCCGGCATCACGGTCTGGGCCGGCGGCAAGGCGTCCACCACCACGACCTTCAGCCCGCCCTGTCCCAACGCCAGGGCCAGGGTCAGGCCGACCATGCCGCCGCCGCTGACGATCACATCGGTCTGCTTCATGGCCAAGGCTTAAGCCGCAAACCGGGGGCAAAGGGAAGAGATGGAATTAAACTCATATAGAACAATGCCTTATATGGATGCGGTCCCGGCCCGACGGAATTAAATCGCGCGGGACTGAAAGGCTTGGCGTTGGCAGACGTCCTGCTTAGAAGTTGAAGCGCTGCTGCTTCGCACCGGATTGCCGTGACCGATACGCTGATGTCTCAACTCCCGCCGGGGCCGTTCGCCCGGCTGACGGAATTGCTGGGCGATACCAAACCCGGCAAGGCGCCGATCAATCTTTCCGTCGGCGATCCCAGCGGTACGGTTCCGGGCTTTGTCACCGACGCCTTGACGAAGGCCGTAGCGAGTTTCGGAAATTACCCCGCCATCATCGGCACGGAAGACTGGCGCGATGCGGCGGCGGGTTGGCTCAACCATCGCTTTGCATTGAACGGGGCAATTCATCCGTCTGAAAATGTGCTGCCACTGAATGGCACGCGCGAAGGCCTGTTCACGGTGCTGTTTCCGCTTCTGCCGCGGCAAAAGGGCGGCGGCAAACCGATCGTGGGAATGCCCAACCCTTTCTATC
Source organism: Alphaproteobacteria bacterium (assembly GCA_041690975.1). Classification (GTDB taxonomy): domain Bacteria; phylum Pseudomonadota; class Alphaproteobacteria; order Micropepsales; family Micropepsaceae; genus Rhizomicrobium. Next base: position 6,016 of record JBEPVO010000084.1, read on the forward strand.
AAGCCTATGCCGCAGCGGCTTTGGGCGCCGGCACCGAGCCGCTCTATGTTGCGTCCACCCAGGCGAATGGCTTTCTTCCCGACTATGCGGCGCTTCAGGAAGCAACCTTGGAACGGCTGGCGGCGGTCTATATCTGCTCGCCGTCCAATCCCGAAGGCGCAGCCGCCGATGAAAATTATTGGCACACCTTGTTCGCCCTGGCGGAGCGGTACGACTTCATCGTGCTGGCGGACGAATGTTATGCCGACATCTATTTCGACCGGCCGCCAGCCTGTGCGTTGAGCGCACGATGGAAACAGGTCGGTAATTTCAGCCGTCTTCTCACATTTCATTCCCTGTCCAAACGCTCGGGCTTGCCGGGATTACGCTCGGGCATGGTGGCGGGCGATGCCGGGCTAATCGCCCGCTTCCGCGCCTTCCGCAATGTGGCCGGACCGCAGATGCCGGGCCCGATCCTGGCCGCTTCGGCGGCTGCCTGGCGCGATGAGGCCCATGTCGCGGTCAATCGCGCCGCCTATGCCGAGAAGATGGCGGCGGCGGAGCGTATCCTGGGGAACCGCATGACCCGGCCTGCCGGAGGCTTTTTCCTCTGGCTGGCGACCGGCAATGGCGAGGAGACCGCCCTGAAGCTGTGGCGGGAACAGGGGGTCCGGGTGCTGCCCGGGGCCTATATGGGCCGGGAAATTGAGCCGGGGAAACCCCAGTCAAACCCTGGGTTTTCCTACATTCGCGTCGCACTCGTTAGCGATTTATCAACCATTATTACTGCACTCGAAAGGGTGAATGAATTCTTGGGGTAACCATGTTGCTCCGGGGAAGCGCGTCTTGGTCCAGTCTTTCTTCCCCCGCGCGGCAAAGCCGCTGGCGGGGGAAGATGTCCGCTAGCGGGCTTGCCCGCGTGGTGGACAGATGGGGGTAGAAGAGAATGAGTCAGGGCGGCGTCTACCATCCCCGTGCCAAGGGCGGTGCCATGAGCGACGCATTGGCGGATGCCCGGGCCGCAATGGCCCGGCTTGCCCGCATGGCCCTGCTGCGGGGCGCCGGATTGTTGCTGTTCGCAGCGGCCTGCGCCGCGCTGGTCGCACTGATTTCCCATAGCGCCGACGATGCCAGCCTCAACAATGCCAATGGCCGCGCGGTTTCCAATCTTTTGGGTCCGTTGGGCGCCGTGGCAGCGGATCTGTTGTTGCAGACATTCGGTTTCGCGGCGGTGGCATTCCTGGCGCCGCCAGCCTTCTGGGGATTGCGCGCCTTGGCCGGCAAGACCTTACGCCATGCGATGTGGCGGTTGGTGGCCTGGCCGCTGGGCACGCTGACCATCGCGGCAGGGCTTGGCATTTTCCCCGCGCCGTCCAGCCTGCCTGCCGGATTGGGCGGCATGATCGGCATCGCCGTGTCGGGTCTTTCTGCCCATGCGGGCCAGGTCTATGGCCATGCCTGGATCGGCACAGCCTTGCCGTTGTTCCTGTTGGTTATGGGACTGCCGCTGGCATTCCTGGCCACGGGCCTGCGGTTTATTCCGCTGGCGCGCGCCGGCGCCAATATCCCGGCCGCATTGTGGTGGGCGGGCAAGAAAATCAAAATTCCCAGCTTCAAAACCGCCGATGCCGATCGCACGGAGCCTTCCGATCATCACGACTATGACGACGACCATGAGGCCAATGCCGAGGACGGCGAAGATGATAGCGGCGACGGTTATCATCTGGATGTCAGGCCCGAACCGCTGGCCGCCACCCGGCTGGCCGAGCGGCGCGAAAACCGCGTCAAGCGCGAGGAAGCCAAGCGCCCGGTCGCGACCGCCAATGCCAAACGCTCCAAGCAGCCGGCCCTCAACCTGGCCAGCGACGAATACCAGTTGCCTGCATTGGGTCTATTGGCAGAGCCCGTACCGGTCGCCGACAAGCACGGCTTGTCCGACGATGCGCTGGAAGAAAATGCCCGCATGCTGGAAGCGGTGCTGACGGATTTCGGCGTCAAGGGCCGCATCACGGCGGTGCGTCCTGGCCCGGTGGTGACGCTTTATGAATTCGAGCCCGCGGCGGGCGTGAAGTCCTCGCGGGTGATTTCCCTGGCCGACGATGTGGCGCGTTCCATGTCGGCCGTGTCGGCACGTATCGCGGTGATATCGGGCCGCAACGTCATCGGCATCGAGTTGCCCAATCACATCCGCGAGACCGTCTATCTGCGCGAGATGTTCGCTTCCAGCGATTATGAAAAAGCGCGCCCGCCACTGACCCTGGCGCTGGGCAAGACCATCGGCGGCGAGCCCGTGATGGCCGACCTGGCCAAGATGCCTCACCTTCTGGTCGCGGGCACCACCGGTTCGGGAAAGTCGGTCGGCCTCAACACCATGATCCTGTCACTGCTTTATCGCATGGGGCCGGATCAATGCCGGCTGATCATGATCGATCCCAAGATGCTGGAATTGTCGGTCTATGACGGCATCCCGCATTTGCTGACCCCAGTGGTCACCGATCCGCGCAAGGCGGTGGTGGCGCTCAAATGGGCCGTGCGCGAGATGGAAGAGCGCTATCGCAAAATGTCCAAGCTGGGCGTGCGCGGTGTGGAAGCTTTCAACGACCGGGTCCGCAAGGCCAAGGAAAAAGGCGAGACCCTCAAGCGCACCGTGCAGACCGGCTTTGACCGCGAGACCGGCAAGCCGATCTATGAAGACGAGGTGCTCGAACTCGACCACATGCCGTTCATCGTGGTGGTGGTCGACGAAGTCGCCGACCTGATGATGATCTCGGGCAAGGAAATCGAAGGCGCGGTGCAGCGGCTGGCCCAGATGGCACGCGCGGCGGGCATTCATCTGATCGCCGCGACCCAGCGCCCGTCGGTGGACGTGATCACCGGCACCATCAAGGCCAACTTCCCGACCCGCATTTCCTTCCAAGTGACGTCCAAGATCGACAGCCGCACCATTCTCAGCGAGCAGGGTGCCGAACAATTGTTGGGCCAGGGCGACATGCTGTACATGGCGGCGGGTGGGCGTATTCGCCGCGTCCATGGCCCCTTCGTATCGGACCACGAAGTCGAGGACGTGGTGCGCTTCCTCAAGGCACAGGGTTCGCCGGAATATCTCGATGCGGTGACCGAAGAGCCCGATGAGGAAAGCGACGATCCCTATGCCGGCATGATGGCCGGCAATGGCGAATCCGGCGACGACCTGTATGACAAGGCCCTGGCGGTGGTGGCGCGCGACAAGAAGGCGTCCACCTCCTACATCCAGCGCCGGCTGCAGATCGGGTACAACCGCGCCGCCACCCTGATCGAACGGATGGAACAGGACGGCGTCATCTCCGCACCCAATCATAAGGGCGTGCGGGAAGTTTTGTTACCAGACCACGACCGGTGACAAGCACGCCCTTCTTCGTTCAATTGTGCGCTTCCGCGCCATTCGTTCAATTGTGCGCCTCGGCGCACGGGGGCGTCAGAGAAGTCCTGCTGCCAGATCACGACCGCTAGCCGTATTGTATGAAATCGCGTAGAAATTAGCTTCCGCAGCGGTGGGAGCTTGCATGTCCTATATCGACAAATCGCTGGGCGATGGCGAAACGATCATCGCGCGTGCGCAGTTCCACTGGCTCTATAATCTCAGCGCCTGGTTCCAACTGCTTGTCCCCGCCGCGCTCCTGGTTGCGCTTTTGACCTGGGCGGGCCAGCGGCCCAATTTCCTCGACCGCGCCGATCCCATGACCTGGACAGTGGCGCTTGTCGGATTGTGGCTTCTGCTGGGCCTGATCAGCTTCCTGCGCATGATGATCCACAAATGGACCACCGAAATCGGGGTCACCAGCCATCGTTTCGTGGAGAAATATGGTGTGCTGTCGATGCGCACCAGTGAAATCGCGCTGCCCAACATCGAAGGCGTGAAGGTCAATCAAAGCCTGCTGGGCCGCATCTTCGGCTATGGCACCATCCGCATCGAAGGTACGGGCGTCGACGCCGTCACCACGCCGAGTATCGCCGATCCCGTTGGATTTGTCCGCGCCATCCAGACCGCGAAAGAGCATGTCGCCCAGCGCTTCGAGCAGCAGTCAGGAAAAGTGTGAAGTGCTTGACGCACTTTGCGGCAAGCACAGAGCGGTTGCCATGCGCTGTCGCTAGGCAACTCCGTCCGACTGTGCGAGCATAAAAATTACAGCAGCGGCAGACGAACGCTTAAAAGGGGCGCTTAAAAAGGGCGCTTAGCCCGCCTGCGCTAGGGCGATCCCGACCGCATATGGGAAGCTGACCGTGATGCGGGTGCCAGCACCCCGGGCGCTCTCGAAATTCATCGCGCCGCCATGCAGTTCGACGAAGGCCTTGGTCAGCGGCAATCCCAGCCCGGTGCCCTCATAGCGCCGCTCCAGCCGGTTATCGACTTGGCCGAACGGCGTCAGCGCCACCGCCACATCGTCCGATGACATGCCGATGCCGCTGTCGCCCACCGTCACCGCGACGCCGGCTGCGCTGCGCCGGGCCTCGACCCAGATATAGCCGCCCTGCGGCGTGAATTTGATCGCATTGGAAAGAAGATTGAGGAAGATCTGGCGCAACTTGGCCGGATCGCCCTGAAGCGGCAGCTCCGCCTCCATGCCGCGGACCGCGAACTCCAGCTTGGCTTCCTTGGCCTGCTCGCCCACCATGGTGACGCAGTCTTTTAGAATTTCGCGCATGTCCACGTCCCGGACATCCAAGATCATCTTGCCGGTTTCGCTCTTGGACAGATCGAGTACCGAGTTGATGACATCGAGCAAATGGCGGCCGGACCGCAATATGTCGCTGGAATAATCCAGATAGCGTTCATTGCCCAGCTGACCGAAGAGCTGGCCGTTGATGATCTCCGAGAAGCCGATAATGGCATTGAGCGGCGTGCGCAGCTCATGACTCATATTGGCCAGGAAGCGCGTCTTGGCAGCATTGGCCGCTTCGGCTTCCATCTTGGCCTTGCGCAGATTTTCTTCGCGTTCCTTGATGGCAGTGAAGTCCGAGAAAAAGATGATCGAGCCGCCTTCCGAGGTCGCACTGGCCGTCATGCGCACCCAACGGCCGTCCGCCAATTCCAGCTCGGTATGGCCGGAAGGGTCGATCGCACTGTCCCGGCCCGGCGCTAGCTGGGTTTCGATCATGCGCAGCGCCTGGTCGAAATTCGTTCCGCTTGCCATATGGCCCGCGATGGCCGGGAAGAATTCGTCCAGCTGCTTGTTGGCCAAAGCGATGGTCCCATCCGGGGCCACCAGAATCACGCCTTCACGCGAAGTCTCCAACGCGTCCGAGAGACGGTTCTCAGCGGAGCGCCGCAGGGTCGTCTCGCGCGTCATCATTTCGCGGATATTGTCCTGCATCACGGTCATCGACCGCAGCAGGGCACCGGTCTCGTCCGCGCCACCCGGCGGAATTGGTGTCTGCAATTCGCCGCTGGCAATGCGGTCGGCCACCATGGCCGCCGCCGACAACGGGCGCACGATCCGGCTCCGCAGGAACCAGGTAATCGCGCCCGCCAGCAGCAACGCCAGGATCGTGGCGCCGGCGCTGATGTATTTGTAGAGATCGATATTGGTGGCGGCGCGGCGGCGGCCGATAAAGCTGTGATCGGTGTTGAGCTCGATCAGAAGATCGAATTTGGCATCGACCTCC
>JBEPVO010000085.1:0-11561 GCA_041690975.1 Alphaproteobacteria bacterium
GGTTGGTGGCAGCGGGCTTTTAGTGGCGATAAGTGATCGCCACTAAAAGCTTTTGTCGATGCCCTATCGCTTCGCTGCTTGAGGGCGTTTAGCGGCGATAAGTGATCGCCACTAAAAGCTTTTGTCGATGCCTATCGCTTCGCTGCTTGAGGGCCTTTAGCGGCGATAAGTAATCGCCGTTAAAGGCGTTCAAGTCTGACGTTGTTGGGTTTCGGCATGCAAGACGCGCATCAACTCTTCTGGCGCATCTCCATGCCGTCCAGGTCTTGCACCCAGTCCAGTGCGGAGCCGCACCAGATCTGGCGCATGGGCTTTAGCTGCGTGCGTTCGGCAAGCGCACCCGTCCGCAGATTGAACATCGCCGGATGCTTCACATCGGAGGCATAGATCGGTGTGCCGCAGGTGGCGCAGAATGCCTGCGCACGCGGATTACCGCTCTCCGCCGTCTTCACATAGATCTTGGGCACGCCACTCAGAATGCGAAAATCTTCCGCCTTGGCGGGCACGCTGACGCGATAGGCGGTGCCAGTGAGAATCTGGCAGTCCACGCAATGGCAAATGCTGGCATGGGCCGGATCGACCTGCGCCTCATAAACAAGCTCGCCGCAATGACACCGACCATGAACTTTCATGCGTTACTCGCTGGTGGCTGCACCCAGGCCATGACCGCCCGGATCCGGCAGCGCCACACAGACAGTCTGGCAGGAAATCACATTGACCGTAACCATGGGCGCTGCCCCGGTGGAACGCAGATCGGCGGGCCGGCCGATCTGCTGACCGCCCGCGAGCTTCAGAAACGCATAGGCGATGGCAGCGGTACCATTCGGCCCGCCTGCCCCCACACCCGCAAGCGCCGTGCGGCCATTGCCGTCGCGCGCAATCATGGGCGTCAGGAATGCCCCAGCAATTCCGGCGGGGGTTGAAGGCGAATTGGCCAACACCACGCCGCTGTTGCCCGCCGTGTGGCCGGCGCCGAACGCGCCGTTCAATGTCATGGCACAGGCCGCAACCTGGCCGTTGCGATCGATTGCGGCAAAGCCGGTGCCACCCAGATCAGGCGGCAACGCGGAAATGCCGAAGCTGGTAAGGCTCTGACGCACCGCCAACACCACCGCCGCTTCCGCATCGGTGCTGCGCGCGGCATTGGTGAAGAGCGACTGGGCGAACTGTCCGGCCCCGGTCGCCGCATTTGGCAAAGCCACGCTGTATCCGCCTTGGTTTGTCAGGCGCGGCGCGGTGACGGTGGTGCGATAGTCGGACAGATCGCCCGCGGAAATAGCGCCGCTCTGGGACGCGGAATAGCGGACAAGTTCGCCGGCCACGGCGCCCTTATAAAATCCATCCGCGCCGGAAAGCCGGATCGTCGCCAGGGTCTGCGACAGAGCTTGGTTGGTTGCGATCGCACCTTCCGGACGGGGCGTACCATTCTCGTTCATGAATTCCGCAGCCAGAGCCGCATCCAACCGCACGCTGTTCTGCGCGCTGCTCAATCGCGTCCACAGAGCGTGACTGATGGGAAATCCGCTGGCGGCATACGCTTCGCCGCCCGCCACATCGCGTTGCCAGGGCAAGGCCCCGAACGCGGCCTGAAGATCGTAGAAGCCGCGCACGGCGCCCGGCACGGCATAAGCGCCCCCGCTCTTTGCGGCACGCGGCAGGAAATCGAATTCCTGCACGCCCTTCACCGGATCACTGACCAGACAGATGCCGCCGCCGCCCAGTCCCGCTGCGACGGGATAGGTCGCCGACATGGCAAAGAACATTGCTGTCACCGCATCGGCCGCGCTGCCACCCTGGCTGAGGATCGCAGTGCCGGTCTTGACCGCGAAGGGTTCGTCACCCACCGCCAGGCCGGTGCTTTGGGACGACACCGATTTAGAATTATCGCTGAACCCCAAGGTTGAACTGACCGTCGATCCCAGGGAGCAGCCGGCAAGAAGAGCCGCCAACGGCAGGGCAAAAAAAGGCGCGACGCGAAAATCAGGCATGAAAGTCCCGTAATCCGAGGAAATGCTTGGCTGCGGTTATGCCGGAACGGTGCGCATGGAGCAACGCACCCGGATTTGACCTTATTCTCAGGCCCTCCTAGTTTGAGATGGAACGGGGGTTCATGGAGGCTGACGTCTTGCGTTTCGACCCTGTTCCCACAGACTTGGACCTTCAGCGCCCCGGCTGTCGCCTCGCCTTTGTGGCGGGTTTCGCGATGGCCGCTGCCCTTGCTTTCACTGGCCTTGGCACCGCGCCGGCCTATGCCCAGGGCATATCGCTGCTGCGCGACACCGAAACCGAGGACATGCTGAAAAGCTACGAGACGCCGCTGGCCAAGGCGGCGGGCCTCGATCCCCAGGCAGTGCATCTGTATCTGGTGGGCAGCCCAGACGTGAACGCCTTCGTCGCCGAAGGCCAGAATCTGTTCGTGCTGAGCGGCATCATTCTTTACTGCAAAAATCCGAACGAACTGATCGGCGTGATGGCGCACGAGACCGGCCATATCGCGGCCGGACACATCATCCGCGGTGGCGTGGGCATGGAGCACGCCATGGTCCCCATGCTGTTGTCACTGCTCTTGGGTGCCGCCGCGATGGCGATGGGTGCCGGCGACGCCGGCATGGTGATCATGGGCGCGGGCGCTGCGATGGCCCAGGCGCAGATGGCCGCTTTTACCCGGGTGCAGGAATCCACCGCCGACCAGATCGCACTCAAACTGCTTAATGCGACCCATCAATCACCGATGGGCATTTATTCCACCTTCAACCGCTTCGCGATCGAACAGGCGCAGAGCGCCTACAAGATCGACAAATATGCCGTCGATCATCCTGTGGGCCAGGAACGGCTCGCCGACATCGAACAAAAGGTCAATGCTTCGCCCTGGCGCGATGTCAAGGATCCGCCGCAGGTGGCGCATACGTTTGAAATGGTCCAGGCCAAGTTGGCAGGTTTCACCTTGCCGGTGCAGCAGGCCCTGGACCTCTATCCCGAAAGCAATACTTCGGAGCCCGCGCGCTATGCCCGTGCCATGGTCTATATGCGCAAGCCCGATATGGCCAAGGCGCTCTCCACCATCAGCAGCCTGATTCAGGATGAGCCGAACAATCCGTTCTTCTATGAAGTGCTGGGCCAGATCCATGTCACCATGGCCAGGCCGGTGCTGGCGATCCCCGCCTATCAAAAGTCCGTAGATCTACGGCCGAACGCTCCACAATTGCGGCTGGGGCTGGCGGTGGCACAGCTGGCTACCGAAAATCCGGCCATGGCCAATGCGGCGCTGCAAAATCTGAAAGCCGCGTCGCTGATGGAAGATGATGATGTGTTTACCTGGTATGAAACAGCCCAGGCCTACAGCATCCTAAAGAACGAGCCGATGGCGAACCTGTCCACCGCCGAGGCCTATTATAATTCTGGCGCGGTCCGCAAAGCCGGTGTATTCGCCCTGCGCGCGCGGCGCGGGTTGGAACAAGGCAGCTCGGACTGGCAGCGCGCCAACGACATTGTCGGCGTGGCCTCCACGCCGCAACGCTAGGAACGGAACGATGCGGGATTGGACGAGTGTCGCGGCCGGGGCCATTGGCGGCGCCTTGCTGGGCGTGCTGATTGTGTTTGGCGCCGCGCATCAGGGCTGGCTACCTGGCACAGGCGGCAGTGCGATGAATATCCGCGGCTATCTTCTTGCCCATCCCGAATTGCTGGCGGAAATGACTGACCGGCTGCAGATCCAGCAGGACGTCGCCGACAAGGCGAAAGCTGCTAATGCCGTAAAGAAGATCGGCATGACCGCCTTTTTCGATCCGCGCATCGCCTATATCACCGGGCCTGCCGACGCCAAGAAAACGGTGGTCGAATTCTATGATTATAATTGCCCCTATTGCCGCCTCTCGCTGCCGGCAATGGAAAAATTCCATGCGCAGCACAAGAACGATACCCGCTTCGCCTTCATCGTATTCCCCATTCGAGGTCCGGACTCAGTATTGGCGGCGCGGGCGGCGCTGGCGTCGCGGCTGCAACCCGACAAATACATGGCGCTCTATTCCACCTTGATGAAAGAGAGCGATCCGGTCGATGAAGCGATGATCTTTGCCGACGCGAAAAAAGCCGGATTGGACGTGATCAAACTGAAGCTCGATATGCAGCGGCCGGAAATCGACGCCGCCATCGCCGCCAGCAAGGCATTGGCGACCCGCGCGGGCATCGATGGCACGCCCACTTTCATCATCAATGGCGTGATGCATCCCGGCGCGGTCGATGACGAAACGCTCAAGAGCCTGTCCGCCGAAAGCTGACCTTTAGATCAGGCCGGTCAACGGGCTCGAAGGATCGGCATAGGCTTTCTTGGGCATACGTCCCGCAAGCCAGGCATGGCGCCCGGCTTCCACTGCCAGCTTCATTGCCGCCGCCATCCGCACCGGATCCCTGGCATGGGCGATGCCAGTATTGGAGATCACCGCATCGCAGCCCAGTTCCATCGCGATGGCGGCGTCCGAGGCCGTGCCGATGCCGGCATCCACGATCACCGGCACCTTGGCGTCTTCCACGATCATGCGGATGTTCACGGTGCTCTGGATGCCCATACCCGAGCCGATCGGCGACGCCAGCGGCATGATGGCCACTGCGCCCATATCCTCAAGCCGCTTGGCCATCAGCGGATCGTCGCTGCAATAAACCATCACCTGGAAGCCATCCTTGGCGAGCATCTCGGTGGCCCGCAATGTTTCCAGCATGTCGGGATAGAGAAGCTTCTTCTCCCCCAGTACCTCCAACTTCACCAGGCTCCAGCCGCCCACTTCGCGCGCCAGGCGCAGGGTGCGCACCGCGTCCTCACCGGTAAAACAACCGGCCGTGTTGGGCAGGTAAGTGAATTTCTTGGGGTCGATGAAATCGATCAACCGCGGCTGGTTGGGGTCGGTGAGATTGACCCGTCGCACCGCCACCGTGACGATTTCGGCGCCACTGGCTTCCAGCGCCCGGGCATTGTCTTCGTAATTCTTGTATTTGCCGGTGCCCACGATCAAACGCGAGGTATAGGTTTTGTCCGCGATCACCAACGGTTTATCGACGCGCGGCACCTCCACGGGCGCGTTGCCGCCGCCGATGAAATGCACGATCTCGAAACGGTCCCCATCCGCCACCGCGATCTGGTCATAGGCCGAGCGCGGCACGATCTGGAGATTGCGCTCCACCGCGATCTTGGCGGGATCGAGCCCCAGGGATTGCAGCATCGCCTTGACGGTCAGCCCGCCATCCAGTGCACGGGCTTCGCCGTTCAGGGTCACGTTCAGATTTGATGCCATTTGTGCGGGCCTATTAGGGTTTCCGTTCCGGACGGTAGCGATTATAAGGCTTGAACCTGCTTCGTTGACGGAAACGACATGGCAAAAAACTCAAGCAAATCCAAGCTCTTACCTATATATATCATCAACGGCCCGAATCTCAACCTGCTGGGGACGCGGGAGCCGGAGATATATGGCCGCGCCACCCTGGGCGAGATCGAAAAGCTGTGCGCCGAGCGCGGCCGCAGCCATGGCCTCGCCACGGTCTTCCTTCAAAGCAACAAGGAAGGCGAGCTGGTCGAATTTCTGCAGGAAGCCCGTACTGGCGCCTCCGGCATCATTCTCAATGCGGCTGCCTACACCCACACCTCCGTGGCGATCCTGGACGCGCTGCAGATGCTGAATCTGCCGGTGATCGAAGTGCATCTTTCCAATCCCGCGCGGCGGGAGGATTTTCGCCACCTCTCCTATGTTGCCAAGGCCGCCACCGGCACTATCGCCGGCCTGGGCGTGAACTCCTATCTGCTGGCGATCGATGCGGTGGCAACCATTCTGGCCGGCCCCACAACAAAGAAAAAATGAGAAAAGTGAAATGAGTGTCAAGGACGATATGAAGTCACGGCTGTCGGGCAACAAGCCGGGTATCGATGCCGAGGCGATCCGCGCCTTGTCCGATCTTCTGGCGGAAACCGGTCTGACCGAAATCGAAGTCGAACAGAATGGCGCACGCATTCGCGTGGCCCGCGCCGGCGCCATGGCGACCATGGCTGCCGCGCCCATCAGCGCCGCACCAGCGCCAGCCGCCGCGCCGGTGGCCGCTCCATCCGGTCCGCAGCCCGGCGCCGTCACCTCCCCCATGGTAGGCACGGTCTATTCCGCGCCCGAGCCGGGCAAGCCGCCTTTCGTGAAAGTCGGTCAACAGATCAAGGAAGGCGACACGCTCTTCATCGTCGAAGCGATGAAGACAATGAATCCCATTCCCGCGCCCAGGAGCGGCACGATCAAGGAAATCTGCGTGGAAGACGGCTCGCCGGTCGAGTTCGGACAGACGCTGCTGATCCTCGGCTAAGGCATGTTCGAAAAGATACTCATCGCCAATCGCGGCGAAATCGCTCTTCGCGTCATCCGGGCATGCAAGGAGATGGGCATCGCCACCGTGGCGATCCATTCCACCGCCGATTCCGATGCCATGCATGTGCGCCTGGCGGATGAAAGCGTCTGTGTCGGCCCCGCGCCAGCAGCCCAGTCCTATCTCAACGTTCCCGCCATTATCGCGGCCTGCGAAATCACCGGCGCTGAGGCGATCCATCCCGGATACGGCTTCCTTTCGGAGAATGCCAAGTTCGCCGACATCGTGAAGGAACATGGCATCACCTTCATCGGTCCGACGCCCGATCATATCCGCATGATGGGCGACAAGATCACCGCCAAGCAGACGGTGAAGGCGCTGGGCATTCCCACGGTTCCCGGCTCCGACGGTGAAGTCACCGATGCCGACGCGGCAAAGATCGCCGAAGGAATTGGGTATCCGGTTCTCATCAAGGCCACCGCCGGTGGTGGTGGCCGCGGCATGAAGGTGGCCAAGGACGCCAGCGAGCTTTCCTTCGCACTCTCGACAGCGCGCACCGAAGCCAAGGCTGCGTTCGGCAACGACACTGTCTATATGGAAAAATACCTCAGCAAGCCGCGCCATATCGAAGTACAGATTCTGGCCGACTCCCATGGCAAGGTCGTGCATCTGGGCGAACGCGACTGTTCGCTGCAGCGCCGCCATCAGAAAGTATGGGAGGAAGCGGGCAGCCCCGCCCTCAATGCCCAGGAGCGCGACGATATCGGCGGCGTCGTCACCCGCGCCCTGACCCAACTCGGTTATCTGGGCGCCGGTACCATCGAATTTCTCTATGAGGATGGCCGCTTCTATTTCATCGAGATGAACACGCGGCTGCAGGTAGAGCATCCCGTCACCGAAGCCATCACTGGCATCGACATTGTCCGTGAGCAGATCCGGGTGGCAGCGGGCAGCCCGCTTTCCATCGATCAGAAAGACATCGTATTCGAAGGCCATGCCATCGAATGCCGCATCAATGCGGAGAACCCTTTTACCTTTCGCCCGTCCCCTGGGCTGATCACCCAATTCCATACCCCGGGCGGCTTGGGCGTTCGGTTCGATTCTGCGATCTATGCCGGCTATCGCATCCCGCCCTATTACGACAGCCTGGCAGGCAAGCTGATTGTACACGCCCGCAACCGTAATGAATGTCTGCTGCGGTTGCGTCGCGCGCTGGACGAATTGGTGGTGGGCGGCATTGAGACCACCATTCCGCTGTTTCAGAAGCTGGTGCGCGAACCGGACATCATCAACGGCGACTATTCGATTCACTGGCTGGAGAAATACCTGGCGAGCCTGGGTCACTAAGGGTGGGTCACTAGGCGATCTTCGCACCGGCACACATATCAGCCGCTTTCGCAGATTTCCGATTTGCCGCTATGCTGACCGTCCACATAATGGGGGTCACGCATGAGTTTTCTTGATTCGTATGGGCCGCAGACGAAGAGCCTTCTTCGCATCGTCGCCGGTCTTTTGTTCTTCAGTGTTGGTCTCGCCAAGATTTTCCATTTTCCCGCCGGCACGATGTTCGATCACGCCCAGCTGATGGAGTGGCCGGAAGGCCCTGCCGGAGTGATCGAGTTGGTCGGCGGCGCCATGATCGTGCTGGGATTTTTCAGCCGCTATGCCGCCTTCATCTGCTCCGGCGAAATGGCCATCGCTTATTTCCTGGCGCATTGGGCGATCGTCACGGGCTCGCCGCACAGTTTCTTCCCCGTCCTGAATGGCGGCGCGTCGGCGATCCTTTATTGCTTCGTCTTCCTCTACTTCGCCGCCACAGGCCCCGGCCCCTGGGCGATAAATCAAAAATAGAGCGCGCTCTCATCGCACACAGGCTTTCTTCCCCGTGAGGCCGATAAGCAAAAGCTCCGGTGGAGCTTTCGCCGGCCGAACGCGAAGCCCATAACGGGGGAGCGAGTTAGCGGCCGCGTATCGAGCGTGCGGTAGCGGGCTTGCCCACGTGCCGCACAGATGGGGGTATTAAAGAAAAGCATCCTTGCGCTATTCTAGCGCAAGGATGCACGCGCCACGACTGACGCCCCAGATGCTGCTGCGCGCTTATGCCGAGGGATTATTTCCCATGGCAGAGAAACGCGACGATCCTGAGCTTTATTGGGTATCACCGGAAAGGCGCGGCATCATTCCGTTGGATGGCTTTCACGTGCCGCACCGGCTGGCGCGTACTGTCCGGAGCGATCGCTTCCAGGTCACCACGGATCATGCGTTCAGCGCGGTGATGCAAAGCTGCGCTGCACCCGGCCGCGGCGAAACCTGGATCAATGATGAGATCCTGCACCTCTATGCGGCGCTGCATGCAGGCCGCCACGCCCATTCGGTGGAGTGCTGGCAATCGGGCGAGCTGGTGGGCGGTCTTTATGGCGTTCGCCTGGGTGCGGCTTTTTTCGGTGAAAGCATGTTCACCCGTGTGCGGGACGCTTCAAAGGTGGCGCTGGTGCATCTGGTGGACATTCTACGCCAAGGCGGGTTCGTGCTGCTCGATACCCAGTTCCTCACCGAGCATCTCGCCACCTTCGGCGCCACGGAAATTCCGCGCAACGAATATCTCGTCCTGTTGCATCAGGCGATCGCGCGCCAGGCTGTCTGGCCTGGGCCCTAGCGTCCGGCTTCTTCGGGCAACGCTTCCACGCCTTCCTTGTCGGTGGAATCGGGCGATGCCACTTTGACCGGCGTGGCGGACGACATCGCTGCGACCGGCGTGTTGGGCGCACCGTTCGAGCAATTGATCACCCACACATCATAAAGCGGATGCTCCATGCCGTTGAGGCCGGGGCTGGACGCATACATCCAACCGGAAAAAACACGCTTGGTACCCTGGTCAGGGCGATGATCTTCGACCTGAACGAAAGCCGATGTCTCCGGCGTCTCACTCGCCGGCGTGGAATAGCAATAGCGCACGGTGATGGTAAGCGTGGCGAAGCGCACCGCCTTGCCGATCGGCGCGGAAATATCCGTCGGCTTACCGGTGATCTTGTCCAGCCCGCGCAGCATCAAGGTGGTACCCGGCGCGTCAGCCAGCAATGGCGGCGGCGCATCCGGCGCGGCTGCGGACGGCGCTGTTGCCGATGCCTTTGGCGGAATAAGTGCAGCCGGCTTGGGCTGCGCGGCGGCGATGGATGCGCCGGCGACCAGGCCCGCGCTCAGGAGCAGGATGGCGCGCGCGCCCGGCATCACGGGCTTGGCGCCGCTTGCTGCGGTTGCGGCTTGGGCTGCGGGCTTTGCCCACCACCGCCGCCGATAAAGCGGCCAACCAGGCCCATCAGATCGACCGAACCCTGGCTGTTCTGGATCATGCCGCCCGCCGCCAGCATCTTGTCGCTGCCGCCCGGCGTCAGGGAAATATAGGAACTGCCCAGCAGACCCGACGAGGTCACGATCAACGAGGAATCGTCAGGCACCTTGATGTCGTCACGGATGTTCATGTGCACGGTGACGAGATAATTCTTGGGGTCGAGCGTCAGATCCGACACCGTTCCGATCTTGATGCCGGACAGGCGCACATCGGTGCCGATGCCCAGGCCGTCCACCTTTGGCATCCGCGCCTGGATCTCATAACCCGACAGGCTGCCGGTGCCCGTGCGCATATACGCGAAGACGATGAACAGGACCGCGACGGCGACCACGATCGCGCCGATGATGGTCTCGGGGATATTGTTTTCCCGCATACGCGCTATTCCGGCTTCCATGCCTGATAATCTCCGGTAGCCGGGGGACGATGGCCGCTGCGCTGCAGCGAACCTTCCGGCCGCAAGGCGTGTTCGGTGCCCGTCAGATTGGGCTGATGCGGGATTTCCCAGACCTGGGTCCGCAGCGGCGCCTTGGTGGGCGGTTCCGCGAAGGTGTGATGCAGCCAGCCATGCCATTCGGCCGGCACGCGGCTGGCCTCGACGGTGCCGTTATAAAGCACCCAGCGGCGCGAGCCGTCCTTGTTCTGGTAGTAGCGGTTTCCGAACGTGTCGTTGCCCACGGCCGCGCCTTGCGTCCAGGTGGTCAACAGGGTGCCGAAGGTGGCCGAATTCCACCAGCAAAAGATCATCTTCAAGAAGGACATGGCGGGTTCCGGGATACGCGCGGGGGATTCGCGGGACTATACGGGCGGGGCGTGCCGACGCCAACAGGTGAGGAGCGGGGCCAGAGCCGGTACCGGTTTTTCGTCCGACCCCGCGGTTAATCTAGAGACGCGGGCGGGCCATGTCGGGAACCGACTCGTTTATCCACAAAGCATCCCAAGCCTGCCGCGACGCTGTGATGAAAAATCGCGAAAAATATTTTTGAGCTGAAATTCGACCCCCGCTTGACTCGCGGTTTTTTGGGCCTCGGAAGAGCCACAACATCTGGTGGGTGGAGTTCCGTTTACCACTTATCGCTTGCGAGGCCCCTGCCCGCGTGTCCATACTTTGGGCCAGTCACCTCTTGTGACACCAAATCTGGCGGGATCGAGCGACCCAGCCGCACGGACCTCAAAATCCGGCGGATGAGGAACTGTCCCCCAAAAGGTGCCGCAAAAGAGGCTGGGGCCGACCGAATTTCATCGCTTTCCCGAGGTGTTCCATGCGCATTCGCCGCCATTTCACGGTTGAGGGCCATTCCCCCTATGAAGGGCTCGCCTTCCGCACCGCCGGCAGCGAAATCCGCAATCCCGACGGTTCCATCGTCTTTGCCCAGGACGGCATCGAAGCGCCGGAAAGCTGGAGCCAGGTCGCCTGCGATATCCTGGCCCAGAAATACTTCCGCAAAGCGGGTGTTCCCCAGCAGCTGCGTACGGTGGCCGAAGACGGCGTGCCTCAGTTCCTTTGGCGCAAGCAGGCGGTAGGCCCCGAGACCTCCGGCGAACATTCCGCCAAACAGGTCTTCGACCGCTTGGCCGGCACTTGGGCCTATTGGGGTTGGAAGGGTGGTTATTTCGACGGCGAAGCCGATGCCCGCGCCTTTTACGACGAACTCTGCCACATGCTGGCGTCGCAGAAATGCGCGCCCAACTCGCCGCAATGGTTCAACACCGGCCTGCACTGGGCCTATGGCATCGATGGCCCCGGCCAGGGCCATTATTATGTCGACCATAAGAGCGGACGGCTGACCAAGTCGGCCTCCGCCTATGAGCATCCGCAGCCACACGCCTGCTTCATCCAGAGCGTCAAGGACGATCTGGTCAATGAAGGCGGCATCATGGA
>JBEPVO010000086.1:0-11354 GCA_041690975.1 Alphaproteobacteria bacterium
CCGGCTTCTGCATCTGCGCGGCATGCTGTTGCAACGCCTTGCCCAGATCGGCGGCGGCCTGGCCGCGCCTGGTCATGTCATTGCCGCAGCGCGCGGCATCGGCCTGGAAACTATTTTCCGACATTTTGGAAATCTCATCCAGGATCAGTTTTTCCAGATCGAGGCCCTGGGTGCGACCGTCCAGCTTGCCCATATAATAGAATGACCCGATCAGCCCGCCGGTCTGCGCCTGCGGGGCCTGGACGTTGCTCATCTGCATGAAGATGACCAGGCACTTCACATCGTCGCCGGTTTCATCCGCCCGCGCCGTACTGCCCATCATTGCAGTGGCCAACATCGCGGCCGCCACGGCGACGCCCAGAATCATCTTCTTCATCGGTCCGTTCTCCGTCCAATTTCATAAGTAATGTGCGGCCGCAAGGGATCGCCTTCCGCATAATTGGGATGATCGAAATCCAACGCGTGATTGCGCGTCATGCCCAGCCGCTCCATCAGGCCCCAGCTTGGCGCATTGCCGATCACCGTGATGGCAATGATGCGATCATCCGCCACGTTGCGCCAGCCCCAGTCCAGGCAGGCGGCCGCCGCTTCGCGCGCGTAACCCTGGCCCCAGACATCTTCGCGAAAACGCCAGCCGATTTCCGTCGCACCCGTCACCGGATCGGTGGTGCCGCGCTTGAAGCCGCAAATGCCCAGCATCGCGCCATCGGCTTTGCGTTGGGTGATCCAGAAACAGAATCCGTTCTGATGCTGGCTCAATTGAATGCGTTCATACAAAGCCTGGTTCACATCGGGGCCTGCCACGCCGCCCAGATATTGCATCCCGGCCGGCGTGTTGGTGAGGCGGACGAATTGCGCAAAATCGTCCGGCTCCCAGGTCCGCAGGCACAGGCGTTCGGTTTCGATCACAATCATGTCAGACCGGCACGTCACTGCGCCCGCGTGATCTTCTTGATCACCAGTTCGTCCACTTCCAGCTTGCCGATGCGGGCGTGCCGGATCGCGACTCTGCGAATGGCCAACGCGCCGATCGCCAACGCGCCCACTGCCACCGCGCCCATCGCCAGCGATCCCAGCGCCAGGGCGCCGACCGCGATGACCGGGGCACGTTTGCTGTTGATGATGTCGCGCATGGAAAACTCCTGTCGAAGCACCAACTCTAACGCAAGCTGCGCGTCAGCCACACCAGCTCGCCGCGCTCGTCATTTGTGCTGTGGTCGCGTGCAAAGCCCAACTTCTCCACCACCCGGAAGGACGGGGCGTTCCAGGACCGGATCGTGGCCCATATCCGCGCCCGCCCGGTGGCGGCGGCGGCATCGATCACGGCGCGCGCCGCTTCGGTGGCCAGGCCCTGGCCGTGCATTCGCTGCAACAGTTCGACCGCGATTTCCGGCTCCGCCACGCTGGCCCGCCCCACCGTCAGGCCGCAATAGCCGACAAACGCCCCATCCTCGCGGCGAAAGCCGGGCAGCAAAGCGATGCCCGCCGCGCGCGCCTGGACCTGCTGGGTGCGGATCTTGTCGCGCACCATTTCGGGGGTCTGCTCGCCCTTGCCCCGCTCGGCGATCAGCGCGCCATAGTCCGGCGCATCGCTGTCCTCCCACGGCCGCAGGATGAGACGGGCGGTCTGTATCTCGAACGTCATCGGCGGGTAAGGCGGCAAGACTGTCATAATGGCGGCATCGATCCCGGATTGGCACGCCTGCAAACGCGCGGCCCGCGCAAATAGCGCCGTTAACGTCGATTGGGCGCGTTCCATCACTAGCACTCCGTAAATCGACGCCCTAAACATGGAGCGTTCTTATTTCATCTGATTCGGGGGTTATTTCATGCGCGCGACATTCCTGGCAGCCATGACCGTCGCTGCCTTTGCCAGCCTGACACCGGCGCAGGCCGCCACCATCGTCCCGGACGGCAATTTCAACGCCCCGCTCTCGCCAGGCGCCTTCACGACTTACAGCGACGGCAACACTTTTGGCCCCTGGACGGTCGGTCACAGCGTCGACCTGATCGGCAGTTACTGGCAGGCCCCACCGACCGGCGGCGGCAGCGTGGATCTGGCGGGTAATGTGCCGGGCTTTATCTATCAATATTTCAATGCCGCGGCCGGCACGCAGACGCTGAATTTCTATCTGGCAGGCAATCCCGATGGCGGCAATCCGCTGAAGCACATGACGGCCTATGTGCTCGCCGCGGGCGGCCTGTACTCTTCCGCACTCTCCTTCGACACCACCGGTTTTTCCAAGACCGACATGGGTTGGGCTTTAGAGGGCCTGCAGTTCAACAATCTGGGCGGCGGCCTGATCGGAATACAATTCAGCAGCACCGACATCGACACGCCCTTCGGCGCGGTCATCGGCGGCATCAGCATTTCGGCCGTTCCCGAGCCTGCCACCTGGGCGATGCTGCTGCTCGGATTTGGCGGAATCGGCATGATTTTGCGCGCCCGCAAGCAGGTTGGCCTAGCTTTTCTTAGCGAGCGCTTGCGAGCTTAGAAAAGGCTGACCCCTCGCCGAGCGAAGCGAGGGAGGCACCGCCTGAAACCGTACGAAAATAAATCAGGCGCGCCCCGAAAAACGCCGGGCGCGCCTTTTTCTTTGGCCATTCATCGGCTTGGCCGAACCGGGAACCTTGCGGGAACAAAATCCCCCCGGTCTTAACCATAAATACACAAAAAACTCCCTATTACCGGGGAAATAGACAGTCTAAACATCAGCAGTTGGTTATTCCGTTTTGGGGGTTTTTATCATGCGCACATTCCTGACCGCCTTCGCCGTCGCGGCTCTGGTGAGCCTTGCTCCCGCGCACGCCGTGACCCCGGTGCCCGATGGCAATTTCAACGCCCCGATGTCGCCCGGCACTTTCACCACCTACAACAACTCGACCTTCGGTCCCTGGCACGTCAATGGCAGCGTCGATCTGATCGGCAATTACTGGCAGGCCGCGCCGACGGGCGGCGGCAGCGTCGATCTGGCCGGCAATTACCCGGGCAGCATCTTCCAGATTTTCGCGGTGGGCGCCGGCACCTATAACGTCAGCTTCTACATGGCCGGCAATCCCGATGGCGGCGATCCGATCAAGACCCTGCGCGCCTTCGTGACCAATTCCGCTTTCGACCTGACGAGCTATGACTTCTCGTTCAACACCACCGGCTTTTCCAAGACCAACATGGGTTGGAAGTTGGAGAACTTCTCTTTCACCAACCCGACAGCCGGCAACATTCAGCTGCAGTTCGTCGGCACCAATGACAACACGCCCTTCGGCGCGGCAATCGGCGGCATCGGCATCTCGGCCGTTCCCGAGCCCGCCACCTGGGCGATGCTGTTCCTGGGCTTCGGCGGCATCGGCATGATGATGCGTCGCCGCAAGATGGTCGCATTGGCCGTCTGAGGTTTTCAGTTTCCGATCAAGGCGCGCTTCGAAAGAGGCGCGCCTTTTTCTTTGGCCAGACATGCGGGCAAAGCCATGCGGGCAAAGCCATGCAGGCAAAACCATGCGGGCAAAATATTGCGCCGCTAGCGATTTGCGCCATTGAATTTGAATTGCCGGACGCTCTCCACATCCTCTTTCTCGACACCGGCAAAGCGCGCCGCCTGGAGCGCCGCCAATTCCGCGCTGCGCGCTTCGATCCAATAGAGTTCGGGGTCTTTCATATGTAGAGATTTGACGTTGACCAGGAACGGCAACGGCGTCGCCCCCCGGTGGTACCGCTTGCCGGGTGCAGGCTCGCGGGAAACTCGGCCATTCATGTCGTTGAAGATCGTCAATTGGATCCCTTGCTGAGCGGGGGGCACCGTTTTGCGGGATGGCCCTCAGGTCTCCCAAACACCCGCGCTCAAGAAAAAGCGAGCGTCATGTGCGGTGTAGCACGCACAACTGTACATTGCACCACGCCCCGGGGCGGACGGGCGCTCAACCCTGTTCGGCCTGCACCATGCGGCGGAACTGCTGCGGGTTGTCGATCAGCGTGAAGGGTTCCTTGGTGCCGCCGGTGCCGATGACGGTGATCGCGCCGTAATTGAACAGCCGCCCGACGATATCCTGCTCGACCTGCACCGACTCCACGCGCGAAATGTTGATCTCGATTGTGCGGCGCGACAGCAGGCCAGTCTTCACGATCACGCGGCGGTTGGTGACGGCGAACTCGCTGGTGGTCTGGCGGATCCAAGCTGCCGCGCCCGCCAGCATGCCCGCCGCCGCCAAGGGCAGGCCGTACTGGGTGCCCGCGCCGATCAGGGGGATGCCGAAGCCCAGCAGCAGCACCGGCACCAGATAGACGATCCAGTGCACCGCTCCACGATAGACCACCTGCTCGCCGGGATTGAGATTGCTGTCGACATAACCGGCCATGGCCCACACCCCTTTGCGCGAAGATCGGTGATACGGCAAAAAGCTTAAAACCGGCCCAATGGGTCGCTCCCGCCGGGGAACCGGCACAAAGCCTCAGTCCTTGGGCTGCCAGAGCTGGATGGGATTGCCGTCGGGATCGGACAGCCGCGCGAAAAGCCCGTTGGGATAAACCTCGGCATCGACATCAACCAGGATGCCGGCGCCGCGCAGCTGCACCACCATCGCCGCCAGGTCGCGGACCCGAAAATTGATCATCCAGCTTTTGCCCGGATCGCCGAAATATCCCGTCGTCTGGGGAAATGGCGCGAAAGCCGTGGGGCCGGCCTCCTGCCGCCAGGGCTGGGTGTCATAGTCCGACGGCACCCGCGCCACGCCCAGATGATCGCGATACCAGGCCGCAAGCGTGTCCGGTTCGCGGGCCCGGAAGAACAGGCCGCCGATACCCAGCACTTTCTCCATGACGCGCTCCCGTCTAGAAACCGCAGGTTCAGGCTAACCCGCCGCCGCGCCTGCCGAAAGCACCGTGCGTCCGGCCACGGGTTCGCCGAACAGGCGCTGGTATTCCGCCTCGGCCCGCCATGGGTACGACCGCGCCGAATTGACGGAATCACCGCCGCGCGGATAGGGACGCGCGCCCGATAGAGATTGCCACCCAAAGCGGCAACGTGCCGGAACCCGTGTCTGTGCGCGCGGTCATTTTATCCCGCGCCAACTGACAATCCAGTAGACCGGTCGCGCAAAAGTACCAGCCGCGCCAGACGTACACTTTACGCACTCATCCTCTTGTATGAGAGGTGCGGATTCCCGTTGACGGCGCGCGGCCACGCGCGCGTAATCGCCGAATGGGTAGGGCGGTAAAAAGACATATTCTCAGCCCGCGCGGCTGGGTTCTGGCGGTGACGGTTTCGCTCGCTGCGGTGTTGTTGGCTTGGACTGCAGCGGTGCTGTGCGTCCAGCTGATGAGCGGCTGAACGCACACACGTCGGGTTTTTGGCGTCGGATTTTTTGGCGTCGGATTTTGACGTCAGATCCTTGGCGTCAGGGGGTCTTGGCGGTCACGCCATCACTTCATGATCGGCGCGCGGCGGCCTTTTTTCGCGACCACAGGCGAGGCCGGGGCTTGATCCAGCGCCTGCTTCTTCTTCAACACGGCGCGTTTCCTGGCATTCTTCTTCGCATGCGATCGCTGAGACGCCATGAGTTTCCTTTTGCGGGTGTTCGCGATGGCGGCGTCACGATCGACGCTTCAGCCAATGCCCCCCGGCCTCAGGATACATGTTCCGCGCGGCGGCGGATCGTAAATCGTACCAACGCGTTGTGATATCAGGGAAACTCTCGCCACGGCGCCGTATCGGCCCGGTTTCGTTTCCCGCTTCCGCAATTAAGCCAGTCATTCGAGCATCTTGCCCGGATCGCCGCCGTCCGCCGGTGCGTGCTGCGACTGGCTATCGGCGGATACGCGAAAGGCCTCATGAAAGCGCTTGTCTATCACGGACCCGGTTTGAAGACCTTGGACGAGCGGCCGATGCCGCGCGTCGACGCGCCCACCGATGCGGTGGTCAAGATCAGCCGGACCACGATCTGCGGTACCGACCTGCACATTCTTAAAGGCGATGTCGCCAGCTGCGCCCCCGGCCGCATTCTGGGTCATGAAGGCGTCGGCGTGGTTCATGAGATCGGCGCGGGCGTTACCAGCTTTCAGCCCGGCGACCATGTGCTGATCTCCTGCATCTCGTCCTGCAGCAAATGCGAATATTGCCGGCGCGGGATGTATTCGCATTGCACGACCGGCGGCTGGATCCTGGGCAACACCATCGACGGCACCCAAGCGGAATATGTCCGCATCCCCCATGCCGACACCAGCCTCACCCACATCCCCGTTGGCAACGACGAAGAGGCGCTGGTGATGCTTAGCGACATTCTTCCCACCGGTTTTGAATGCGGCGTCCTCAACGGCAAGGTCCAGCCCGGCAGCAGCATCGCCATCGTGGGCGCTGGCCCAATCGGCCTGGCCACCCTGCTCACCGCCAAGCTCTATGGTCCCGCCCAGATCATCATGGTCGATCTGGATGAAAACCGGCTGGAGACCGCCCGGCGCCTGGGTGCCACCGCCACCGTCAACAGCGCCAACGGCAAGGCCGCAGACACCATCATGAAACTGAGCGGCGGACGCGGCGTCGATACCGCCATTGAGGCGGTGGGAATTCCCGCCAGCTTCGAGCTTTGCCAGGAGATCATCGCGCCGGGCGGCACCATCGCCAATATCGGCGTGCACGGCACCAAAGTGTCGCTGCATCTGGAAAAATTGTGGGACCGCAACATCACCATCACCACAAGGCTGGTCGACACGGTGTCCACGCCGATGCTGCTCAAAAGCGTTGAGGCGGGGAGGATCAATCCCAAGGTGCTGGTCACCCACCGCTTCAAGCTGGATGCGATCCTCGAGGCTTACGAAACATTCGCCGGTGCCGCGAACACCAAGGCGCTCAAGGTCATCATCGAAGCTTGATTTTTTGAAAGGAAATTCCATGCCCAAAGACCGTGAATTGCAGCGTGCCGTCCTCGCCGAACTGGGCTGGGATCCCAGCGTCACCGCTTCGCGCCTCGGCGTGGGAGCCAATGACGGCGTCGTCACCCTGACCGGCAAAGTCGAAAGCTATGCCCAAAAACATGCCGCCGAACTCGCCGCCCGCCGGGTCAAGGGTGTGCTGGCTATCGCCCAGGAAATCCAGGTCGAGATTCCGTTCGAGCACCAGCGCGGCGACCGGGAAATCGCCGCCGCCATTCTGGAGCGGTTGGTCTGGGATGCGTCCATTCCCAAAGACGCGGTGCATGTGATGGTCGAAAAAGGCTGGGTCACGCTCAGCGGCCAGGTCGACCGGCACTATCAGAGCAAGGCAGCCGAACAGGATGTTCGCCCGCTGCTTGGCGTCACCGGCCTTTCAAACATGATCGCGATCAAGCCGCACCTGGATACCGCCGCCATCGGCAACGACATCGCCTTGGCGTTGCAGCGTTCCTGGGTACCCGATCCTGACGCCATCCTGGTGACGGCGGTGGACGGGCGCGTGAAGCTCACCGGAAATGTCCATTCCTGGCACGCGCGCCAAGTCGCGGCGGAAACCGCATGGGGCGCGCGCGGCACCGTCGATGTCGAGAATCTTCTGGCCGTGATCTGACGGCCGGCCCAAGGAAAAGCCATGCAATCTTTCTATGTTCGCAGCGGACGGCGCATCCAGATCCCACCCATCATCCAGCTTCTGGACGAGATATCGCCCGGATACCGCGCCAGGCTGATAGGCGACGAGCAGGAACGCGGGCGCGCGCCCAAGGCAACACCCGATCTTCCGGACCTGATGCACGGACTTTCCCCACCCGCCCCCGCCCGATAGGAGCACCCCGCGATGAAGCCTTCCAAACCCAGCGCCGCCGATCTTTTGTTCGGCCGCCATTTTGTGAACCGCAGCAAGCCTGAAAAAGACGCGGACGTGGCGTTGCCCAAAGCGTTCGTGACCCGATCCGGCCGTCCCGCAGGCACGATGCATCTGCCGCGCAAAGCATGAGAACGCGGCGATGAATCGGAACGAAATCACTGTCGTCGGCGTGTTCCTGGCCCTGATGCTGGGCATGGGGCTTGCGGTGGCGATTCTGTGGGCCGACGTGTCGGCGCGAAGCATTCCGCACATCTGAACAACGGACACTTTTCATGCTGTACAAGTCACGTTCGCGCCAAGCCCATGCTTGCAATCACTTTAAGCGCGAGTTCCCGGCGCGGGACGCGCATGGTGACGTCATGCCGATTAATCCCTTTTGTACCCGCACTGCGTGTACGATGCGTGCAGATGTCTCGGGTATGGCTTTCGCTTCGCGAGCCTCTGGTGACGGAAGGGGGCAGCTTTGACTCCCCATACGCCGCCCCATCCCGATATCATGCAAAGCTTGGCCTTCGCGCTGGTGGCTGCGTCCACCACGCCGCTGCTGCTGCTGGATGACGATCTTATTGTCGTGACCGCCAGCGCATCTTTCTGTGCCGCCTTCCGGGTCGATCCGAAGGTCGCCACGGGTGGTCCGCTGGCGGCGCTGGGTGATGGCGAATGGGATACGCCCCAGCTCGCCGCACTGCTGAAGGCCACCATCGCCGGCTATGCCCAGGTCGAGGATTACGAAATGAACCTGGTGCGGGATGGCCGCTCGACACGCCACCTGACCTTGAATGCCAGGAAGCTCGCTTATGACGGCAACGACGGACGGTTGCTGCTGTCGATCCAGGATGTCACCGATGTGCGCGCCGCCCAGAAGCGCGCCGACGATGCCTTGCGCGACAAGGAAATCCTGCTGCAGGAATTGCATCACCGCGTCGCCAACAGCCTGCAGATCATCGCCAGCGTGCTGATGCAGAGCGCCCGCAAGGTGCAATCCGAAGAAGCACGCAACCATCTGAACCAGGCGCATCACCGGGTGATGTCGGTCGCGGCCCTGCAAAAGCAGCTCGCCGCCACCCGGCTGGGCGATGTCGAGCTGCGTCCCTATTTCATCGCGTTGTGCGACAGCATCAGCGCTTCGATGATCCGCGATACCGACCGGCTGACCTTGACGGTTTTGTCGGACGGCAGCATCACCACCGCCGATACCTCGACCAGCCTGGGCCTGATCGTGACCGAGTTGGTCATCAATGCGCTCAAGCATGCCTTTCCGTTGGAACGGTCCGGCACCATCGTGGTGGATTACCAGTCGGAGGGACTGAGCTGGACCCTGTCGGTCAAGGATGACGGTGTGGGCATGCCGGCAGATCCGCAACACGCCAAGCCGGGTTTGGGCACCAGCATCGTGCAAGCATTGGCCAACCAATTGGGCGCCCAGATAACGGTGACGGACAAGAAGCCGGGCACATTGGTGAGTGTCATCCACACCCATGTCCCGATTCTGCTCAGCCTTGCGGGCGCGCCAATCGTTCAGCCCGTCCAAGCTGTCTGACAGTGACCGCCTAAAATCGGATTGTTATTCGCGCGCAGGGTTCAGCGCATTTTCAGGACGTTGTTCGACGAACGCTTGTCGGCCAGCATCTTGGCCAGCAGAACCGCGAAACCCAACGAGGCCAGCCAGGCCACCCGGCCCTGATAGCGGTCGAATACCCCGGCAATGACACCGGACACCGCCGCATTCGCTGCGATCCCCACCAGCAGCAGCAACACGAAACGGACGTCCGGACTGTCCAGGGCGATGGCACCGCGCCCGCGCCGCCACAGCATCATCCCGATTCCCACCAGGGCCGCGAAATAGATCGCGCGCATGAAGACGCTGATCTGTGCCAGGGGCATCTGGCCCTTGGCGATGGCCGTGTTTTTATAATGATCCAGCGCCCAGGCCAGTATGGGGATCGGCGCCACATCGTCCTTCGGCACCAGGCCGTATTCGCGGACCCCGACATCGCTGAGCTGGCGCAGCACGTTGCCCGCCGCTGCTGCCGCTTCCTGCGCCGGATAGACCTGGAGCGTGCCCAGCACGATGGCGTCGCTTTCCGCGGCAATGGCGATGCGCGTGTCGCGGTCGGCGGTGCCCATCACCGATTTGTCCGGATCGCGCGACCAGAGGAAATCATTTTCCGTCATCGGCATTTTTTCGAGATAGCCGCAGGTGGTGAAATTCCGCTTGGGGCAGACATCGCGCAGATAGCGTTCCGCCGTGCCGTCGCCCACCAGCCGGGCCAACACGAACGGCACGGCGATGGGCGGCTTGCCCGTCACCTGCCGCACTGTGAAATCGACGGCCATATGCCCGGCCAATGCCAACAGCGCCACGCCCGCCAGCAGCAACAGACCCTGTCCGCGCGGACGCCAAAGCAACGGCGCGGCCACGGCCAGACACACCACCAGGATCGCCAGATGCGCCTTGTGAAAAAGACAGGCAGCCAACACCACCGCCAGCCAGAAGCCATATTCCCGGCGCGACAGGTCGGGCGCATAGGCCAGGATCATCGCCATCGCCAGCAGCATCAGCCCCGCGAACAGATCGGGCATCGCCGCAACCGCAAAGATATTAAGCCCCGTCAGCAGCACGATGCCGCCCACCGCCGCCAGCCAGTGCCACATCGAAAGCCGCACGCTGCGCTGCGCCGCCAACGCCAGACAGCCCAAGGTCAACAGAGCCTGCCCCAGCGCCAGCGCCCAGACCCCGCCCAGCAGATAGCCCACCACATATGTCAGGCCATAATAGACCGAGCGAGCGGTTGTGATGCCATCGGATTGCTCGCGCGCCAATGCGGACGATGCCGATGCCGCAGATGTGAAAGCGGCGACGCGCCCGGCGCCATGCGAATCCAGGCTCGATTTCACCTGCTTGATCGCGGCATAGCCGGAGTGAAAATAGCCGACACTGTCGGGATACATGATGGGCTGGCGATTGACGAAGGCCGGCAGCAGCAATCCCACCAGAAGCAGGGCCAGCCCGGCAAGCCAGATCGCGCGAACCACGCCGGCAGATTGCATATTCATGCCAGCACCGTCAGCAATGCCCGAATCCCAAAACCGCCCCGATCAAGACCACGGAACCGTGACGCTTTACAAGTCCGCCGGCCCAACTCGCAGGCCAACTTCATCTGGACCATCAGCGGGTTCCGGGCGACCGTAGAAGCGCAAAATGCGCCGTGCGCGCGACCAGCTGCAATTGGGCCGGAAAAGGCCCTGTCAGAAGCTGTGCGTTGCAGACCAGAAGATAATCGAACCCCGCTGATGACGCGGCTGTCATGGTTCGATAATAATCCGGGATCGCTTGATATCGGGACTCCGGGCGCGACGCCAGATCATCCATGGTCTTTTTCAGCAGACCGCTCAAAAGTAGCGGTTGCTGTTTTTCATCCGAGAAGAGCGGGCCCGCCTGTTCGCGCTGGATCACCAGCAAGGGGCCGTACATCTCTGTGCGCGCAACCTTGGTCTCGTGATTGCTCGACCCCACCATGATCGGGATCGTCATTTTCTGTCGCGGAATCTGCGCGGCGACGGAAACAA
>JBEPVO010000087.1:0-11317 GCA_041690975.1 Alphaproteobacteria bacterium
CGGGCGGCGGCCATTGGGGCGGCGGCATGTTCCTGTCGGCGCGCGACCAGGCGCGGCTGGGCCTGTTGGGCTTGAACAAGGGCAAGTGGGGCGACAGGCAGGTGTTGTCGGATCGCTGGGTGGCGATGGCGCGCACGCCCACCGGGCCCAATCCGGGTTACGGCTACTGCAACTGGTATCTCAACACCGGCAAGAAGATGTATCCCGATGCGCCGGAAGACAGCGTGTCATTCATCGGCGACGGGGCGAATATCGTCTTCATCGATTACCAGCACGACATCGTCGCGGTGGTACGCTGGATCGATGGCGGCAAGATGAAGGATTTTGTGAAGTTGTTGGAAGCGTCGGTGGGTTGACCTATCTGGTGCGGCCAGGTTTCCGGTTTAACCGTTATCTCTCTACCACGCCGATCGATATGCCGTGGAACCGCCACGTCTGCCGCTAAAGCGATGGCATATCGCAGGCATGGGATCGCGGCTGCATTTTCCCGCCAGGAACGCATGGGCGTAGCTGTCGGGCGAGGTGTAGACCGCGAACGCGACCAGCATGATCACCAGCGCGAACAATCCGGCCATCTGCCATTTGGGTATCATGCGGTCCGATCCGTTGTTCCGGTGGGAGACTATCTTGCGGCGCAGCAACCGGGAATGCCTGTCGGCGAACTATCCAAACCGTAACTATGGATTTGTGCGCGCCGCTTTTACCCTCCCCTCCGTTCGGGGAACAGAGCATGTGGTTTTGGAAAATGGTTGCGCGCGCCATGCCGTTTCGCGCGGTGTGTGCGCTTGCGGCGTTCGCGGGCCCGCCCCTTCAGGCATGGGCGCAGGATGTGGAATGGCCGCCCAGTGCGGATGATTGCGCCATCATCGGCATCGTCGGCAAGGCGGAATTCCATTGGGAGGCCGCAAAATCCAATACGCCGCTGGGAAGCCGGTCGTTCGGCGTGGATTGCGATTTCAAGGGACTGGGCCTGAAGGGCGTGATTATCGCGCCGCCGGATCGCGGACCCTATTTCAAGGGGCTGCGATTGTCGTTCCAGCGCCCGGTCTATGCCGCCAATGGCCAGCACGCGGCGATCACTTTCGGGATCAACGGCAATGCCGGACCCAAATCGTATTTCTCCACCGGCTCTACCTGCACCGTCGAAAAGCGTGACGGCAAATGGCAGTTCGTGTCGTGTCAGATGCGATGGATCACATGAGGCCGATGGTTCGCGCGGTCATCGTTGCGGCGATCCTCGCCATGTCTGGCGTGATGGCGACGTCTGCGTCGGCATATATCGTCTGCAATCATGAAGGTGACTGCTGGCACAGCGAGCGCCGCGAAAGCGCGCCGGGACAGAATTTCGATTATCATCCCGACGATTGGTACTTCCACCAGGAATGGGGCACGCAGCACCGCTTCCGCGAATATCATGCCGGTCGCGGCTATTGGCACAATGGCGTTTGGGTGCAGCTTTAGCGCGAGCGCCTATTTCCGCGTGAACTTGCGCACATCGCCACGGAAATCCGCACCATAGACATTGCCGTCGGCATCGGTGGTGACGCCTTCGGCCAGCTCGGAGATCTGGTTGTAGGGATAGGGGCAATTGTTGGGGATGAAGTATTTCACTTTGCCGTCCCTGGCGCTGCCAATGCGGATGCCGCGTTCGATGCCGGGATTAAAGGCATAGCCGCTGGGGGCGATGCCGCCCTTGCCGATATTGGTGCGGCCGTCGCGCGATTCAGAGTCAGCGGAATAGAGCATGTCGTTCTTGTCGATATGGATGCCGCTGGGGCGGCCGAACTGATACCAGACCTGCAGGAATTTGCCGTCCTGGTCGAAGATCTGGATGCGGTTGTTCTGGCGGTCGGCGACGAAGAGACGGCCCTTGGAATCGGTGGCCAGCGCATGGGGCACGTCGAGTTCGCCCGGGCCCATGCCCTTATGGCCGAACGACATCAGGAATTTGCCATTGCGGTCGAACTTGACGATACGGGCATTGCCCACCGCCGTGCCGCCGCCGCTGTGACCGTCGGAGACGAAGAAGGTGCCGTCTTTGCCGAAAGCGATGTCGGTGGGCGCGTCGAACTCGTCATTGCCGCTGCCCGCGACGCCTTTCTTGCCCAGCACCATCAGCACCTTGCCGTTGGGATCGAGCTTGAAGACCTGATGGCCACCATTGTCGGCGACCCAGACATTGCCGTCCTTGTCGATTTCCATTTTGTGCGGGCTGACGAACAGGCCCGCGCCGAAGGATTTGAGCATCTTGCCCGAGGGCGCGAGCTGGAAGATCGGATCGATGGCGGCGCTGGCGCCGGTGCAGCCTTCGCCGCCCACCGAACTGGCATGGCCGCAGCGATCCACCACCCAGATATTTCCGTCCGCCGCAGTGACGGCGCTGGCGCTGGAACCCCAAAGGCGGCCTGACGGCAGGTCGCCCCAGTCGGCGCCGATGCTGTAGGGATTGGGCAGATCGTTACGCGCGCCCAGCATCGAAACGGCAGGCAGTTTCACGGGATATTGTCCGGCGGGGAAAACCGGATCGTTGGCGGTGCCGGGACCGGCGGCGGGGCCGCAGCTATTGGCGCTCGGCGCGGGCGAACCCGCAGCCTGGAGCGACTGGACCTGCACGCCCAGGGCCAGGAATGCGATACCGGCCATCTTCAATGAGCGGCGCAGAGACAGATGCGACATGAATATATCCTCTGGCGCCAGATCTGTTGCGGCCTGGCATGAGAATATGCTGCGCTGCCAAAGGTGGGGATGGCAATGCCCTTGCGCGAAAGGATTAGCGCGATCATACGCGCGCATAGGATTGACAAGGCGGCACGCCGACCAGACGCCTCCCTCGCTTCTGCTCGAAGAGGCGCCAGCTTTTCTAAGCTCGCTGTCCGTACGCTGCCGCTACGGACCGCCAAGAAAAGCTAGGCGTGCCCCAATGGCCTAGTTTAAAATCACTTCGACCGGAAATGCGTTATGGCTTGTCGTTGCTGGCGACCAGATAGACGCGCACCGCGCTATCCAATTTGCTCTTGATGCGCGCCATCGCCAGGTCGATCGCCGTATTCATGCAGGCTTGCATCGTCTGGCGCGCGGCAGGATCCGCGAGATATTTGTCGCCAGTGGCAACGGGCAGGCACACTTGTCTGGCGGCGGTCTGGAGACGGACAGCCATGATCCGGGCGTCCCTTGGGAGGGTAAGATTCAGATCCCCGAAAGGGACGACGATGGACGCCTCGGTGCTTTCGGCGCGCGCGTGGGCGGCGGTGAGCGTAAGGGCGACAATGGTGGTGGCGGCGAAGGTGCGAAGCATGGGGGACTCCTTTGAACGCTAGCGGTTAAAGGCGTCTCATCCCCGTCTATTCGACCCGATCCGGAAGTCCGGCGGCACATTGCAGTGCAACATGATATTGGCCTCGTCGAATAGGGACGTCAAGCAATTATATTGCACTGCAATAAGGCAGTCTGGCGCGAGAATAATCGCCCCAAGAAAGTGCCAGCATCATCGGCCCGGGGCGATTGCAGCGCATGCGCTCGCCGGAATTTCGATTTCGCAAAGGACGATGTTACCGGCGCGACAGCCAGATCAACACGCCGCCGCCGATCATTGTCGCCAAGCCGATATAGGTCCACATCGGCTGCAGATACATCAGCGGACTGTGCGGATAGGCGAGAATGCCGGTGCCTTCACTGACCCAGTGCAGGCCCAGCAGCGCGATCAGGATTCCGCCGATCAAGAGTGCGAGCTTCATGTCATCCCCCGGATATTACAATATTGTACAATCGATACGCACCAATAGGCCCATCTTAGCAGAGATGTCGGCCAAGCGAGTCCTGATTCTCACCAATTTCCAATTCTTCCGTCCGGCACGAAAACGGGGTGAGCGCGTTGACACACGGGGCACCAAATGGAGCAAATCAATGAATCTCAAGAAAACGATGCTGACCGGCGCGACGGCGGCACTGATGGCGCTTGGCGGCGTGGCCGCGATTTCAACCAGCGCGTCGGCTTATGTCGTGTGCAACCGCGAAGGCGATTGCTGGCATGCGGACCGCCGTGAGCATCCGCCGGGCGTACGGTTCAATTATCATAATGACGATTATTACTTTCATCGCCGCTGGGAAGACGACCGCGAGCATCACTGGCGCAACGAAAATCACGAAGGCCGCGGCTATTGGCGCAACGGCGTTTGGTTGAGTTTCTAAGCTCGATCCATTTCCTGCTTGGACCCGGGAGCTTTTGCTCCCGGGTCTTTGGCGCGCTTGAGCGGAATTCAGAAGGATCGCCCATGACCTATCGTCGTCCCGTCCGTTCGCAACTGCTGATTGCCTGCGCGGCGGCCGCGCTTCTGCTGGCCGGATGCGACCAGAAAGATTCCAGCAAGAACAACGCGAATACGGCCGCTGCCACCGCGCCCGCCGATACTCAGACGCTCGCGGCCGCGGCACCGCCGCCCGCCGCGGCCCTGCCTTTGACCAAAGCCGCGCCGGTGGCGGCCAAGCCTGCGCCCGCCGCCAAGGCCTTGCCGCCCGCGCCGCCTGCACCGATGCGTGCCGCCCCCGATGAGAGCGAGCGGTATGCGTATCTGGACCGCGCCTATTCGATGGGCCGCGCTTTTGGCGATGCGCCGCCCGATTACACCTATGATTATGACGACCAGCAACCGATGGTGTGGCGCAGCGACGACGGCTATGAGCGTGTCGCCGAGGAGCTGCCTGGCGGTGGCGTGCGCTACTATTATTATCAAGCAGGCGCGGGCGATCCCTATCTCATCCAGGACCCGGATTATTCCTATGGCTATGAGGGCGGTGAGCTGATCGTCGTTTATAACGCGGACGGAGCCTATCTCGATGAGGCGCGGGCGCGGCGGCAGGCTGACATGGCGGGCCGCTATCTGGCGCGTTCGCGGGCGCTTTATGCGGCATCGCGCCGTCAGCAGCATGAAGCGGTGGCGCAGGATTATTGGAACCGCCAGCGCGCGCGCGTCTATGACGACCAGCAGCGCTGGAGCCGTCAGCAGCAGCAGGACAATGACTGGCGAGCTTATCGCGATGCGCACCAGGATAACGATCGTTCGCAATGGGCGGGCGAGCGCTATCGCCGCGCGGCGGAAGCATCGCGTTTTGCGCAGAGCGTCAACGATGCGGCGCTGGCGGCACGTGCGGCCCGCACACTGGAAGATGCGCGCGGGGAATCGCGGGGACAGAATTCCGATCGCAATGGCAGACCCGATGACGGGCGAGGCGGTTCGCGCGGCGGTGCCGGCGGTCAGCCGCCGCCGATGGATCAGCGCGGGTCAGGTACTCCGCCACCGCCTGCTGCTGCGCTGCCTGCTGCTGCGCCTCCTGCAAACGTCACGCCGCTCGCACCGCCGCCATCCGATACACGGGGGCGGAATGGACGTGATGATCCGCGCGGGCGTGACGACCGTGGGCGCAACGGCGCCGGGAACGCGCCGCGCCCGCCTGCCGCCGCGTTATCGCCCGCCCCTGCGCCGGCGCCGCCGCGTGCAGAGCCGCCAAAGCCGCCTGTCGCCGCGCCAGCGCCGCCAGCTGCCGCACCGCCGCGCCCCGAAACGCCGCGCGACCAACCGCCCGCGCCGCGCGGTCGTGACGATACCGACCGCGCCGGACGCGCGTCCGACAATGATCGCGGCGGCGACACGAACCGCAATCGCGGGCCCGCCAATTCCGTGCCCGCAGAAACACCGCGCGTAGAACCGCAACGGCCCGTGCCGCCTGCCGCTGCGCCAACACCACCACGCGCAGAGCCGCCACGTCCTGAACCGCAACGTGCGGAGCCGCCAAAGCCGCCTGTCGCACCGCCATCCGAAGCGCTGCGGCCCGCTGCGCCGCCGGTACAGGCAACCCCGCCTTCTGCACCGCCACAAGAACGGCGCGCACCGGATGCCAATCCTCGCGATAATGCTCCGCGTGACAACGGACGCGATAACCAACGACCGCGCCGCGAAGCGCCACCCGCCGCGCAACCTGCGCCAACGCCGCCGCCCGCACCTGCACCGTCAGCACAACCGCCTGCTGCCGCACCAACGCCAGCGGCAGCAGCAGCGCCAGCACGCGCAGGCAGCCGGCGCGGCAACCGTGAGAAAGACGGCAACAAGGATGGCCGCCAAGATAATGGTCAGAACGACCGCCAGAATAATCGATAATCGATAATCGAGATCGATAATCGCGATCGTTGAACAATACGGCAACGCGCCTAATCGATCGTCAGAAATAGCCGCTCCGGTGTTTCGTGTTCGATTCGGAAACCCAGCCGTTCATAGAGCCGGCGGGCGGGATTGACGCGCAGTACGCGCAGGCGGAGCGGCTTTTCCAGGGCGCCTGCCAGGGCTTTGATGTCGTTCAGGATCCGGGTGCCGATGCCTTGGCGCTGCCAGGCGGGCAGGATGTAGAGCTTGTTCAACTGAACCGCTTCGGGAAGGTCGAGCAATTCGATGCAGCCGATATCCTTGCCATCATAATGCAGGATGCGGTGCGTGGCGGGGATGAAGCTGTCGCGGGCGATTTGTTCGCTCCAGATTCCGAAGGTGGCTTCGGCATAGGCGCGCATGGTGGCTTCACTGACGCGATAGACGAAATCCGCGTCTTCGGGCCGGGCGGGACGGGTAGCGTATTGCGACCCGGTCATGTGGACTTACGTATGGCGCGCGCACGGGCATCAGTTCGTCCAGGCATGCAGATCCTGGATGCGCTGGTGATAGGCGCGGGTGAGGCAGGCGGCGCTGGTGCAGGCGTCGCGCTGGCTTAGCCATAGGCTTTGTTCTTCGTTGACGGCGTCGGGTGTGGTGGCCTTGGCGCGGGCCCGGCGCAGCAATGCATC
The DNA here is from genome assembly GCA_041690975.1 of Alphaproteobacteria bacterium. GTDB lineage: Bacteria > Pseudomonadota > Alphaproteobacteria > Micropepsales > Micropepsaceae > Rhizomicrobium. The sequence continues at coordinate 6,827 of JBEPVO010000087.1, forward strand.
TTCGGCGACATCGAGTTTTGCTAGATCGTCGCTGCCGCAGATCAGGAGCAGGGCCTTCGATTTGGCGGTGGTGCAGTCGAAGCTGGGCTTGGGTTTTGGCGCATCGGGGGCGGGATCGGCGGCGAAGGCGGGTGCAATGAATGCGATGCTGAGAACCGCGAGCGTTATGCGAAACATAGAGTGTTCCCCCGAATTTCCGGGCGACCATAGCAGAAATCGCCCAATCGGTCGCCGGCGTGGGCGAAGATTCCTCGGTGCGGACCGGCCTGCCGCGATGGCGACGGCATTTTTGCGCGGCTTGACGAGGTGGCTTAATAAGGATATTTGTTATCCGTAATAGAAACCATCGGAGAATCCCATGTCCGAACGTCTCGACGCCGCCAAGCTGTCCCCCGAATTGAACCGGGCCTATTACGCCTTCAGCATGGCGACCAAGGATAGCGGACTTGGCCAGACCCTCATCGACCTGGTGAATATCCGCACCTCGCAGATCAATGGCTGCGCCTTCTGCGTCGACATGCATTCCAAGGAAGCCAAGATCCATGGCGAGCGGGAGCTGCGGCTTTATCATGTCGCGATCTGGCGCGAATCGAACCTGTTCGATGCGCGCGAGCGGGCGGCGCTGGAATGGACCGAAGTCTTGACCCAATTGCCGCCGCATGGCGTGTCGGATGCGGTCTATAACAGCGTGCGGGCGGTTTTCAGCGAAAAGGAATTGTCGGACCTGAGCTATTCGGTGATGGCGATCAATGGCTGGAATCGTCTTAGCATCGGTTTTCGAAGTGTGCCGGGATCGCGCGATGCGCTGTATGGATTGACCAAGGCGGGACTGAGCTAGGCCGATGCAGCTGAAGAACCAGGTGGAATGGGCACTGCATTGCTGCGCAATCCTGGCAGGGCTGGGGCCGAACCGCTATCTGCCGACCCGGGACCTGGCCGAGCTGCATGGCGTGCCCAAGGAATATCTGTCCAAGGCGTTGCAGGCGCTGTCGCATGCGGGGATCGTGGACGGCACGTTGGGGCCGTCGGGCGGTTATCGCCTGGCGCGCACGGCGGGGGCGATCACGTTCCTGGATATCGTCGAGGCGGTGGAAGGCAAGCAGTCCAGTTTCGTCTGCACGGAAATCCGCCGCAACAATCCCTGCCGAGGATCGATGACCCCGGGGGCGGGTGATGCGCGGCCCTGCGCCATCGCGCGGGTGATGTGGGCGGCGGACCAGGCTTGGCGCAAAAGCCTGAGTGGGGTGACATTGGCCGAGTTGGCGAAGACATTGGAAAAGACCGTTCCCGCGTCGCTGCTGAAAAAGACGGCGGCGTGGGTTGAGGCGCGGACATGAAAGCCTAGACCACTTTGCCAACCAGCAAGCCGACGCCTGCGGTGACGGCCATCGCCAGTGCGCCCCAGAATGTCACGCGGATTATCGCCTTGGCGTATCCTGATCCACCAGCCTTGGCGCCCAACGCGCCCAAGACTGCCAGGAAAATGAGCGAACAGATCGAGACCAGCGGAACGAGAAACTGTGCCGGACTTAGCACCACGGCCAGCAATGGCATTGCCGCGCCGGCGGAAAAAGTCGCCGCCGAGGTGAGGCCGGCCTGGATCGGGTGCGCCGTACTCACATGGGAAAGGCCCAGCTCGTCGCGGGCATGGGCGCCCAGCGCGTCGTGTGCCATCAATTCGTGGGCGACGCGGCGCGCGAGTTCCGGTTCCAGCCCGCGCTTGACATAGATATGCGCCAGCTCTTCTTGTTCCGCCGCTGGATCGGCATGCAATTCCTTGCGCTCGCGGGCGAGATCGGCCTGTTCGGTGTCGGATTGCGAACTGACTGAGACATATTCGCCGGCGGCCATCGACATTGCCCCCGCAACCAGTCCGGCGGTCCCTGCCAGTAATATGTCGCCTTTGGCGGCGGAGGCAGCGGCGACTCCCAGGATCAGGCTGGCGGTGGAGACGATCCCGTCATTGGCCCCGAGCACGGCGGCGCGCAGCCAGCCGATGCGCTCGACAAGGTGATGCTCGCGGTGGCGAAGCAGGCTACGCAAGGATTGCTCCTCCAAAATGCCGATTGGGATCACCGTGGCATACGCTGTCATTTGATGCAGATCCTGGCCCAACGCGCCAGCTGCTTGGGTCAAAGGCATGTTTGCGTTGATCTTTATGCGGCAGAGCGTATGGCGAACGGGACCAAGATTGAAGTCCGGGCTGAAAAGGCCTCAAACAGGACCGGGAGCTTCCGTGAACGATCTGGCGCATGTCATCGAAAACAGTGCGGAATGGCGATTGTTCACCGCCATCGCCATCGGCTTGCTGATCGGTATCGAACGCGAGCGGCACAAGCAACACCAGAAGGAAGGTGCCCCTGAAGGCATGCGCAGTTTCGCGCTGATTTCGCTTCTGGGTGGGCTGTCGGCGCAAACCGGTTCGTCCATTGTGCTGGGATTGGCCGGTTTCTTCACGATCCTGGTTGTCGCGATCGGATATTGGACGGGCACACGTCAAGGCGGCAGCATTACCACCGAGGTTGCATTGGTGATTGCGCTGGTGCTGGGCATGCTGGCGCAAGACCGTCCAGGCCTTGCTCTTTCCGCGAGCGTGGTGGTGGTGCTGGTGATCGCCAGCCGTGCGCCGTTGCATCGTCTGGTGCGCGAATATCTCACCGCGCAGGATCTTCGCGACGGGCTGGTCTTTTTCATTGCGGCGCTGGTGGTGCTTCCGCTTTTGCCGGACCGCGCGGTCGATCCGTTCGGCCTGTTCAATCCCTTCGCATTGTGGCGCCTGGCCGTCGTGCTGATGGGGTTGAGCGCGCTCGGCTATTGGGCGATGCGGGCGTTTGGGCCACGATATGGTCTGCCAATATCCGGCTTCGCAGGCGGATTCGTTTCAAGCACGGCTGCGATTGCCACCATGGGCGCGCGCGCCAAGGTTGATCCTCGCCTGATCATTCCCAGCGCGGCCGGCGGCGTCGCCTCCATTCTGGGGAGCCTGTTGTTTCTGATCGCACTGGTTGGCGCAGCCGATCCCGGCATCCTATGGCCGCTGGTAAAGCCTTTTGGTGTTGGCCTCGCAGCGACGATGGCCTATGCCCTGATGCTAGCGTGGCGCGCGCGTGTCATGGATGCGTTGCCGATTGGATCATCCCAAGCGTTTGACCTGCGGATGGTATCGGTATTTGTGGGACTGGTTGCGGTGTTCTCGCTGGTCTCCTGGGCATTGATAAACTGGTTGGGCGAAACTGCCGTTCTGGCAAGTATCATCGCGACGGCCTTGATTGATGCCCATGCCGCGGCAGTGTCGGTGGCAACCCTGGTGGCGTCGGGAAAACTTGACATCGCCGCGGGCGCTTTTGCGATCCTGACGGGTCTTTCGGTCAACATGCTCGCCAAGATTCCTGCCGCATTCGCTTTGGGTCCTCCCGCTTTCGCTCGGCGCGTCACAGCGGGATTGCTTATTTTGGTGATCGGATTGTGGGCCGGTTATGGCTGGAGTCTAGTTTGACCTTGTGAACGTCGCTCCGAAACCGGTACTCATTTTGTTGCGGTGGTTGATGCGGGATGGGTGAGGTTGCAATGGGCAAGGGGCGGGTCGAAGCGTTCAGCGATGGCGTGATCGCCATCATCATCACCATCATGGTGCTGGAATTCAAAGTTCCGGAGGAGGCGTCGCTGCCGGCGCTGATGCATCTGGCGCCTCATGTAGCGACCTATGCGCTGAGCTTCATCTATGTCGGGATCTATTGGAACAATCATCATCACATGTTCCATGCCGTTAAAACCGTGACCGGCGGCATCCTCTGGGCGAATCTGCATCTGTTGTTCTGGCTGTCGCTGGTGCCATTCGTGTCGGGCTGGATGGGCGAGCATTACACCGCGGCCTTGCCCGTGGCGGCGTATGGCGTGGTGCTGTTCATGAATGGCGTGGCGTATGGAATTCTGGCCTGGCTGTTGTTGCGGCATGAGGGGCCGGATTCGGTGCTGGCAAAAGCCTATCGCAACGACCGCAAAATGATCGGGTCGGTGGTGGCCTATGCGGCGGCGCTCGTGGCGGTATGGTTCATGCCGGCTGTGTCGCTGGCGTTGTATGCGGCGGTGGCGTTGGTATGGCTGGTGCCCGATACGCGGATTGAAAAAGCCCTCAAAATTCGCTGAAATAACAGGGAACAATTGTTAAGGCCGCTGGTCTTAACCACTGCGCGAGGAAATGCTCGCCTGCGCGGCGGAGTTTCCTATCCTCGTCTTGAGACAAAGATTCCCGTGCATGGGCGACATGGCTGAGACTTCGAGGATGTTGGTGCATACTCTGCGCGTGCGTCAGGCCGGACCGTCGCGCTATGAAGTGCTGGACGATGCAGGCGGCGTGATGGGCGTGGCGACGGACGAATCCAGGGCCATGACCAGCGCGATGTTCTCCGCCGATCTGATCGGCCAGCAGGGTTTCCCGGTGCGTGTGCTTGCCGACCATGACGGCGATGTCGAGGAAGTCTACGCGGTTCG
>JBEPVO010000088.1:0-11279 GCA_041690975.1 Alphaproteobacteria bacterium
TCCGAGAGGCCATGCTCGCGGATCTGTTCTTTTGTAATTGTCATGCCAACTTCTTAATCATGAAAGCGCTTCGATCAGACTCTGGAATAGGGCGCGGCCGTCGGTGCCGCCCGTGGCGGGGTCGACGACGCGCTCGGGATGGGGCATCAGGCCCAACACATTGCGTTTTTCGTTGATGATGCCGGCGATGTCGCGGGCCGAACCGTTGGGATTGTCTCGGTAACGGAACATCACCCGGCCTTCGCCTTCCAGGCGGTCCAGGGTTTCGGTATCGGCATAATAATTTCCTTCGCCATGGGCGACGGGGAAGGTGACGCTCTGGCCCTTTTCATATTTGCGGGTGAAGGAGGATTGGGTTTCCTCCACCGACAAAGTCACGGGCTTGCAGACGAACTTCAGCCCCGCATTGCGCATCAGCGCGCCGGGCAGCAGGCCCGATTCCGCCAGCACCTGAAAGCCGTTGCAGATGCCCAGCACCGCGCCGCCTTTTGCGGCATGGGCCTTGACCGCCTGCATCACCGAAGACTGATTGGCCATCGCGCCGCAGCGCAGATAGTCGCCATAGGAAAAGCCGCCCGGCAGCACCACCAGATCGACATCCGGTAATTCGCTGTCCTGGTGCCAGACCATGGCGGGCTTGCTGCCCGTCATCTCTTCCAGGGCGGTGGCCGCGTCGCGGTCGCAGTTGGAAGCGGGAAAGACAATCACGGCGGATTTCATTTGGCTTTACCTTTGCCGGCATTCAATTGCGCACGCACTTTTTCCAGCACCCGGGGCGCCACTTGATCGCTCCAGGTCGACGCCAGATCGATTTCCTGGCTGTCGAGGGCGGCACGCTCCTTGAAGTATTTGGCGCCGATGCCGCTGGAATAAAAGGCAATCAGCTGATCGAGTTCGGCATCGGTGAAGCGGGTGGCATAGAGCTGGGCAGAGAGGAGCACGAATTCGTCCATCTCTTCCTGAACCTGACCGCGAACCCGGTCGCGGAAGGCATTCCAGAACAGCGCGTTCTGGCCCGGATGCGCATGCTGCTCGGACAGCACCACGACATCCAGGACGCTATCGGCCTTCTTCAGCACATCGGCCCGGGAATCCGAAACTTCCAGAAACTTCATCGCCTTGGCGATATGGGGATCGTTCTTCAGTGCAGCCAGCTTTTCCGGCGGCTGCGCCAGCAACTGCTCGGTGGACATCTGCGCAAAGGCCGGGCGCAATGCCGCCAGCATCAGAACCGGAACGATGAACAGCCGCGCGGGTTTGAGCATGCGGCCCGCCTATCGGATCTCGATTTCGTATTTCTCGATCACGGTGTTTGCCAGAAGCTTTTCACACATGTCTTTCAGCGAGGCCTTGGCTTTGGCGGCATCGGTCTCGGAAAGATCCAGATCGATCACCTTGCCCTGGCGCACTTCGCCGACCGAACCGAATCCCAGTCCGTTCAGGGCATGTCCGATGGCCTTGCCCTGCGGATCCAGCACGCCATTCTTCAACGTCACAAAAACGCGGGCTTTCATTGCGGCCTCATATAGCGAAGCGATAGGCCATAAATCATTTAACCAGGACCGGACCCTTGTTTTCGCCCTGCACCGATTCCGGCATGATGCCGAGGCGCCTGGCGACTTCGCTATAGGCTTCGACCACGCCGCCCAGATCGCGGCGGAACCGGTCTTTGTCCAGCTTTTCGTTGGTCTGCAGATCCCAGAGGCGGCAGCTGTCGGGGCTGATCTCGTCGGCCAGCACGATGCGCATGTAGTCGTTTTCCCACAGGCGGCCGAATTCTAGCTTGAAATCGACCAGCTTGATGCCCGCGCCCAAGAACAGGCCCGAGAGGAAATCATTGATGCGGATGGTGAGATTGACGATGTCGTCCAGGTCTTGCGGCGAGGCCCAGCCGAACGCGGTGATGTGTTCTTCGCTCACCCAAGGGTCATGCAGGGCGTCATTCTTGTAATAATATTCGATGATGGAGCGGGGTAGGGCGGTGCCTTCCTCGATCCCCAGCCGCTTGGACATGGAGCCGGCGGCGACATTGCGCACCACCACTTCCAGGGGAATGATCTCGACTTCTTTTATCAGCTGCTCGCGCATGTTGAGGCGGCGCACGAAATGGGTCGGCACGCCGATCCCCGCCAGCTGGGTCATCAGATATTCGCTGATGCGGTTGTTGAGGACGCCCTTGCCCTCGATCGTGTCTTTCTTGGCTCCGTTGCCGGCGGTGGCGTCGTCCTTGAAATACTGGATGACGGTGCCCGGCTCGGTTCCTTCGTAAAGGATCTTGGCCTTGCCTTCGTAAATGACGCGCCGACGTTTCATGGGGATGTCCTTGTCGCGCCAAAGGCGCGCCTTAAATAACTGCCCGCGCCAAAGGCGCGCCCAAACTAACTGCGCCTATGGTCAGGCGTGACTCGAATTTAGGGACGCGAGGGTCCGGGGGCAATGATTCCTGGGGCCGCAGGGCCGCATAGCGGGTTCCCGTCCACAGGAGGCGATAAATCCTTACAATTTCAACAAGTTAGCTACCGAAAACGCGCCGGAAGATGGTGTCGACCTGCTTCAGGTGGTAGCCGAGATCGAACATAGCTTCCAATTGCGACACTGGCAGTGCCTTGGCGACGTCCGAGTCACCCTTGAGCAGGTCCAGCAGGTTGCCTTCATTGTTCCAGGCCCGCATCGCGTTCCGCTGCACCATCCGGTAGCTGTCCTCGCGGGAAACGCCCGCCTGGGTCAGGGCCAGCATGACCCGCTGGCTGTGGACCAGACCCCGGGTACGATCCAGGTTTTCCTGCATGCGGTCGGGATAGACCACCAGCTTCTGGATCACGTTCGTCATGCGGGCCAGGGCGAAGTCCAAGGTGATGGTGGCGTCGGGGCCGATATAGCGCTCGACCGAGGAGTGGGAGATGTCCCGCTCATGCCACAGCGCCACATTCTCCATCGCGGGCAGGACATAGGCACGCACCATGCGGGCCAGGCCGGTGACATTTTCCGTCAGCACCGGGTTGCGCTTGTGGGGCATGGCGCTGGAGCCCTTCTGGCCGGGCGAGAAATATTCCTCTGCTTCCAGCACTTCGGTGCGCTGCAGATGGCGGATCTCCACCGCCAGTCGCTCCAAGGAAGACGCGACCACGCCCAGGGCCGCGAAATAGGCGGCGTGGCGGTCGCGCGGAATCACCTGGGTCGAGATCGGCTCGACGGACAGGCCCATCATCTTGGCGACATGTTCTTCGATGCGCGGATCGATATTGGCGAAGGTGCCGACCGCGCCGGAAATGGCGCAGGTGGCGATTTCCGCCCTCGCCGTCACCAAGCGTGCACGGGCGCGAGTGAATTCCGCGAAATAAGTGGCCAGCTTGATGCCGAAAGTGGTGGGTTCCGCATGGATGCCATGGCTGCGGCCGATGGTGGGCGTGGCCTTGTATTCAAAGGCCCGTTTCTTCAGGGCGGCCAGCAGCGCATCGACATCGTCGATCAGCATGTCGGCGGCCCGCACCAACTGGACGTTCAGGCAGGTGTCCAGCACGTCGGACGAGGTCATGCCTTGGTGCACGAAGCGGGCCTCCGGGCCCACGATTTCGGACAGATGGGTGAGGAAGGCGATGACGTCGTGTTTGACCTCGCGCTCGATCTCGTCGATCCGCGCCACGTCGAATTTCGCGTCCCGGCCTTTTTCCCAGACCTTGGCGGCGGCTTCCTTGGGAACCACGCCCAGTTCGGCCAGCGCGTCGGTGGCGTGGGCCTCGATCTCGAACCAGATGCGGAACTTGGTCTCGGGCGACCAGATCGAAACCATCTGTTCGCGGGCATAGCGGGGGATCATGGCGGGGCCTCAATAGTGCAGCGGCAGCCATCAAAGAATGGCCTTCTCTTGACGCTGGCTTCTAGCAAAGGTGGGAACCCCCGCCAAGCAAGGTGGACAGGCGGCCATTGAGCCATCCCGCCGGCCGCGGTATCCCGTGATTTCGTTCAGGGTTGTCAATGTCCTATCCCGTCGCCGACCTTCGCGCGTTCCTGTCTGGGCGATGGCGTATCGTACGCCGGATCGGCGATGCCCGGCTGGGGATCGTGGGCCGGTTGACGGGACACGCGACTTTCACGCCGGCGCCCGATGGCCTGATCCATGACGAGAATGGCGATCTCCAATTCGGCGCCTATCACGGCCCGGCAACGCGCCGCTATCGTCTGGCGATCGATCAACCTTCCGCGGGAGATCTGCATCACGCCGATGGCAGCCTGTTTCACCGTCTCGATCTTGCATCCGGCCGGTCGGAGATTTTGCATCAATGCGGCAGCGACCAGTATCGCGGGCGCTACCGCGTTCTTCACGACGATTGTTTCGCCGTGACATGGCATGTGACCGGCCCGCGAAAACAGTATCGTCTTGCGACCCTGCACACGCGGATGGAGGGCGCTTGACCGACGCATATCCCGCTGGTTATACGTTTATCCATAGCTGTTGGGTTATGGATTGTAGATGCCAATTGCGCACGATATGCTTTTCAAGACGCTCGCCGATCCCACCCGGCGGGCGATCTTCGAGCGGCTGTGCCGCGACGGAGAGCAGACGGTCGGGGCGCTGACAGCCCGGTCCGGGGTATCCCAACCGGCCGTTTCAAAACATCTCGGGGTCTTGAAGCACGCCAAGCTGGTGCGCGACCGCCATGAAGGCCGCCAGACCCATTACAGCGCGCAGCTCGGCGCCTTGGCCCCGCTGATCGACTGGACGGGCCAGATGGCCGGATTCTGGCAAAGCCGGTTCGACAGCCTCGAAGATCTGCTGAAAAGGATGGACCAATGAAGATGTCCACCGTCAAGAAAAAGAAAAAGGCGCGCACCACCGGCAAATCCAAGCCGCGGCTTCTTTCCAGCGGCAATCCCCAGATCGCTAAAGCCGATGGCGAGACCCCTGTGGGTGTCTATATCGCCGCCATGCCGGGCTGGAAGCGGGCGATGGGCCGCCGTCTCGATGCCCTGATCACCCGCGCAGTGCCCGGTGTCGCCAAGGTGGTGCGCTGGAACTCGCCCATCTATGGCGTTCCCGGCCAAGGCGCGTTCCTCGGGTTTCAATGCTACACGCGCTATATCAAGATCGCCTTCTTCCGAGGCGCGGCGCTGACGCCGCTGCCGACCGGTCCATCCAAGGTCGCGGGCACGCGCTATCTCGACATCCGTGAGGACGCCCCGCTGGACGAAGCGCAATTTGTCCGTTGGGTGAAACAGGCCAGCAGCATACCCGGCTGGAGATGGCGCAAGGAGTGATGCATGAGTGACACGGAAACCAAAGGCGTCATCGTTGAGCGGGAAGTTCCCTTTGCGCCGGAAAAGATCTGGCGCGCACTCACCCAGCCGCATCTGATTCAGGAGTGGTTGATGAAGAACGATTTCATGCCCGTCCCGGATCATCGCTTTACGTTGAGCGCCGATTGGGGCTCGGTCGATTGCCGGGTCCTGACCGTGGAGCCGAATAGGACGCTGTCCTACACTTGGGACGCCATGGGGCTGGAGAGCGTGGTGACCTGGACGCTGACCCCGACAAGCACCGGAACCCATCTGCGCATGGAACAGTCGGGTTTCGGGCCGGATCAAACGAAGGCCTATCACGGCGCCCAATATGGATGGCAACAATTTTTTGGAAAACTGGAACAGGTTTTGGCGCGGCCGGAGTGAAAGGGTCAAGATTAAAGAGATCAAGGCGGGGAAGCCGGCATGGCGAAGAGCGCGACACAGAACGGCAAATCTGCCTCCAAGCTGATCGATGCGCGGATCAAGGAGCTTGGCGACTGGCGGGGCGAGACGCTGGCCCGACTCCGCGCCGTGATCAAGCAAGCCGATCCCGAAATCGTCGAGGAATGGAAGTGGCGCGGGGTTCCGGTGTGGTCGCATGACGGAATCATCAGCACCGGCGAGACCTACAAGGCGATGGTGAAGATGACCTTCGCCAAGGGCGCGGCGCTGAAAGATCCTTCCAGCCTCTTCAATTCCAGCCTGGACGGGAACACAAGGCGCGCCATCGATTTTCGCGAGGGCGAGAAGATAAACGAGAAAGCATTGAAGGCTCTCATCCGCGCCGCCGTGACTCTGAACGAGTCGAAAGCAAAGAAATAATCAGCGGGTGTAGTTTTTCTGCTCTAGGGACCAATCATGAAAGAAACCACCAAGCGTTCGATCTTTCGAACGGTTCACCTGGTCCTCAGCATTCCGATCATCGGCTATATTTATAGTCCGTTCGAGGTCATTCCGGATTACGCCCCCGCCACACGATTCGTCTTTTTCCCCGCCATGGCCCTTTCGGGCCTTTGGATGTGGAAAGGCCATGTCGTCCGGCGGCTGTTTTCAAAAAGTCCGGCCTAGAGAGTCAAAGCAGGCCCAGGCTCTTGAAGCTGGCATGGCCGCTGCGCCCGATCACCAGATGATCGTGGATTGTGATTTTCAGCGCTTTGGCTGCGGCCGCGATCTCGCGGGTCATTTCGATATCCGCCCGAGACGGCGTGGGATCGCCGCTGGGGTGATTATGCACCAGGATGATCGACGAGGCGCTGTGTTCCAGCGCCCGCTTGATGATCTCGCGGGGATAGACGGGCGTGTGGTCCACCGTTCCACGCGCCTGCACTTCGTCGGCAATCAGGACATTCTTGCGGTCCAGGAACAGCACACGGAATTCCTCGGCAGGGGCGCGGGCCATCGCCGCCATGCAGTAATCCAGCAAGGCCGACCAGGACGACAATGCCGAGCGGCCGATCACGCGGGTCTGGGCCAAGCGGGCGGCAGCGGCCTCGACGATCTTCAACTGGCTCACCACCGCTTCGCCGACGCCGGGAATTTCCAGCAGGCGTTCGCGGGGCGCGGCGATCACTTCGGCAAAGCTGCCGAAGCGCTTCAGCAAAGTCTTGGCGAGGGGCTTGGTGTCCTTGCGCGGTATGGCAGCAAACAAGGTCAGTTCCAGCAACTCGTAATCGGGCATGGCGACGGCCCCACCCTTGACGAAGCGCGCGCGCAGCCGCTCGCGATGACCGGCATCGGGATTGGGAAGCGGCGATGCGCCGTCCGCCCCGTCAGATATTATAGGGAGGCTTGTCGAGCCCTTTGGGCGAGAGGGTGAAGATTTCGACCCCATTCTCCGTAACCCCCACCGAATGTTCGAACTGCGCCGACAGCGAGCGGTCGCGCGTTACTGCGGTCCAGCCATCGCCCAGGACTTTGACGCCGTAATTGCCCAGATTGATCATCGGCTCGACCGTGAAGAACATGCCGGGCTTGAGCGCCATACCCTGCGCCGGCTTGCCGTAATGCACGATGTTGGGCAGGGCATGGAAAATGCGTCCAAGCCCGTGTCCGCAGAAATCGCGCACCACGGCGCAACGTTCCTCGCCTTCGGCATAGTTCTGGATTGCGTGACCGATATCGCCGGTGGTAGCGCCCGGCTTCACCGCCGCGATGCCGCGCATCATGGATTCATAAGTGATGTCGATCAGCCGCATCGGTTTCAATTTCACATCGCCCACCGGATACATCCGGCTGGTGTCGCCATGCCAGCCATCGAGAATGACGGTGACATCGATGTTCACGATGTCGCCGTCGCGCAGCGGCTTGTCGTTGGGAATGCCGTGGCAGACCACATGATTGATTGACGTGCAGACGGTGTGGCGGTAGCCGCGATAGCCCAGGCAGGCGGGGATCGCGCCATGGGTGACGACGTATTCGTAAGCGACCTTGTCCAGCGCCTCGGTGGTGACACCCGGCTTCACCAGGGGAACCATCAGGTCCAGGACTTCGGCAGCCAGGCGGCCGGCCCGGCGCATACCCTCGAATTCCGCAGGGCCGTGCAGGGTTACCGCGAAATGCGCCTTGCGCGCGGCCTCGAATGTGTTGGTGTCGGGAACTACGGTCATCGGGCTTGAATATAAGCAAAAGCTGGGGCTTTTCTAGGCCCGCTTCTGATGGGACCCCGGGATGACCAAGACTGCCGCCATGCTGGTGATCGGCGACGAAATCCTGTCGGGCCGCACCCAGGACAGCAACAGCAACTATGTCGCCCGCCAGCTTACAACCCTGGGCATCGATTTGCGGGAAGTCCGGGTGGTCGGGGATATGGAGGACGAGATCGTGGCGGCGTTGAACGCCTTGCGGTCGCGGTATGATTTTATCTTCACCAGCGGCGGCATTGGCCCCACCCATGACGATATCACCGCCGATGCGGTGGCCCAGGCATTTGGGGTCGGCATCGGCTATCACCCGGAAGCCTATGCGCTGCTGGAAGCGCGCTACGAAAAAGGCCAGTTCAACGAAGCGCGCAAGCGCATGGCCCGCATTCCTGACGGCGGCACTCTGATCAAGAACAGCGCTTCGGTGGCGCCGGGCTTCCAGATCGGCAATGTCTTCGTGATGGCGGGCGTGCCCATGGTGATGCGGGCCATGATGGAAGAGATCGTCACGCGCCTGCCGCGCGGCGTCATTGTCACATCCATCACAGTATCGGCGGATCTGCCGGAAGGCACCATCGCGCAAGGCCTGTCGGATATTCAGAAGACCTATCCGCAGACCGCCATCGGTTCTTATCCCTGGTATCGCGATGGACGTTTCGGGTCGCAACTGGTGGCGCGGTCTCGCGACGCCGAAGCCGTCGAAGCCGCCGCCCAGGCGATCGAAGCGATGGTGGTGCAATTGGGTGCAACGCCCGAGCGGGTCTGACCTACCGGGCGTTCGATATTTCGTATTTCGATTGCACCAGCCCCGATGGGAACGATGCGGTTCTGACATGGCGCAGCCCGATGTCCCCGTCCTGTTCGCCGAAAAGCGGGATGCCGCTACCCAACAGCACAGGAATATGCGTCACGATCATGTCCGCGATCAATTTCGCCCGCAGAAACGACTGGATGACTTTCCCACCATCCACATAGACTCGCCGCATGCCCTGGGCTGTCAGATTCTCCATCACCGTTTCGGGTGATTGCGCGGCGATGGTGGCTTTTCCGATAAGCGGGGTGGGCAAATCCTTCAACGAACGGCTCATGACAATGACAGGCTTGTCGTATGACCATTTGCCGAATGTCAGCACCTTCTCGAAGGTACCGCGTCCCATCACGATGCCGTCGATGGAATTCATGAAAGCAGGATAGCCGTGATCCTCGCTGGCTCCCCCATAGAGGCTCAGCCAATCGATATCGCCGTCACGGCGCGCGATATAGCCATCAAGGCTGGCGGCGATGAAGACATGCCCGGTGACGGAAGGTTGGCTGGTCATGGCGACCGACTCGCTAGTTCAGCTTTAATTCCTGCGCCTGCGCATTCAACTGCGCAAGGACATCGCTTTTGCTCGCGAAGGTCTTGCGCGCGGTGGCCAGTGTCTCCTGCGCCTCGGCGCGTGCGCCCAGCACGCTGTAGGCGCGGATCAACCGCTGCCAGCCCGCGGCATCGTCGGGATTTTCCTTCAGGCGCGCCGCTAGTCCGGCCACCATGGCCTTGGGATCGGGCGCGCCGCCGCCGCTCTGCGCGGTCAGAAGCGCGATGCGATCCACCAGGGTCTGGTGCAAGGGCGAATTGGCGGGCACGTCCGCCATAAGATCGTTCAGCATCGCCAGCGCGCCCGGTTTATCGCCCCGCGTCGCCAACGCCTGAGCGACGAAAAAGCGCGCCGCCTGTTCCTTGGGGTCCAGTTTCAGCGCGGCGCGGAACGCCGCTTCCGCTTCCGCGCCCACTACGCCATTGGCCTGGGCCACCAGCGCTTCGCCATACAGCGTGTCCAGGCCGGCATCGGGATGGCCGTTCTTGTTGGCGATCGTAACCGCGCGGGCATAAGCCTTGGCGGCATCGCCGGCATCGCCCACGCTCATGTAACCGCGACCCAGATAGACCCAGGCCTGCAGATCGTCCGGCGCGGCGTGGACACGCTTGATCAGAAGACCGATCAGGCCATTGACGTCGCGGGTCTGGGTGCCTTGCGCCGAACGCCAGGCGAGATAGGGCTGGCCCAGCATCCAATAGGTGCCGCCGCCGACGCCAAGCAGGAAGAGCGCGAGTGCGCCAGCCAACAACCCACGTCCCTTAAGCGACTTCGCACGCCATAGCGGCATGATGGTGAAAGCAATCGCGGCCAGCACCACAACAATCGCACCAAGATAAAGAACAGCGCTCACTTGTTTTCCATCAGCGGGGACTGCCCCGATATTTGTTCTTCGCCAGCGCCACGATCATGCCGCGAATGGTGCGCGTTTCCTGGTCGCTGAGATGCGAGCGCAGGATCATGGCGCGGATATTGCGCACCATCGCCTCTTTCTTCTCCGGCGGATAGAAGAACTTGGCTGCGTCCAATTCGCGCTCCAGATGCTCGAACAGCCCGATCAGGTCGGCACGCGAGGACGGCACCGCCTCGGTCTTGCGGGTGCGGGTGGCTGGCGTGGCATCGGCGGATTTCAGCCATTCATAGCCCAGCAGCAGCACCGACTGGCCCAGATTGAGCGAGGAAAATTTCGAGGTGGGGATGGTGATCGCGGCTTCGGCCAGCGACATCTCGTCATTGTCCAGCCCGGCTCGCTCGCTCCCGAACAGGATGGCGCTCTTCAGGCCTTCGGATTCGGCAGTGCGCAGTCGCGCCGCCGCCGCCTCGGGGGTCAGGATCTCGCGCAGCACATCGCGGCCCCGCGCCGTGGTGGCGAACAACACCCGGATATCGGCCAGCGCCTCGGCGGCGGTGGCATAGACGCGGGCGGCCTGGATGATGTCGCCCGCGCCCGAGGCCAGGATCATGGCGCGGTCATTGGGCCATTCGCATTGGGGCGCGATCAGGCGCAAGTCCGACAGCCCGAAATTCTTCATGGCCCGGGCGGCGGAGCCGATATTTTCACCCAACTGGGGGCGGCTGAGGATCACGGCGGGGGCAGTCATCTGCGCCTTTGACGAGGTTCATTCCACGGGCTATTTGAGGCCCCGCTATAGCTACTCCCGCCCCATCTTTCGAGGCTTTTTCAAAGGATACGTGTCCATGGACAAGATCAAGGTCGCCAACCCGGTCGTCGAGCTCGATGGCGACGAGATGACCCGCATTATCTGGGATCTCATCAAGAAGAAGCTGATCCTGCCCTATCTGGACGTGGACCTGCATTATTACGACCTCTCGGTCGAGCATCGCGATGCCACCGACGATCAGGTGACCATCGACAGCGCCGAAGCGATCAAGAAGTTCGGCGTGGGCGTGAAGTGCGCCACCATCACCCCCGACGAAGCGCGGGTCGAGGAATTCAAGCTCAAGAAGATGTGGAAGTCGCCCAACGGCACCATCCGCAACA
>JBEPVO010000089.1:0-11278 GCA_041690975.1 Alphaproteobacteria bacterium
ATCCCATCCGCCGCAGCAATCCGTCACCGCGGATGAACTGGTGCCACAGCGCCGCGACGATGTGCAGGATCACCAGCGCCGCCAGCAACAGATTCATGATCGCGTGGATCTTGAAGGTGGGATAGATGCCGAAATGCTCCGGCAACGGCGCGCCCGTGTGGTTGAACACGGTGGTGCTCACCCCGGAGATCTTCGCGGTGGCGATGCCGCTGACCGCAATCACGATCACCACCACATAAAAGGCGTAATGATTGAGCCGTCCCAGCCGGTTCAGCATCGGGCTGCCGGTCTCGGCGGGCGCGGGCTTGTCGGTGGAAAGGCGCACGCCAAGGCGTATCAGGATCAAGGTCAAGATCGACACGCCGCCTATCATATGCCCCATCAGCAGGTTGACCTTCTGCGGATCGGCGTTGGGCATGCGGCTGACCACAAAGAAGCCGCCGATCAGCATGCCGATGATCATCACCGCGATCAGCCAGTGCAGTGTCACCAGCAAGGGATGGTAGCGCGTCACGTGTTTCATGTTTGCTCCCAGTTCGGCCGGGACAGAATGACCGCCGCTTTGGCGCCTGTCCATCGGCCGGCCGAGGCGGTTGTCCTGTATTTTGCTGCACCGCATTGGCGCGGCATTTCCTCGGGCGCGTCATTGCCGGGGTGCAAGATTGGATGCATCATTCCTGTCCCTGGAAGAAGGAGAATGCCGCATGACCGCATTCAACGCCGTGCGTTTCCGGGTAAAGCCGGGGCGCGAGCAAAGTTTTCTCGATGCACACAAAAATATTCTGGCCGAATGGCCTGGTGTCAGGCGCGTCAATATCATCAAGGCCGGTGACGGAAAATATTGCATCATCTGCGAATGGACCGACACCGACGCGATGGCCAAGGCGCGCCCGAACATGATCGCGACCCTCAATTCGTTCCGCGACACGCTCGAGGATCTTGGCGGCGGCCTTGGGGTCACCGATCCGATCTCGGGATCCGTCGTGCTGGAGTTGAAATAGCGGCGCGCATCCGGCTTTGCCGTTCCTTGGCCGTCATGGCATCGTCGGGTGCATGACGGATTACAAGCTCGCTTTGGTGCCGGGACGGACATGCGGCGACTGCACCGTCTGCTGCACCGCGATGGCGATCGACAAGCCGGACATCCAGAAGGAAGCGGGCGTCACTTGCCGCCATTGCGCGAACGGCTGCACGATCTACGAGACGCGCCCGTCTTTGTGCCGCGACTATCATTGCGGCTGGCGGCAATTGCCGGTGTTGGATGAAAGTTGGCGGCCCGACCGCTCCGGCGTGTTCGTGGAGTTGGAGCCGCATGAAGGACGCACCGCCATCAGCCTGGTGCTGGTGGGCAATCCGCTCAAGATCGTGCGCCAGCCCTGGTTCATCGATTTCATCGCCGCTGGTATCAAAGGCAACCAGCCATTGATGCTGGGCATCCCCGGACCGCCCGGCCATCAGGGCGCATCCCTGGTGCTGGACAGCGATGCGATGGTTCGCGCCGCCCGCAGCGCGCGCGCCGATGTGAAGGCGGTGCTGGAATCGGAACTGAAACTTCTCCAGGCGTTCGATGGTCCGCCACGGACTTTTCGCAATCATGGCAACAATGTGGGGTTTGGAACGGTTCGCAACGACGAACGAGATGATCCAGCGGATCATTTCGAGTGACAGACGCCGCGAGCTATGGCGCGTGGCCGGGGTTGCGGGTTATTTCGAGTGAGCCAGCGCCGGGAACTTGCGGGGCGATTGCACCGCAATGCGCACAGAGTTCCGTGCCATTGTGGGACCGTCTGGCTTTGGTACCACGCCGTACAGAGCGCTGATCGTGGGAAACATTGGATTCACGACATTTTCGAGCGCACGGTTCCGCCTTTTTATTGCCTTGCTCTCCTTAACCCCGCCTTAGCCTGATCCTCCCTTAATTGCGGTATCAGCCAATTTTGCATGGGGCGAATTCCTGGCTGATCGACGCATCAGGCCCGCCGTCCATGTTGAGTAGCGAACGCGAAACCCGATATGGAGCGGTCGACTTCCTGCCCATCGCCGCAGTGGTGATGATCGGCGTGGCGGTGGCGGTCGCCGCGTTCTTCACGGTGCGCGGATATTATATCGCCGCCGACCGCGACGAGTTTCAGCGCGATGCCACTGAGTATGGCGCAGCCTTCAAGACGGGACTTGAGCGGCACGTCAATTCGCTGGCGGCGATCCATGCGTTCGTCTCGTCCTCGCATGACGTCAATCGCTGGGAATTCTCCAACT
Source organism: Alphaproteobacteria bacterium (assembly GCA_041690975.1). Taxonomy (GTDB): domain Bacteria; phylum Pseudomonadota; class Alphaproteobacteria; order Micropepsales; family Micropepsaceae; genus Rhizomicrobium. The sequence goes on from JBEPVO010000089.1 coordinate 2,257, forward strand.
TCGCGCACCAGATCCTGCCGCAGAATTCCGGCTTCAAGGCGGTCGTGTGGCTGCCGCATGTCGCCGGGCCTCAGCGCAAGGCGTTCGAGGCGGGTATGCAGAATGATGGTCTGTATGGCCTTCGTCTGCGCGAGCTGGCGGCGAACGGCCAGCTTGTCACCGCGGAAGAGCGCAACCGCTATACGCCCGTGGCCTATGTCGAGCCATTTGAATCCAGTGGCAGCTTGATCGGGGTCGATCTGGAGAATGATCCGATCTATGCGCCCTTGTTCCAACGCGCCAAGGACACCGGCCAGGTAGTGGCGTCGGCGCCTCTGTTCCGCGCCCTGATCGATGGCGCGCATACGCCGCTGATGCTGGTGGTGTTTCCCCTGGGCCGCAACGCCGTGCCGCAGAACACGGCGAACCAGCAACCGGCGGCGCCAAAGACCGTCGTGCAGAAAGCTGGTCCGCTGAAGACTGGTGCGCTGAAGACTGGTGCCCCGCCCGAGCTGGAAGGTTATGCCCTGGGTCTGCTGCAACTGGATCGGGTGGTGGAAATTGTGCCGGGCGGTCATGTGCCCGTTGATGCCGCCATCGCCTATGGCAGCAAGACGGCGCCCCGCGTTTATCCAGCGGGCGGCGTGGGCGGCCGGACTTTGGATCTGGCGCAGTGGTATGGCGATGCGGAATTCCACAAGCTCATTCCGTTCACCGTGGCGGGCCGCTCTTTCTATCTGGCCGTGCGTTCGGGACGGACGGGTGAGATGCTCACCCGTGTCTCTGTTCCGGCGGAAGCCGCGCTGCTGGCGTTGGCACTGACGGCGATGCTGACCCAGAGCATGTTCTCCACCACCATGCGCAAGCGTCAGGTCGAGCGCGCAGTGATCGCCCGCACCGCTGAACTGTCCAAGACCAACCGGGCCTTGAGTGCGGAGATCGAACAGCGCCGCCAGGCCGAAGCGGCGCTGCGCATTGCCAAAGACAAGGCCGAAGCGGCCAACCGCGCCAAGTCCGCCTTCCTTTCCACCATGAGCCACGAGCTGCGCACGCCCCTGAATGCGGTGATCGGCTTTTCCAGTATGCTGATCGACCAGCCGGATTCCTCGCGCGAGCGGACGCATGATTATCTCAGCGAGATCAATGGCAGCGGGGCCCGGCTGTTGGATCTGATCAACGACATTCTGGAAATCACCCAGATGGATACCGAAACCCGCAAGACCGAAGAGCTGGTCTATCTGCCCGATATCGCCGAAGCCGTGATCGAGAAGATGCGGCCCCAGGCCACGATGGCGGGCGTGTTGCTGCACAGCGCGGTCAACGACGCGTTGCCGGCATTGCGCGGCGACAGCAAGCGGCTGCAGAAGGCGCTGGTGAATCTAGTCTCCAACGCCATCAAATTCACGCCCCGGGATGGCGAGGCGGTCCTGTCCGCCTGCAACGGCCCCGACGGCCTGATGATCGAAGTGCGCGACAATGGCATGGGCATGCCGCCGGGCGAGGAGGCCAAAGTGGTCGACCTGTTCTCCCAAGTCGACAATTCGCTGTCGCGCCGCCATGAGGGTGTCGGGCTGGGACTGACCTATGTGCGGCGGGTCGCGGATATTCACGATGCGGCGCTGCAGATTTCCAGCACGCCGGGGCAAGGGACTCGCATCCGCATGACCATTCCTACCAGCCGCATCGCCCAGGCGCGGGAGGTTGCGTGAGAAATCGCTCCGCTCTCCGCCGGACCTGTATTGTGTTTGGCGTCTTGGTCTTCGCGGCCGCCTGCGCCCGCACGCCCGCGCCGGTGCCCGAACCGGTGGTCGCTGCGGCACCCGAACCGCCCCCGCCACCGCCGCCGCCGCCGCCCGCGCCGAAACCTGATCCGGATCTGGTGACCAACGAAAAGCCCGTTGTGGCGGCGCAGCGCGCACTGGTCCAGCTCGGTTACAAGGTCGGCGAGCTGGATGGCGTCGGCGGCCCCTCCACGCGGGCCGCCATTCGCGCCTTCCAGAAAGACCACAAGCTTGCCCAGGATGGACGCCTCACCGTGGCGCTCGCCGCCAGGCTCAAGACCATGGCTGCCGCCGCGACGGCGAAAGCCGCAACGATCACCCTGCGTCCCGGCGACATGCTGATTTATAATGACGGCGAAGTGGAATTCGCGATCGCCGGGCGCGACGTACAGTGGGAACAGAGCGATCCGCGCGAGCTGGTCGCCATCCGTCCCGACATGGGCGACTGGCCGGCGGCGGCGAAAGCCGGGCTGGACTGGGCGCTGACCCATGCGCTGGAAGTGCCGGCGACGGCGCCGCCGGTGAAATGGTCCAGCACGGGTGTCGCCCAGCATTTCGAGATTCATACCTATGCCGCACTGACCCCGCGCGAAGCCGGGCTGGTCGGCGGCTCGCCCCAATCTTGCCGCCGGTTCGAGTTGCGCACGCAAGACCCGCAGCTGCGCTATCCGGGCATCGCCTGTCAGGACGTCAATGGCGCCTGGTACATCCCGCACAGCACGATCCGGCTGGCGCGGCCGGCCAGCGGATTGGGAAGCCGTCCCGCGATCCGCAAGCCCTGAAGACAGAAATCAGAAATCGCGGCCGCCCCGCGAGCGGCGCTGAGTCTCGCGCAGCAGCATCAGTTCGGTGGCATCCTCGGCACGGATGATGATCCAGCGCACGAAACCGTCTTCGCCCAGCACGGGTGTGTTGGTGACGGCCCAATAGCGAACTTCGAATCCGCCCAGTGCCGGCTGCACGTCATAGCGGATGATCGGCATCACATCGGCCTGGCGTGTCTTCAGCACGGTCAGCAATGACTGGCGCACGGTGGTGACGCCCGATGCACCGGAATCGTAGGGATTGCCCGGAAAGGCGTCGAACAAATAGCGGCCCACCACATTCTTGTCGGCAGACATGGATGCGCGCGCATGCTCTTCATTCTGTGCCAGGATGTTGAAGGCGGTATCCACCACCAGGCACAGACCCGGCATCAGGTCGAAGATGAGCTTGTAATCGACTGCTGCGAGCCGTGTGCCTTGCCGCCAGTCTTCCGTCATCGAAACCTCCAGCTTGCAGGCCGGTGCTCAAGACATGCGACGCGCACATGCGCGGGTTGCCGTACCGGGAAATATAAACGGTTTTCCCGGCGCCGGAAATAGGAGATGCGGTAGACCGGCACGGTCTGCGGTGCTTATCCTTTGCGAGAGGGAACATCATGCGCAAACTGGATCGCCGCGACGTGCTGGGAGCTGCTCTGTTGCTGGGGCCGGCGGCGGCCCATGCTGCACCGAATGCTTCCAAGATGGCGGCCACATCGCCCGAGGGCCCGGATTATTGGCGCGCGATGGCGGCCCAATTCGACATCACCCGCGAGATCGTGCCGTTCGAGAATGGCATGTGGGGCATGATGCCGAAATCAGTGATCGAGGCCTATCGCCGCAAGACCGAGATGGTGAACCGCCGCAATTCCTTTTATGCCCGCCGCGATTTCGATGCCGATCTGGAGCGGGTGCGCGCCCGCGCCGCCCGCGATCTGGGCGTCGCGGTGGAAGAGATCGCCTTCACCCGGGGCGCCACCGAAGCCCTGATGACGCTGATCAATGGCTATAACCGCCTAAAGCCCGGCGATGCGGTGCTGTATGCCGACCTGGACTATGACAGCACCCAATCCGCGTTCGGGTGGCTGAAGACGCATCGCGGCGTCAATGTGGTGAGCATCGCGCTGCCCGAACCCACCACGCACCAGAATCTAATCGACGCTTATGAAGCGGCGCTCAAGGCCAATCCCAAAGTGCGCCTGATGCTGGTCACCCATGTCAGCCATCGCACCGGCCTGGTGCTGCCGGTGGCCGAGATCGTGGCGATGGCGCGGGCGCGGGGCGTCGATGCGATCGTCGATTCCGCCCATGCCTGGGGCCAGCTCGATTTCAAGCTGGGCGACCTAAAGGCGGATTTCGTGGGCCTGACCTGCCAGAAATGGATCGGCGCGCCGGTCGGTACCGGGCTGATGTATGTGCGGCGCGGCCGCATCGGCGACATCGACACGGCTATTGGAAATGGCGGGTTTGCCGAAGACGATATCCGCCGCAAGATCCATACCGGTACTTCCAACTTCGCCGGATTCCTGGCGCTGGAGGATGCGCTGGATTTTCATCAGAAGATCGGCGCGGCGCCCAAGGAAGCGCGGCTGCGCGCCCTTCGCGACCGCTGGGCTGAGGAATTGCGGGGCCGCATCGAGATTCTCACGCCGTCCGATCCGCGCCTGACATCCGGCATCGCCTCGTTTCGTTTGCGCGGCCATACCAGCCATGCCCAGAACATCGCCGACGCCGAAATGCTGCTGAAGCGGTTCAACATTTTCACGGTGGAGCGCTCGGGCGTGGCCAGTGGCTCCTGCATCCGTGTCACCTGCGCCGTCTTCACCAGCGAAGCCGATGTCGACCGGCTGGTCGTGGCCCTCAAGAGCATTTCCGCCTGAAGAGTGGGGCCGCCTGACTAAGCTCCCACAAGCCCTGGTATCTGGACTTTTCCAGCGATTTGTTCTCTGTTTGTTCCAGACGATTCTGGGACCATCAGGGAGGCTTCACATGTATACCGTCCGCACCATTCCGCCCGACATTCTTACCGATGCGCGTGGCCTCACTTTGGCGGAGGCCTTCACCCGCATGATGGCGCTGATGGGTCGGCATTATGCCTTCGCGCGCACCTGCCGGGTGATGCATCTGATGATGACGGGGGTGGAGGAGGGCGAGCCGGAATTTCTGTCCGAATTCACCACCGACGAAACCGCGCGCAATGCGATCATGGCCCAGGTCTGCGCCCATGGCTTTGGCCGCTTCCGGGTCATCACCGATGATCAATACCGGCGGGAGCTGCTGCACCGCGCGGCGTGAGAGCTATTGCAGCCGCGACGGGCTCAGCCAGCGCACGCAGAGAAGAAGGAACATCGCGAACAGCGCCGATGCGGGCCATAGCGTATTGCCGCTGACCGCCACCGCACCGGTTCCGGCCCAGGCGATGGAAATGATGGCTTCCGCCAAAGTGGCGATGCGCGAGGAGGTGTGGCGGCGGCGGAATTGGCTGCGCTTGGCCTGCGACCGGAACCAAAGCTGGATCGCAATCGACGACAGCGCCGCTGCGGCAATGCCGCCTGCCGCGAACAGCGCTTGCTGGCGCGAAATCAGCAGCAGCGCGACGATAAAGGGAGAAAAGACGATCGCGATGCATTGCATCACCGCTTCGGCCTTGGCGCGCAGCAAGCGTGTCGGCGACACCGGGGCGGACAGCACCAGGTCGGGTGCGTCCTCGCCCGATATCGTCAGCCAGGCCAGGCCGCCCGCCAATTGTCCCGATGTCATGACCAGAACCGGCACCAGCACGATGGCGCCGCCGGCGCTGCCGTAATTGTGCCAGAGCAGCAGCGCGGGCGGCGACAGATACAGGAGCTGCATCAGCGACTGGGAGATCAGCCAGGGGTCGCGCAGGATCAGCAACTGCTCCTTGCGCCGTAAAGTGGCGGCTGGCGACACCACGCGGAAGCGTCCGGCGCTCGCCTGAGACTGGCGCGTGATCTGTGCGACGCTGGTCGCGGCGATGACGTAACCGGCAAAGCGCGGCGCATAGCGAGCGGTGACGGCGAGGAAGATCAGCACGCTTGCCGTCAGCACCCAGACCAGGTCCAGGCCATCGCCCAGCGCGGCCTTAGCGGCCCACCAGACGGGGCTGTTCAATCCAGGCGCGTGCGCCAGAATCGCGTCCGACTTCAGGACCGAAAGACGTGAAAGCGTGCCGCTGGAAAACATCGCGGCGGTCTGCAGGCCGATGACAAAGACGCCGCCCACGATGGCGGCGGTGATCTGAGCGGCAAGCCGGGTGCGCCGGGGGCCGATCCACTGGAAAAGCTTGATGGTGATCACCACCGCCAGCGAGGTGGTGACCAGCGACACCGCCACCAGCACGCCATAGGCGCCCAGCCAGCGCCAGCCGTCGCGCCAGATCAGGATATTGATGAACGGCCCCATCAGCAGGATCGACATCAGCGCCGCCGACAAGGTCATGGCGCCGATGCGCACGGCGAACAATCGCTCAGCTTTCACCGGCGCGCTCAAGATCAGTTCCAAGTCGGAGCGGGAATAGAAAGTGCGGGTGACGCTTTCCATCGCCTGGGACAGCATCGCCGAGCCGGACAAAAGAATGCTGGCGGTGACCGCGATCATGGTCGTCAGGTCGGGGTGCATTTCCTGGGCGACGAAATTGCGGACCAGAAGATAGGCGATGACATGCAGGGCGATGGCGAAGGCGCCCAGCCAGATCCAGGCGCGGCGTTCGCGGTCGGGCCGTCCCGCCGTCATCATCGACAAGGCGTCGCGCCAGGCGAGGCGCCCTTCGTGACGGGCAAACCAGGTGAGAGCTTGGATCGCGTTCATTCCGCGGCGCGATCCTGGTCCACCAGCGACAGGAACATGTCTTCCAGGGTGGCGCCTTCCTGCCCGGTGCGAGCGCGCAATTCCGCCAAAGTGCCTTCGGCGATCAGGCGGCCATGCGAGATCACCCCGATGCGGTCCGCCATGCGTTCGGCGATTTCCAATATGTGGGTGGTCATCAGCACGGTGCTGCCGCCCCGGACTTTCTCCTGCAGCACGTCTTTGACCAGCCGCGCCGCGCCCGCATCCAGGCCCGTCAGCGGTTCGTCCAGAATGATCAACCGCGGCTCGTGCACCAGCGCGCCTGCCAGCGCCACCTTCTGGCGCATGCCGCGCGAAAAGCCTTCGCAGCGTTCGCGGGCATGGGGCTCCAGATTGAGCCAGCGCAGAAGCTCGCGCGAGCGGGCGGCGGCGACATCGGTCGGCACGCTCCACAGTCCCGCCACGAATTCCAGATATTCCGGCGGCGTCAGCTTGTCATAGATCATCGGTTCATCGGACAGCCAGCCGGTGATCTGTTTGGCACCGATCGGATCGGCCAGCGCATCGACGCCGAAGATGCTGATCGCGCCGGCATCAGGCTTCAACAGCCCGCTCACCATCCGCAGGGTGGTGGTCTTGCCCGCACCATTGGGCCCCAGCAGCAGATAGAACTCACCCGCGCGCACGTCCAGATCCAGGCCATCGACGGCGGGGCGCCCGAAGCTTTTGCGCAAGCCCTTTATGGAAAGGGCCGCCGGTGCATGAAGGGGGGATACGGTTGATGGCATGGCTGGCGGGAATCCCTCGAAAGCGGGGCGATATTAAGGTCGGGATCGTTTCCAAGGCTTAAACCTGCCCTTGTTCATTGGACCGATAATGACGTTAGATCGGGTACAAAGAGGGGAACCGTTCATGAATTTGTCTGCCGCGCTGCCGCTGTGTGTCCTGTCGCTTTTGCCGGGTTTGGGCGTGGCGGCCTGGGGCGCGGAGCCCGACGACCTTATTCTGCCGCCCGGCTTTCATGCCAGCGTGGTGGCGGAAAATCTGGGTGAATATGCCCGCCACATGGCGTTCCGCGACGCCAGCCACATGTATGTCTCGACAGAGCCGCAGACCAAGACCGCCGCCAACCAGGGCATCATGGCGCTGCATCTGGATGCCAACCACCATGTCGACACGATGGCGCATTTCAGCACCATCCATAACGGCACCGCCATCGCGGTCCATCAGGGCGCGCTCTACACCTCGTCGCCCAATACGCTCTATCGGTTCAAATTCGCCGGCAACGCGCTGGTGCCCACGGCGCAGCCCGACGTCATTGTTGATGGCATTCCCGGGCGCGCCGCGTTGGCATTCGACGGCAAGGGCGGGCTCTATCTGGCGATGGGAGGGTCCGACAACACCTGCGTGCCAAAGGGCACACCTAAGGACGCCCAGGCCAAAGGCTTGATGCCGTGCCCCGATATGGCGACGCGTGCGGGCGTGTGGCGTTTTGATGCCGCACGGACCAACCAGAAATTCGCCGAGGGCGAGCATTACGCCACCGGCATCCGCGACACCAACGCACTGGCCTGGTCGAGGAACGGCAATGCCTTCTACAGCGTGATGTATGGCCGCGACGGCACGGAAAAAACCTGGCCCGCAATTGTCAGCGCCGCCGACGGCGCGCATGTCTCCGACGAGATGTTCAAGGTCGTCAAAGACACCGACATGGGCTGGCCTTATACCTATTACGACAGCGCCAAGAATATCCGCCTGGCCCAGCCCGAATATGGCGGCGACGGAACGACCCCGGTGACCGACACCAAATACGCTGTGCCGGTAGCGGCGTTTCCCGCCCATGTCGCGCCGATGGACATCGCTTTCTACGAAGCGTCGCAATTTCCTGCGGCCTATCGCGGCGGCGCCTTCATCGCTTTCCACGGCGCGGGTGGCGGCGATCCGAACGGCCATGAGGACGGCTATAACGTGATGTTCGTGCCGCTCGATAAATCGGGCAAAGCCGGCAAGCCGCAAGTTTTCGCAGACGGTTTCGCGGGCCCCACACGGCAGGACAAGAACGGCAAGCGCGCCCGGTACCGTCCGGTCGGCGTCACGGTGGGGCCGGATGGCGCACTCTATGTCTCGGAATCGCAAAAGGGCCGAATCTGGCGCATCGCCTATACGGGCAAGTAGCGCCTAGCGCGAAAGCTCACAGATCCAGTTGGCGTCCCAGGTCTTGCCGCCATTGGGCGAGAAGGACTGCACCATCACGGCCGATTTGGGACCTTTGTCCGTCCAGACATAGCGCACCAGCATGATGCGGCCGCCGCGTTCTTCCTGGTGATAAAAGATGCCGTCCTTGCCGGTGAAGGTGCCGGTCAGCGCCGAGGGCGCGATGCCGCCCTTGTCGAGATCCAGGCCATAGATGTTCCATTGCCGGGAATCCGGATTGTACATCCGCAAGGTCTGGCCCTTGTAACGCAGATGCGTTTTTGAATCGGTGACGTCGAAATCTTCCAGATTGGCGTTGGTGCCCAGCAGCTTCTTGTGGTTGGAGATGCCGTAATAATCCACCCACACGCCTTGGCCGGGCTCGCTGGCGGTGACGCCGGTCTTGAGATCGACGCGCCGGTGCAGATGCGCCTTCCAGTCGCCGATCACGAAATCGAA
>JBEPVO010000090.1:0-11043 GCA_041690975.1 Alphaproteobacteria bacterium
AGCGGCTTGAACACGCGCGGCGTCTCAATTTTTAGGATCGACAATGATGCGCTCGATGCGCCGTATCACGGCGTGTTCGGATTCGGTGATGGCGGCCCGGCTTTCCTTGCCATAGCCGCGGTCCAAGATTTCCTTGCAGGCCGCGATCCGCGCATTGTCGCTGTCCGCCGTGCTGGCGATCGCCCACAAAATGCCGATCGTCCGCTTGCCCAGCGATTGCGCCGCCTTGCGCACATCGGCCAGCGCCTTGGCGTCACCGCGCGGCTTTTTGCGCGGCGCGGCCTTGCGCTTGCGGACACGCACGATCCGCGCCTCCCGCTTACTTGTAGCGATAAGTATGCGGCTTGAGCTTGTGCGGCGCTTCCAGCGCATCGGTGCTCTTTTCCGATATGACCTTCTTCGCGGCCATCTTCGGCATGAACGGCTTGACGGCTTTCACGCTCTTCACGGCAATCTTCTTCATGGCATGTCCTTTCAGGAATCCAGCGGCCCGCGCATCGCGGCCCGGTTGATGTTGTCCGTGATCGTCCGGTCCATCGCATCGCCCGCGCTGAAGACATGCCCGCGTTGGGCAAGCCGTATCAGCTCAAAAGTCTCGTTTGGAATGTCGTCAAAACGGCGGTCCACGCCGGCAAGGCGCCGGCGCACGGAGATGCGCAAGGGAGAAAGTCTTTCACGGTTGGAAAATCACTCACCGCACACAAGGCGGGAGACTGCGAAAACCAATGACAGATTCAGACCCAGCCGGGAAATTGTTTTAGCAGAAAACCGTCGCCTCGCCCTCATGCTCAGCACACCGAGCGATGCCGAGCTATTCCGCAGATCTATAAGTGATGTGGACATTTCTGAAATGGTCGGCGGCAGGGCCCGCTTTTAACCCCCTTTGAACGGCTTCGGAAAGCGCACCGGGTTTGACCGGCAGCATGATGACGGCCGAATTTCCGGTCCATCGTATCGCGGGTGGCGGCGTGGATCCGGTATCATCGATCTCTATAAGATCTTGCCAACCTGCGCCGTTCGCGTGCTCAGTCCTCGGCCCAATACGGACCCGATAGAGAAGCGGGCCAAAACTATTGCCGTACTGTATCAAATCAACTGTGATGACGTTTTGTCGATCCGGAGATTCAATTTCACTCACCCTCTGCGTGTCGACATATTTGTGGCAGCCAGACAAGCTTGCAGCGATCGCCAGTGCGAAAGTCGCCGCCGCAACGCGTGTCATTCCAGTTGGCCGGATCGTTACCACTTTTTGTAGTCACTCCATCCTTGGCTGATGTTCTTCACCGCATCAGGTCTTATACCATACATTGTGTCTGCTTTTGTCGTACGGCCCGCGAGTCGATTATAGGCTCCCGCACCAGCGAGTGCCTCAGGCAATGCATAGCCCATGCTCGCTGCAACTGCTCCGTAGTTATAATTGGTGACGTTTCTGAGCCTGTTATCCGGAAAATGCGATCCCGGTGGTCTTTGATAATCTTCGGGCTGCCCATGCCAGAATTGATAAGCCATCGGTGCGTCCTTTGGCAGGTCCATCGGGACATATTTCATGAAGCCAAAACGCCTGACGTTATTAGTCACATCCATGCCCGGCGGCTTGGGATAAGGCTGGCCGGTGTTTGGATCCACAACCGGGCCGCCATCCTTATAGCGCAATATCCCAAGCTGTTTTGGAAGAGTCGCCCCTGACGGAATGGCGGTGTCTCTGCCTCCTGCAACTGCCGGGGCTACCCCCTCTAAGCCATACTGCTCCTCGCCGCTGAATGGATCGATATTTTCCGGTAAAGGGGAAGATGTGTTTGCGGCGCTCGCATCGTCTGTCATTGGTCTAGCGCCTCCCGCGGGAATCGACCCTAATATTCCACCGGATTTTCTGACATCGGTGCTTGTCTGGTTCTGGTTTATGAAGTGGTCCCACACCCAGCCCCACGGGCTTTGATTAAAGTCGCTTATATGACTTTCTTCGGTTTTTGAGCACCAATCCTGCGCAAAAGGAATCGCATCCCAGAAGAGGCGCACATGCGCGGATGAAATGATGCGGAATGGCGTCGGCACGCCGGAATCGAAACGGGCGCTCTATCCCGACGATAGATGTTTCCTGCCACAATCCGTCCCATCGCCAAACTTGTTTTAGGCTCGAAAATTCTGTGAGAGAGTCGGCAAAAGGGCCCTCCAGCATGAATCGACATCGCCTTCTGACGCCGCTGATACTACTTGCTCTTTCAGCCTGTGCATCTCCGTCGGAGTCCGGCGGGGAAACTTTGCTGGAAAGACGGGACAGTTACGCAATTGCTTTTATTGCCCCGGGCAGCCAACCCACGCATGAGCCGTTTGGAAACAGAATAAACCTCGTTCGGTACGGAAACGGGGACTATTGGATGACCACCACCTTGTATTCGACAAAACGTTGCCGCACGCGCGTGGACCCCGTGCTGGGGCAGCGGATCGCCGATGCGTGGCGCCGGGCCTCGCCACTGTTCACGCAGATCAACGGCAAATATGCGGGGCAGAATTATGAAGTCATGCTTCAATCCGGCGGCTCGCAGATACCGGACGGCAAGGTCTCGACGCCGCTTGATGCCGTGGAGCGCCGCCTGTCCGATCTGACGGATGCAATGGACGCTCATTGTCGCGACTTTCCGCGAAACAACCCGGACAGGCTGGACGTCAGTCTCCGCGCACTGGAACAGAATTGATCCAGCGCAGCGGCGTCAACGGCCCTTCTGATTATTCCGCTTCTGGAAAGCCGGCTGAACCCGCTTGCCCTTGTTCTGCTGGGCCTTGGTGCCGAAGGGCTGGGGATGCGACGCCTTCATGGCCGCACGCTCGGCGTCGGTCATCTTGGCGGGAGTCTTGGGCGTGATTTTCATGCGCCCCTCATACAGAAACGGTGTGACAAAGCCAAATCACCGCCCCCTCAGATACGAACCGGCCGCACCGCCGCCGCGAAATCCGCCTCGAAACGGGCCCTGTTCCCCGCCAGCAGGATCGCCGCCTTGGGCAATCCGCCCGCATCCGCCGCCGCGAATCCGGGAAACGCATCGATCAGATGCGCCTCCGGCAGCCAGACCCAAAGCGTCGATTCCAGCGGCCCATGCGGCTCCTCGATCAGCATCATCGGCGGCGGCCCGCCATAGGCCATGAACACCTGCACGAAATCATCCAGTACGCTGGTCGCCGCCCAGGTCGTAGGAAAATACTGCTTGTACCAGGCCAATCGCCGCGCGCTCCGTCACCGCGTTCTTGATGTCGCAGACCCCGCCACTCCGCGCAACTCAAACGCCCAAACGCGGCCCAAATGGAATCTCGCCCAACCCCAGCTTCGCCGCCACTCGCCGCGCCGTCGCTTCCCGTTTGGCCGCCATCGCGTCCGCCTTGACCCAGGCCGCATCGATGATCGCGCGCGGCGCTGTTGCGGGCGTGCCGCTGTCGAAAGGCGGCTCCGGCGCATATTGCATATAGAGCTGGATCGCCTGCGCCGCTGCCACGCCGCGCAAACGCGCTGCTACGGTCAAGGCCCCATCGATCCCCGACGTGATCCCCGCCGCGAACACCATATTGCCATCCACCACCACCCGCTCATTCACCGGGATCGCGCCAAAGGCGGGGAGAAGATGGAATGCGCTCCAATGGCTGGTGGCGCGCCGCCCGTTCAGCAATCCCGCCGCGCCGCAGATCAGCGCGCCCGTACAGACCGAAAACACACACAGCGCCCCGGCCGCCTGGGTCCGGACCCAGTCCAGCAACACCGCATTGTCCATCAGCGCTTCCTGACCATAACCACCGGGCACATGCAGGACATCGAGTTGCGGCGCATTCTCCAGTACATCGTCCGGCGACAATTTCAGCCCGCGCATATCGCGCACCGGATTCATCGACTGGGCATAAATGCGATAGCTCACATTTGGAATCAGCGACAAGACCTCGAACGGCCCGGTCAGGTCGATTTGATCAAGTCCCTCGAACAACAGCGACCCGATCCGCAGATGCTGCTCCGCAGGCACCATTCCCGTGACATTGTGCATTGTGTTTTCTCCATCTGGACAAGCCCAGCCTAAGCGATCATGCTTTGGCGCAAATGCCATATAACCCTCGTTTCCCGCCAACGCCCCGCACGCCCAGTCCAAGGATCGTTGAAATCCTGGTCTTTCCCGGCGTGCAATTGCTCGACGTCGCTGGACCGTTGCAGGTCTTCACCACCGCCAACGAACTCGCCGATGCTCCAGCGCCCTACGCGCCTCGCGTGGTGGCGCGCTCCCATGGCGCCGTCACCAGTTCGGCAGGCCTTTCCATCGGCGCACAGAAACTGCCACACGCCGCCGCGCCGCTCGACACATTGATCATCGCGGGCGGCCATGGCGTGAGCGGTGCCGCCGCCGATCCCGTACTGGTCAAATGGCTGACCGCCCGCGCCCGCAAGGCCCGCCGCGTCGCTTCGGTCTGCACCGGCGCCTTTCTTCTTGCCGCCACCGGCCTGCTCGACGGCAAGCGCGCTGCAACCCATTGGCGCGAATGTGCGGATCTCGCTCTCCGCTATCCCGCCATCAGGGTCGAACCCGATCCCATCTTCGTGCGCGACGGCGATGTCTGGAGTTCGGCAGGCGTCACCGCTGGCATTGATCTCAGTCTTGCGTTGGTGGAACAGGATCTGGGCCGCCCGCTTGCGCTGGCCGTGGCGCGCCAGCTGGTGATGTTCCTCAAGCGTCCGGGCGGCCAGGCGCAATTCAGCGCCACCCTCGCATTACAGGAATCCGAAGACCGCTTCGGCCCACTGCATCGCTGGATGGCATCGCATCTGAAAGGCGATCTCTCCCTCCCTGCATTGGCGGCCAAAGCGGGCATGAGCGAACGCGGTTTCAGTCGTCATTATCATCAGGCCACCGGCCTCACTCCCGCACGCGCCGTCGAACGTCTGCGTGTCGAAGCCGCCCGCCGCCTGTTGTCGGATTCCCGCCAGCCGGTGAAGCGCATCGCCGAACGCTGCGGCTTCGGTTCCGAGGAAACCCTGCGCCGCAGCTTCCTGCGCCTCCTCGCCGCCACGCCCCAGGATTATCGCACCCGCTTCCGCACCTGATTTCGCTTGCCAAATCCCGGGTTTTCGTGTTACTTTGCAATACAAAGTTAACGGGCCCCTGCCATGCGCGACATCAACAAGGCGCTTTCCGACATCGGGGAAATCCGCACCCAGATCGCGGCGGGCACGTCGTTTCGCGGCTACGGTCCTGTCGCCATTCTCATCACCGGCCTGATCGGCATCGCCACTGCCATCGCGCAAAGTATTTTCCTGGTCCATCCCGACGCCACCCCCGCTCTCTTCGTCTGGAGCTGGGTGGGCGCGGGCCTTCTCTCCGCCGCCGTGGTGCGGATCGAGATGCAGGGCCGCTCGCGCCGCCATCATTCCAGCTTGGCCGATGCCATGATTGCCCAGGCGATCGAGCAATTCCTGCCCGCCGCCGCCGCCGCTTTGTTCCTGCCGATCTTCCTGCTGCGCTTCTCGCCGCAATCGCTCTGGATGATGCCGGGGCTTTGGCAATTATTCGTCAGCCTGGGCATCTTCGCCTCGGTCCGCTCCTTGCCGCGCAATATGATGTTGGCGGGCGGCTGGTACTTCGTCGCCGGCTTCGCCACCTTGCTGTTGGGGGATCAAAACCACGCATTGTCGCCCTGGCTGATGGGCGTGCCCTTTCTCGGCGGCCAGATGCTGATGGCCGCGATCCTCTATTTTTCCACCGGAGAGTCCGATGACGAAGACTGATGCCGATGCGCCCTTCGCCTTTGAAGGCCTGGATCGCGTCATGCATGAAAAGGCGCGGCTGGGTCTTCTCAGTTCGTTGGTCGCCCATCCCAAGGGTCTCGCCTTCTCCGACTTGAAACAGCTTTGCGGCCTCACCGACGGCAATCTCAGCCGGCATCTCCAGGTGCTGCAGGAAGCCGGGCTGGTGGAGATCACCAAATCCTTCGAAGGCAACCGCCCGCAAACCATCTGCGCGCTGACCCGCAATGGCCGCCGCCGCTTCCTCGACTATCTCGCTTTGCTGGAACAGTTGGTGCGCGACGCCGCAAAAACCGCGGGCGAAGAGTTCAGCAATGCGCGCCTGCGCGTCCTTCCCGGTTGATCCATTCCGTCCGCTCTTTTTTTGACAGGAGACTCTGCAATGCAAAGTACTTTTGACAACAAACAGATCGCCGCCCATGTCGCCATCATCATGGACGGCAATGGCCGCTGGGCCCGCGCGCAAGGATTGCCCCGCCATGCCGGGCACCGCGCCGGCATCGACACCTTACGCCAGATCGTGCGCGCCGCGCCGGACCAGGGCATCGCCGCCCTCACCGTCTACGCCTTCTCCACCGCCAACTGGCAGCGGCCGCAAGCCGAAGTGAACGCCCTGATGCGGCTCTTCAGCGAATATCTAGATACCGAAACCGAAGACCTGGTGCGCGACGGCGTGCGTCTGTCGATCATCGGGCGGCGCGACCGCCTGTCGCCGGAACTCAAGGCCGAGATCGAACGCAGCGAAGCCGCCACCCAGTTCGGCGACGCCCTGCATCTGCGCGTCGCCATCGATTATTCCGCCCGCGAAGCGATCATGACCGCGGCCCGTGCCCTGGCGCAAACACCCGGCGCTTCGGAAGGCGATTTCACCCGCCAACTCACGGGCAATACCGGTGATGTGGATTTGCTGATCCGTACCAGCGGCGAACAGCGATTGTCGGATTTCCTGCTCTGGGAATGCGCCTATGCCGAACTCTATTTCACGCAGAAGCACTGGCCCGATTTCAGCGCAGCGGATCTGTCGGAAGCCCTGGACGCTTTCCGCGCCCGCTCGCGCACCTTCGGCGCCCTCCCCGCCGAAGCCGCATAGCGTCAGCGTACTTTGCGCGCCTTCCAGCGCGCCAAGCCGATCTGAACCGTAACTCCGGCGAGGAGCGCGACAGCCGCGACGATATAGAGAAGCTGCTTACGCTCTGTCGTATTCAGATGCTGGTAAAGGCGGGAGCCGCGGACGATGAGGACGATCGCCAGTGTGCCCAGTATCCAAAGGACATGATTGATGAGTTTACGCGAAGCATGACGTTCATAGGAGACACGCGTCTCCTCCACCTTGGTGCGGCGCTGGGCACGCTCTGTTTCCCTTTGCATCGCATAATTGGGGTCATGGGCTGCGCGTCTATCGTCTTTTATCTTGAACCAGAAAAATAATGCCAGAATCGGCAAGAAGCCGATGGCTGCAAGAACACCGTTACGCAGTATCGCTCCGGAAAACCCGATCAAGACCAGAATCAAAAGAACTGCGGTGATAACCCATCCCCGCATCGTCCCGCGTTGCGCCGCCCGTTTGCCTGCCATGCCATCCTTTATTGCGGCGATCTTGCCGCAATTGACGTAAGTGGCCAGTTAAACTGGATCGGAAAAATCGACAGAAGGGGCCGGCCGGAAGCGCCCGCCGAGAGGGAGCGCTTCCGGTTCAACCACGGATCAGCTATTAGGCGCCAAGGTGCTGGGCGTCGGCGTTGCGCCGGTTGCGCCGGGGGCCGGGGCCGTCACCGAAGCTGGTGTCACCACCGACGGGCCCAGCGGCACGGTCAGGGGATTGTCGTAATAATAATTGGCGCCGCTGGCGGCATCGATGCCCGCACCGATGATCCCGCCCGCCACGATATTGCCGAAGGTCGCGCCGCCGAATTTCGAGATCGCCACCTGCTTGCCGACTTGATAGCCGTCCTTGGTGCAGGTGACGTCCAGATCATTCTTGGTCTTGTGGACTTCGACGCTGCCCGGCGAGGTCACATACCAGGTGCCTTCGGAATTGTGCAGAACGCAAGCCGCACCTTGGACCGGCGTGGTGGAAACCGAAACCGATTGCTTAGAACCGCTCACGATTGTCGCGCAGCCGGACAAGGCTACGCCCATCGTGGCTATCGCCACGATCGCTTGAATCTTCATTTGAAAAACCCCACCCCAATGATACGAGGCATCACTGTCGGAACCGATACGCAGCCCGGCGGATTTACATCCGCGCCCCTGCCAAAACATTACGCAAACATTGCCGGTTTGAATAGGTGAGTGACAGTGTCAACGTGTACAATTACACGCGCTGGTTAATCGGTACAAATAGGTTGACGGGCACGGAAGCGGGCGCTGCATTTACAGTGTCACCATTGACGCTTTGCCGCAACTGGCGGCCTCATCGCGCTCGGCATTTGCCCGCCGCTTCATCCGCCGCACGATATCGCCCAACGCTCCCGGCGGTTCTGGCATATCGTGAATGGGGTCCTCAATGTCGTTTCCGCGCGCTGCATTATCCCACGCACGATTCTGATTCATGCTCATTCGCAACATGCTCGCTAAAGACTGCAGCGGTGATAAGCGATTCTGCGCGTTCTGGTTTCGAGGGAACCGCATTATCCACAGAGCAGGCGCGATAATCTTTTGCGACGTTATTTGCTGCGCGTTTCGGCGGCCTCTGCAACGGCTCCAACCGGTCCGAACGGCCGCGGTTCCATTCGTTTCAATCGCCGCACGATATCGCCCAACCGTCCGGGCGGCTCGCGCATCGCTGCCCACGCCGGAACATCGTCCGGTACTTTCAGATCTTCGGAGTGGGATGTGTCGGGGTTCATGGCAAGTGGCAGATTTTGCACCGTGCCTTCGTTTAGCCCGGATTGAAGGCTGCGGCTTGCGTTAAAAATGGTTACCTTGAGTTAGCTGCAACAATGCCGCAGCCTGCACGTCTGGCTACATCATGAGCAAGCGAATGAAGTTGCATCTCACAATTCTCGTTTCGGGATTCATTGTCACCGGCGCAATGGCGCAATCACAATCGAGCAATGAACAGTCGCGCTTGCCCGTGGCCGGCCCGTTCCAAGCGCTAGGTAATGTCATCCGCAATCCGGACGCCGACCGCCCCAAACGCAATGCCAGGCACAGCACGCCG
Source organism: Alphaproteobacteria bacterium (assembly GCA_041690975.1). GTDB lineage: Bacteria > Pseudomonadota > Alphaproteobacteria > Micropepsales > Micropepsaceae > Rhizomicrobium. The sequence goes on from JBEPVO010000090.1 coordinate 8,934, forward strand.
GTCACGCCCACTGCCATCCCGCCGGGCACGCTGAACAATCCGCAGGCAAATCCGCAAAGCACGGATTCGCCATCGCGCTGATCGTCGCGTCGCGTTGATACGTCTGGCGCGCCGCGCCTAGGCTTTGACGGTTTTCTTTTTGACGGCTTTTTTGACCGTCTTCGGCGCCGGCTTGGGCTTCGGATTGGCTGCCGCGAACGCGGCGTCCTCCGCTTCCTTGGCCAGGCGCAAGGCCTTCAACCGTATGGTCTTGGCATCGGTTGCCGCACGCTCTTTTTCGATTTCCGCTCGCACCGACTTGTCGCGCTGTTCCGAGGCCGTAAACACGGCTTGGGCGCGGCTTTGCGGGTCATTTCTGTCTGAAGGTCCCATGGCAGGACACTATCATATAAGTGTAGGGAAAGACACGCCGTTCAAACCCCCTCCCGATCAAGGCTTTACCGCTCCCATAACAGGCCTATCGCCCCGCTCCCCGGCGCCACTTTCGTGCTATGATGGGACATGGGCAGGGCTCGCGGCATGGGATGGCTGGCGATGGGGGCCGCGGGGTTTCTCGGCGGCCTTGCAGTGCTGTCATTTTCCGCCACCGCCTCGCTCCAACATCTCGCATGGATCGTGATGATCGGCGCGCCCGTCACTGCCTTTTGGCGCCTGATGAAGCCACGCCTGGCGCCCCACTGTCCCCGCCCACCGGAACCGGGATCTCCGCTATGACCAAAGGCATGCGCGTTCTTGTTCTCGCCGCCACCGTGATGCTGGGCGGATGCTGGGAAAGTCAGCATGGCGCGCTCTATCCCGCCAATACCCCGACCGTGATGCCGTTCCGCGATGGCAATCTCATCGCCACCGGCGGCGACAAGCCCGAAACATTCACCATCACCGGCCGGCGCGACGCCAGCTATGTGCTGATCAGCAGCGAGAAGAACGATAAGGGACAGGACGAGGGGTATTATTTGCGCTTCTTCGCGGTCACCGGCCTGCCGCGCGATTTCTATGCCTACGAAGCCGTCGGCATCGACAACTGCGCCAATCAGTTTATCTGCGATGCCGTCGCCCAGGCCGATGCCCGCTATTACGGCCTGATCGAGACCACCATCGACGGCGCGAACGATATCAGGCCCGACTGCAAGACAGACGACCGCTTCATCGACAAGACGAAAGTAAAGATCGATGACGATGAGTGCATCTTCCCCGATCGCGCCAGCCTGGAAGCATCGCTGCGCGCCCTCGCCGCCAGCGGCCGCAAACCCGACCGCCTCTTCCGCTATCACTGACCGGATACTCATGATGACCAAGACATTGGCGCGGTTTGCGCTGTTTCTCTCCGCGCTGATGCTGGGTGGATGCTGGCAGGCCGATGGTTCGCTCTACGGCAAGGCCGATCCGGTGACGCCGTTCCGTCCCGGCGCCGTCACACAAATCGCCAGCAAACCCGGCAGCAAGCCCAGCAGCAAGCAAGGCGAACAGCACTTCGCACTCACGCTCGCCAAAGACGGCACCTACCGCATGATCGATACCGACAAGGGCGAAGATCACGGCGAAGGCTTCACCCTGCGCTTCTTCGACCTGCGCGGCATTCCCGAAGACATGATGGTCTATGAGGCGGTCTCGCTCACCCATTGCGACCGGCCCACAGGCTGCGAGACGGTCAAACCCACCGATCCGCGCTATTACGGCCTGGTGCGCAAAACCAAAAGCGGCGGCGAGGAATTGCGCCCCAATTGCAAACAAGACGCCGCCGTCACTACACCCTTCGGCATCAAATCAAAAGACGATGTCTGCACCTTCACCAGCCGCGACAGCCTGGATACGTCGTTGCTGATGCTGGCCCAAAGCAACCGCAAGCCCGACTTCATCTGGCGTTTGAAATAGCGGCACGCCACAATTCATCCATGACCCGCGCACTCATTTACGATTTCGATGGCGTCATTGCCGACAGCGAAGTACTGGTGAACGCGGCCATGGCCGATGGCGTTACCCGCCTGGGCCTTGCCATGACCACCGAACAATCGATCGCCACGTATCTGGGCATGCGCTGGCCCGAAGTGGTGGCCCGCACCAGGGCCTTGATGGCCGAACGCGGCATCGCTCCGCCCGAAAATTTCGGCGA
>JBEPVO010000091.1:0-10957 GCA_041690975.1 Alphaproteobacteria bacterium
TCCGGCTTTCGCCGACGCTCTTTTTAAGGTCGCTCCGGCTTTCGCCGACGCTCTTTTTAAGGTCGCTCCGGCTTTCGCCGACGCTCTTGGTTTAAAAGCCGAACCTGTTTAGGAAGATGCCGCCCCCCACGCAACCCCAATGGCGACATGGACCCCAAGCAAAAACCTGCCATTTGCGTGTTCTGCGGCTCCTCCTATGGCGACGATCCGGCCTTTCGCGATGCTGCCCGCGCGATCGGAACGGGCCTTGCCAAGGCGGGCTGGTCGATGGTGTTCGGCGGCGGCGGCAACGGATTGATGGGCGATGTTGCCAGGGCGGCACAGGCGGGCGGCGCCACGGTCCAAGGTATCATCCCGGCCTTCCTCCAGGCGCTGGAGCCCCCAATATCGACCGAAGAAAGACTGATCGTCACTCCGCACATGCAGGAGCGCAAAACCCTGATGCTTCAGATGTCCGACGCGTTCGTGGTGTTGCCGGGCGGGTTGGGCACCTTTGACGAGTTCTTCGAGGTCGCGGTCGAAGCTCAGCTGGGCGTGCATGAAAAACCCATCGTGGTGGTCAATGTGAACGGTTATTACAACGCGCTGGACGCCATGCTGCACGCCACCGTCAAGGCAGGCTTCGCACGCGAGAAAATTCTCAAGCTTTATTATCTGGCCGACGGGCCGGATGACGCGCTCAAAATCCTGGAGGGCCGCCTCAATGCCTGATGCCGCAATGCCAGGCCCCATTGCATTCGACGATTTCATGAAAGTCGATATCCGCGCCGGCACGGTCGTCGCCGCCGAGCCCTTTCCCGAAGCGCGCAAGCCCGCGATCAAGCTGACGATCGATTTCGGACCCGAGATCGGCATCCGCCGCTCCTCCGCCCAGATCACGCGTTATTACGAGCCGGAAAGCCTGTTGGGGAAACAGGTGGTGGCGGTGGTGAATTTTCCGCCACGCCAGATCGGCCCCTTCATGTCGCAAGTGCTGACCTTGGGTGTGCCCGATGAAACGGGTGAAGTGGTGCTGCTGCATCCGTCCCTGCCCGTGCCCAATGGCGGGCGGATGTTCTAGTTTTTGGCGGTCGCGCGACTGGACGGAGTTGCTGGCATCAGCGTCGTGCAACCGGCATCCACTTTTCCTGGGCACGCTCCGTGAAACGAAAACGGCGCCTTTTGAGGGGCGCCGCTTCCATATTCCTAATCGATAATCTTCAGCCCGCGGGCGCGGCCTGCGGGATGTGGATGTGCGCGGCAGGCGTGCCGGCGCGCATCAGCCAGGGCGTTCCGTTCGCTGTCGGCTGGGTGGGCAGGCCCGTCGCTTCCGCCGTCATGTTCGGAACCAGAACGACCCACATGCCGCGGGCGCTAGCTTCGGTCTTGCCGGACAGTGAATACATCGCAGTGCCGGTCGGCGGCGCCTTCAGCTTGCCGGACTTCATGGCGTCGGCCATATCGGCGGCTTGAGCCTTGGCGTCCTTGCCCTCGGCCTTTTCCTTGGCCTGGAAATCGCGCTGGGCGCGTAACGCCGAACCGTAGCAATTCACCGAGAAGCTGGCGCTGCCCATCTGGTTCGGGGTGCAGACGATGCCGTTATTGCCTTCGCGCAGAACCATCGGTTCGCCCTTGGCGTCGTAATTTACCACCATGGCGCCTGCACGCAGCGCTTCGGGAGCCGCTTTCACCGCCTGGGCGATCAGTTCGTCCTTGGACTGCGCCATGGCGCCGGATGCCATCATCGCCGTCAGCATTGCCGCGGCCGAGGCCGTCAATAAAAGTTTCATCGTGAATCCTCCTCCTGAGTCGTTTTTTTGGGTGTTTGACGGATAATCATAACGCGTTTGCGGAATATCGGAAAGCGAAAGCCTGTGCTTTTCGCTGCACCGCAATGAGGAAAGTTTCCCGTCCCGCAAAACGAAACACGGCGCCTTTTGAGGGGCGCCGTGTTTGCGTGTCGCGATCCTGAGATCGAAACTTTACACGAACTTTACATAGGCTTCGGCGGCGGCGGCGGCATGTCGTCCATCGACGCCGACTGCGGCATCATGATGTGCGCGCCGGGCGTGCCCGAACGCATCATCCAAGGCGACGAGGTGTTCATGCGCGTAGTCGGAAGGCCGAGATCTTCGCCCTTCACGTTCGGCATCAACACGACCCACATCGAGCGGGCTTCGGCCATCGTCTTGCCGCCGCGACCATAAATGGTGGTGCCGGCCGGAGCGCGCGTGAGCTTGCCCGAAGCATAGGCGGCATCGGTGTCAGCGGTGATCGCCTTGGCATCTTTGCCTTCGGCTTTTTCCTTCGCGGAGAAATCCGAAGCAGCGCGCAAAGCGTTGCCACGGCAGCTCACATTGAAGCCTTCTGCAGTGGAAAGATCGGCGCAGAAGATGCTGTTGGTGCCTTGGCGCAGAACCTGCGGCAGGCCCTTGCTGTCATAGGCAATGACGGTCGCGCCATCACGCAGAGCGGCCGGCAGAGCGGACGTCGCCGTCTTGATTTTTTCTTCCTTCGAAGCCTGTGCCACGGCGGCAGTCGCGAACGATGCCGTCAGCGCCACAGCGGCAGCCATCGTCAATAAACCCTTCATTTGTTTTTCTCCCTTGAATCGTTCTCCCCAGGGGGCCCTGGATCGGCGCGGACAATAGCGCGTTTGCGTGACCGCCGGAAGCGGGGAGTTACTCGTATTTCCCCGCGCGGCCAGGGGAAATCGCCGAAAAGTCTCAAGACTATGTCAGAAAGATCGATGCGCGGCGTGTAACCGGATCGGGACCGTTGACGAAGGCACGATTAGGGGACGACGCCCTCTTTGTACAGTTTGTAGGTGATGGAATCAGTCAGGGCCTCGAAAGAGGCGTCCACGATGTTCGCCGACACGCCCACGGTGGACCAGCGCTGGCCCTTGCCGTCGATGCTTTCGATCATCACGCGGGTCACCGCTTCGGTACCGCTGGTGAGGATGCGCACCTTATAGTCCACCAGCTTGAGATCGCTGATCGCCGAGGAATATTTCCCGAGATCTTTGCGCAGCGCCGCATCCAGCGCATTGACCGGACCGTTGCCGGTGGCGACGCTGTGAATCTGTTCGCCTGCCACATCGAGGCGGACAACACCTTCCGACACGCTCACCAGTTCGCCCCGCGAATTGCGACGGCGCTCGACACTGACGCGGAAACTGTCGACCGTGAAATAATCTGGCACCTGCCCCAGCGCCCGGCGCGCCATCAGTTCGAACGAGGCGTCGGCACCGTCATAAGCATAGCCCAGATATTCGCGCTGCTTCACTTCGTCGAGCAGGCGCGAGACCCGCGGATCCTTGGCATCGATCTCGATGCCGACTTCTTGCAAGCGGGCCAGCACATTGGAACGGCCCGACTGGTCCGACACCGGGATGACCCGCTTATTGCCCACCGTTTCAGGCGGCACATGTTCATAAGTACGCGGATCCTTCAGCACGGCGGAGGAATGAAGTCCGCCCTTGTGCGCGAATGCCGACAATCCGACATAGGCCGCATGCCGCCCGGGCGCGCGATTGAGGATTTCGTCCAGAAGGCGCGAAACCTGGGTGATGCGGGCCAACGCTTCGCGGCTGACGCCGGTCTCGAATTGCGAGGCATACGGCTCCTTCAACAGCAAGGTCGGCAGCAGCGAACAGAGATTGGCATTGCCGCAACGTTCGCCTAACCCGTTCAATGTGCCTTGGATCTGGCGCACGCCCGCCCGCAATGCCGCTAGGCTGACTGCGACGCCCTGCCCGGTGTCGTCATGGGCATGGATGCCCAACGCCGCACCCGGCAGCTTGGCCTTCACGTCGGAGACGATGCGATAGACATCTTCCGGCAAGGTGCCGCCATTGGTGTCGCACAACACGATCCAGCGCGCGCCCGCGTCATGCGCGGCCTTGATGCAGGCCATGGCGTAATCGGGATTGGCTTTGTAACCGTCGAAAAAATGTTCGGCGTCGAGCATCGGCTCGCGCTTTTTCGCGACCACTGCTTCGATGGAGCGGGCGATATTGTCGATATTCTCTTCGCGCGGAATCTCCAGCGCGACATCGACCTGGTAGTCCCAGCTCTTGCCCACCAGGCAGACCGCATCGACCGGCGCGTCAATCACCGGCGCCAAAGCGGGATCGTTGGCGGCGCTGCGGCCCGACCGCTTGGTCATGCCGAAAGAGGTAAAGCGGGCGCGCTTCAACGGCGGGCGTTCCGCAAAGAAAGCGGTGTCGGTGGGATTGGCGCCGGGCCAGCCGCCTTCAATGTAATCGATGCCGATGCCGTCGAGCGCCAACGCGATCTGGCGCTTGTCCTCGACCGAAAAATCCACGCCCTGGGTCTGTGCCCCGTCGCGCAACGTGGTGTCGAATATATAGAGGCGTTCGCGGGTCATTTTTTTACTTCCCAGGTCGTGCCTTGCGGTCCGTCCTTCAACACAATGCCTTTGGCGAGCAGATCGTCACGGATACGGTCGCTTTCCGCAAAATTCTTGGCGGCCCGCGCTTCCTTGCGGGCGACGATGGCGTCGGCGATGGCGACTTCGTCCACCTTTGTCTTGGCGGCAAGTTTCATCTGCACATTGGAGAAACCCAGAAAACCCAAACCTCCCGCCAGCGCCGACGGCTCCGCCTGATGCAATGACGCAATGGCGGCAGGCGTATTGAGATCGTCACGCAAAGCGGCGAGGAAATCCACGCCGGGCGATGGGTTTGCCAGCGGCTCAGTGACTTCGTACCAGCGCTCGAGGGTCTTCCAGCTTTCGCGCAAGCCATCGAGAGTGAAATCGATCGGCTGGCGGTAATGGCTGCGCAGCATGTTGAAGCGCAGCACCTCACCCGGCCAGTCGGCCAACAGCTCGCGAATGGTGAAGAAATTGCCCGCCGACTTGGACATCTTCTCACCCTCCAGCTGCAGGAAGCCATTATGCATCCAGACATTCGCCAGCGGATGATCGTGATGCGCGCCTTCGCTCTGGGCGATTTCATTCTCGTGATGGGGAAACATCAGATCTATGCCGCCGCCATGGATGTCGAAAGTCTGCCCCAGATATTTGCCCGCCATGGCCGAACATTCGATATGCCATCCGGGACGGCCACGGCCCCAAGGCGACTCCCAACCGGGGGCATTCGCCTCCGATGGTTTCCACAGCACGAAATCCATCACGCCTTTTTTATAGGGCGCCACTTCCACCCGCGCGCCCGCGATCATCTCGTCCAAGGACCGGCGCGATAGCTTGCCGTAATCTGCTTTGGAGGAAACGTCGAACAGCACATGGCCATCGGCAACATAAGCGTGTCCGGCCGCAATCAACTGCTCGATAATCGTCACCATCTCGGGGATATGATCGGTGGCACGCGGTGTCACGCTCGGCGTCAGGCAGCCCAAGGCACCAACATCTTCGGCATAGATGCGTGCGGTTTCTTCCGTCAGCTCGCGGATCGAGATGCCGCGCTCGGCGGCGCGTGCGTTGATCTTGTCGTCCACGTCCGTGATGTTGCGGACATAGGTGACATGGGCGTCGCCGAATTCATGGCGCAGCAGCCGGAACAGCAGATCGAACACGATCGCCGGGCGCGCGTTTCCGATATGGGCAAAGTCATAGACCGTGGGCCCGCAGACATACATGCGGACATTTTTGGGATCGAGCGGAACAAACTCGTCCTTGGTCTTGGTCAGGGTGTTGAACAAGCGCAGAGTCATGGATCAGCCGTCTAAACGGTTGGAAAGTGACAAATTATGAGGGCGAGCAGAAGGGTTTTTGCGGAGCTTTGATTAAATTCGCGCTTGGCGCGAAGGGCCGCAAATCGTAATTCGGATGCCGCAACAGCACGTCACGCGGTGTTTCCTTCAAGGCGCGCCAGGGCTCTGGCTCGCCCGATCAGGGGTAACAGCTTTTTGAGTTCCGGTCCATGCTCCAGCCCGGTCAGCGCCAGGCGCAGAGGATGGAACAGCGCCCTGCCCTTGGTCCCCGTTTCCGCGGCCACCGCCTTGGTCCAGGTGCCCCAGGTGGTTTCGTCCCAGGGCTCGGGCGGCAGCAATGTCAAAGCGCGCGCCGCGAAGCCTGCATCCTCGATTACGGGCGTTACCGGCCCGGTCACCAGTTTCTGCAATTCGGCGGCATCGGCGAGACGGATGACGTTCGGCTTCACCGCATCCCACACCGCCGCCTGCACACCCATCGCCATCAGGCGCGGCGCCACGATGTCATACGGCATCGCGTGCAAGGTCTTGGCGTTCAGCGCCATCAGTTCGGCCATGTCGAAATGCGCCAACGCCCGGCCCATCTTGTCGAAGGCAAAACTGCCCGCTAGTTCATGCAGCGACAGCGCCGGCTCGATGCTGTCGGACGTGCCGATGCGGGCGAGATAAGCATTCAGCGCTAGCGCTTCGATGCCATCCTCACGCAAAGCGCGCAGTGAGAGCGAACCTTCGCGCTTGGACAAAACTTCGCCGCCCGCCGCCACGAACAGGGCGAAATGGGCGAAACGCGGCACCGGCACACTCAGCGCTTCGAAGATCTCGATCTGCGGCGCGCTGTTGGTGACATGATCTTCGCCGCGCAGGATATGGCTGACGGCGAACTCCGCATCATCGACCACCGACGGCAAAGTGTAGAGGAAGCGCCCGTCCTCGCGGATCAGCACCGGATCGGACAAAGTGGCAGTGTCAATCTCCACCGGTCCCCGGATCAAATCGCTCCAGCGCACTTTGTTATGGCTGAGCTTGAAGCGCCAATGGGGCTTGCGGCCTTCGGCCTCAAACGCATCGCGTTGCTCCGATGTCAGGATGAGCGCTGCGCGGTCATAAACAGGCGGCTTGCCCGCCGCCATCTGGCGCTTGCGGCGGCGATCCAGCTCGGCGGCGGTTTCATAACAGGGATAAAGCCGCCCCGCTGTCTTCAGCCGTTCGGCGGCTTCGCGATAGCGATCCGCCCGGTCGGATTGGCGCGCGAAAATGTCATGATGCAGCCCCAGCCATTTCAGGTCTTCCAGGATGGCAGCTTCGAATTCCGGCTTGGAGCGGGTGTCGTCGGTGTCGTCGATCCGCAGCATGAACTTGCCGCCGGTATTCTGCGCGAATAGATAATTCAGCAGCGCCGCACGGGCATTGCCGACATGCAGATACCCAGTGGGCGACGGCGCAACGCGGACGATGACGGTCATCGGTGTATTCCTCTCACACCTGCGGCCCATCGCTTGCGCTCCGGGCATTCGTCGCTCGGAACGATCCACCGGATCGTTCCATTCGCCTTTGGCGAACCGCTCCTCATCATCTTGCATCCCGGAAAGCATTGGTGATGGGATAGCGGCGATCGCGGCCGAAGTTGCGCGCGGAAATCTTCACGCCCGGAGGCGCCTGGCGGCGCTTATATTCTGAAACATACAGCAACTGCTCCACCCGCTTGACGGTGGCAGGATCGAAGCCCTTGGCCACTGTGTCATCGAAGCTCTTTTCCTGCTCCACCAGGCATTTCAGAATGCCGTCTAGAACTTCGTAAGGCGGCAGGGAATCCTGATCGGTCTGATTGGCGCGCAGCTCGGCCGTCGGCGGCTTGGCGATGATGCGTTCGGGGATCACTTGGCCGACTGGCCCCAACGCACCTTCCGGCGAATGGGCATTGCGCCAATGCGACAGCGCGAAGACTTCGGTCTTGTAGACGTCCTTCAGCACGTTATAGCCACCGCACATGTCACCATAGAGTGTGGCGTAACCCACGCTCATCTCGCTCTTATTGCCGGTGGTCAGCACCATGGGACCGAACTTGTTGGAGATCGCCATCAGGATCAGCCCGCGCGTGCGCGATTGGATATTTTCTTCCGTCGTGTCGGCGGATTTTCCCGCGAATACCGGCGTCAATGTCTCACCCAAGGCGGCGACGGCGCGCTCGATCTCGATGGTTTCATATGGCACGCCCAGGCGGCGGGCGCATTCGTCGGCATCGTCCAGGCTGTCCTTGCTGGTGTAACGCGACGGCAGCATCACGCAGCGCACGCGGTCCGCGCCCAGCGCGTCCACTGCCACCGCCGCCGACAGCGCGGAGTCGATGCCGCCCGACAGGCCCAGCACCACGCCGGAAAAACGGTTCTTGTTCACATAATCGCGCAGGCCCAGCATCATAGCGTGATAGGTGGCACTTTCGCGGCTCTCCTCGCCCACCCGCTCGCCCGGCGCGCAGATCCATTTGCCGTGTGCATCACGCGTCCAGTCGCTGACCGTCACATCCTCACGCCAGCCCGGCATCGCCAGGGCCACGGAATTGTCGGCGTTGAGCACAAAAGACGCGCCGTCGAACACCAGCTCGTCCTGGCCGCCCAACTGGTTGAGATAGATCAGCGGCAATCCGGTTTCGGTGACGCGCGCCGCCGCCAGCTGCAGGCGGACATCTTCCTTGCCGGCCTCGAAGGGCGAACCATTGGGCACCGCCAGAATTTCCGCGCCTGTTTCGCTCAAGCATTCGGTGACATCCTGAGTCCAGATGTCCTCGCACACCGGCACGCCGATGCGTACGCCGCGCACACTCAACGGGCCCGGCAACGGTCCGGCGGCGAAGACGCGCTTCTCGTCGAACACGCCGTAATTGGGCAGATCATGCTTGAAGGTGCGGCCCGCGACCCGGCCGCGATCCAGCAGCAGCATCGCGTTATAGAGCTTGCCGTCTTCCATCCAGGGCGCACCGATCAGGATCGCGGGGCCGGTGGCGGTGTCTGCCGCCAATGCCTCAATCGCTTCACGCGCATCTGCCTGCAAGGCGCCCTTCAACACCAGGTCTTCGGGCGGATAACCGATGATGAAAAGTTCGGAGAAGAGAATGACGTCGGCGTCCGGCACTTTGGCGCGGGCGTCGCGGGCGCGCTTCAGATTGCCCGCGATGTCGCCCATCACGGGATTGAGCTGCGCCAAAGCAATGCGGAAGCTGCCGGTCATTGCCGTTGTTTAGACTGTTGGACGGGAAAAGAAAAAGCGCCCCTCAGGCCAGAATGTCAGGCCGTGGCGGCAAGTTGGCCATACCGCGCACGCGCAACGGCCGGGATGGTGGCGTCCGCGGCTTCCTCGATCAAAAGCGCAGTTTCCACCGCCCGGGCGGCCTGTTCTGGCAGCACCAGCGGTGCAGCTTCGCCCCGCGCGGCGGCGACGAAGGACGACACGGCATCGCCCAGGGGATCGCCCATCTCCAGCTCGGCCAGGGGCCGCGGCGTGGTATTGATGATCTCGCGGGTGAGAAAATCGATTTCGACCACGCCATCGGCATAGACGGCGCGGAAGCCGCGCTTGCGGCTGTCGGCGATGCGGCTGGTGTCCAGATAGGCCACGGTGCCGTTGGCGAAGGTCACTTCGGCAGCGACTTCGTCGGCATGCGGGCCATATTGGGTGGTGCCGCGCGCCGTGACATTGGCGACCGGGCTGTCGACCAGGGTATGCACCAGGTCGAGATCGTGGATCATCAAATCCAGCACGGCGCTGACATCGTCGCCGCGGCCGGTCCAGGGCCCACGGCGCCAGCACTGGATTTCCAGCGGCTGCACGTCCTGGTCCAGCAGACCGGTGCGGGCGAAAACGAAACGTTCCTGATGGCCGACTGTCAGGGTCAGGCCGGTGCGGCGCGCCAAGGCAACCAGCTCCTCGGCTTCGGCCATGGTGGTGGCGATGGGCTTTTCCACCAGCACATGGGCGCCGGCATTCAAGAAAGCGCGCACGATGGTGGCATGGGTGACGGCGGGCGAGCAGATCGAAACCAGATCGACCTTACCCAGCAGATCGCGCCAGTCGGCGACGGCCAGCACACCATACTGGGCGGCGGCGGTGCGGCGGATTTCAGGGCTGGTGTCGGCCACGGCGAACAGTTCGACGCCCTGGATCGCCCGGTACTTGGCGCAATGGTGACGGCCAAAGGCGCCGACGCCAATGACTGCAGCCTTGAGTGGCCCCTGTTCCGGAACGCGACGGCGGATGAACATTCACAGCCCTTGGTTATCAACCCAGGCTCTGTTTAAGCGCGGGGGGACTCCCCAGGGCGACTCATAAGATGTTTCGTCTTGTTACTGAGCTAAAATACATTAACGAAATCAGCGTGTTAACTATTTATATGGCTCAAACTTCTGGGGAACTTGCCAGCAAGGTCGCCAAGGCGGCCACCACCAGATAGGCCAGCATGAGGGGCGCCAGCCCGATCAGAAGCGCGCCCGCAATGTCGGCAAAGGCGCTGCATGGGAACCAGGGATAGGCGGAACCCACGAACAGAAACTGCACCCCCACCACCGCCACAAGGCCCAGGCAAAAGGCCCGGATCGAGGGGGCCAGACCTTCCGGGCGAGTGTTGCGTTCCAGGCGGATGATGCCCGCCTGCAACCGCAGCCGCGAACAGGCCGAGGCCAGATAAACCACCGCCAACGCCCAGGTGAAGCTGGACGAGAAGATCCGGCCGCCATCCAGGCTGCACTGCTCGAGCGCCCCGACCAGGGCGCGATGGCCCGGGACCGCGAAATAGACTGCGTGCTCCAGCGGCGTCACGGCATTACCCGACAGATACTCCGGCGCGAACCAGACCTGGTTGACGAACGACATGCAGATGAACAGCAGGAACACGATTTCGTTGAAGCCGGGCAGGAAATGTCCCAGTCCCAGCCGCGCCTTCAGCGGCGTACCTGGCAGGCCGGCGGAAACCCCGAAACCGCCTGCGAACAAAAGTCCCATCGCCGTGAACAGGATCACGCAGATGCCGATGGCGAAGAGCGAGGAATTCAGCGGCACGCCGCTGGCGATCGCAATGCGCAAGGCATGCGCGCCCGCGAACAGGCAGAAGAGGATCCAGCCTTTCGCTAATAGTCGCGCAATGCCCATTATTTACCTACTGGCCGCACGCGGCGGGTCCATTCGCTTCGCTCAGGCCCGTCGCGCATGCGGCCCTCACGCGGATACCGCCTGCGCCGCATCCTTGATGCGTTCGTCGCGGATGCCTTCGGCAATCAAAAATGCCAGTT
>JBEPVO010000092.1:0-10771 GCA_041690975.1 Alphaproteobacteria bacterium
AGATCACGCCCTCATGTGTTTCTTCAGGCGCGCCGTTTTTTTGGCTAAGATATTTTTCGGGCGTCGTCAGGAACTTCGTACGGCAACCCGCGGAACAGAAATAATAAGTAGCCCCCTCATAATCACAGCGATGCGTCGAACTGGCGGGGTCGACCATCATTCCACAGACAGGGTCTTTAAATACCGTCGGCGTCTCGCGGTGGCCGGATAAATCTATTCCTTTGGGGTGGATATCCAAATTGCGGAAGGACGGCTCGTGATCTTCTGTCATGAAATTCTCCAGGCTTGAACAGTATACCACGGCGGACTCACGCGCGAGATGGTTCGAGTGAATGAACCGTTCCGCTTACAAGTTGCTAACGGGCGCGAGTGTGCCGAGCCAAGCGACTAGCCCTAAGACGAACACGGCGACGGCGGCTTCGGACAATATGCTTCGACGAAGTGATGCCAATGCCGACCTCGACGGTTCGCCAGAATTCAGTGCGTGCTCCAGCGCGGGAGCGAGCTGAAGGCGATTTCTCGCTGCGAATGCCAGCATCGCAATAAAGAGTATTATTTTCAGCGATAGCAATTCGCCATATCGGGTCGTCCAAAGCCCTTGAAGATGCTCCAGGCCGACGAGAAAATAGCTATTGATCAGGCCAGTTGCCAAAATGACCGCAACGAAGCCGGCGCCGATGCCCGCAAATCTCTGTAAAGCACGGGCAAGCGTCCCCATTGCAGCTACGGTGCTATGGCGTTGAACAAGCATCAGCGAAAAAGCGACAAGCGCGCCAATCCATCCAGCTACTGCGAGGAGATGGAAGATGTCTGCTATCAAATGGACAAGACCAGCGGCACCTTTCGTGGCCGCTCCATGGCCCATCCACGCCATGCTGACACAGACCACGAAGCCGCCGACCGCGCTGATGAAACCTAGGACGCGCCCTGGGCGCAGGATCAGTATTGCTGTGAGTGTTAGTCCCGAAACAATTATCCGAATAACCCCCGCACGGCCAAAACTCATCTCGGTAAGGGCGACCTTGAATGTCGCAGGGTTGATCGCTTCTGCGAGAGCTCCTGCCAAAACCCCGGTTTGTGCAACAAGCCCTAGCAGAGTTGCAACAAGAACCGCCGCTGCGCCAGATGCCAATAAGGGTCTCATCCAAGAGGCGCCCGCAATGCGTTCGGATTGCGGAATAGTAAAAAGGAAGAAGAGCGATGATCCAAACAGGATCATTGCTCCCATATACTGGACGAAGCGGAAAACGATGACAGCTGTTTCCAACACGTCTATTTGATCGAGAAGGACAAGGTGCCTTCTGTATGGTGACCGTCATCGACTGCTGCAGCGTGCCAATGGATTTGGTAAGAGCCAGTCATCATTGCGCCTCGCGGTTTTCCTGTGATTGTCTTGCCGTCATCGGACACCGAGATCGCCAACGCGACCTTCATGGTGCCACCCATCGTCAAGTCGAATCCGGAGAAGGCAGGCGTTACCTTTTCACTGAATGTTAGGCTTATGGTTTTGGGCGCCGCCACCGTAGCGTTATCGGCTGGATTGGAACTGAGTATGCGAGCGTGCCCGAAGGCAGGGCTCGCAAACAAAAGAGCGGCAATACCACTGGCTAGGATCGCGGCGCGATAATTGTGCATGCCAATTGCCTTCGGTTTGTTCCTCGTCTCAAATACGCGACCGTCACTCCAATCCCTCCGAATGGCTGTATTCGCAATCGAATCAATGGGTATTTGGCGTGCTTTTCAGAACCTGCGTGGTGGCCCAGTGTCCGGATGCGCGCGATACTCGGCCGCTCCTCACCGGAGGGATGCGGCGGGACGTGCGTAAAAAAGGAATGTGACGCAAGTTCGGGATCCATGGTTATGATTGAAGACGATATCGGTGCGCTGGTGAAACGAGACGCCTTGGTGTCCCTTCAGACGCTGGAAGCGGATATATGGCGGCAGGAAGCCATTGCCGTCGCCGCAATGCGGGCCAGCCACAGGATCGCGTCTTGGCAAGCCGCCATCCTCGTTGCGGCGGTGATGTCCAGCGCCGCCGTCGGAATTTTGACGGCCGCCCGCGCCGATTCCGGCCCTCGACCCCATCTGCTCGCAGCGGCGGAAAGTCTTGCACCATCGAACCGTCTGTTCGGCGGTCAGAGATGAACGCTCCGCTGCGCACCTTTCTGGGCATGCTGGCATTGACCGTTATCGCGGCGGCGCTGGCTGGCTGGCTGGGGGTGCGATATGGCGTGCATCGCGGATTGCCTCCGGCAGACCTGGACACAATGGTGCACCAGCAGCTTGATTTGAGCAGCGATCAGAACCGGCGTATCGAAGCGCTGGAGGCACAATATGCCGACCGGCGCCTTGCGCTTCAGGCTGAAATGACTTCGGCGAACCAAGACCTGGCTGCCGCGATCATGCAGGAGCACGCATATGGACCGCGAGCTGACCAGGCGATCGGTCGTTTTCATCGCGCCATGCGTGCCTTGCAGGAAGCGACCATTCGTCATGTCCTGGCGATGCGGGCCGTCCTGGCTCCTGGGCAGGCCAAGAAATTCGACGCGCTCATCGCCAAAGCTCTTATTGCTGACGAACCGTGACGCGGGATGGCGGGCAGACCGACGAAGAGCTTGCCGCGCGCGCGGCGGGCGGCGACCGAGCGGCATTCGATGGCCTGGTGCGGCGGCACAAGGTCGCGCTGTACCGCTTTGTCCGCCGTTATGTCGGGCACAGCGAAGACGCTTACGACGTGCTGCAGAATACATTCTTGAGCGCCTGGCGGGGCTTGCCGCGCTACGACGCCGCGCGACCGTTCCTGCCGTGGCTGCGGACCATTGCCTTGAACAAATGCCGCGATTTCGGCCGCCGGCAATTTGTCCGCCGTCTCATGCTGCGGGCACACGCGACGGAACCGGTCGATCCGCCCGGCCTCACGGCAGAAGCTGATCTGGAATCGGTGGAGGCCTATCGTCTCGGCCGCGTCGATGCGGCCATTGCGAAACTGCCGCCATTCTATAAGGAACCCCTGCTGCTCACCATCGTGAGCGGCCTGTCGCATATCGAAGCCGCCAAACTTCTCAAGACGACACCGAAGGCGATCGAAATGCGCGTCTATCGGGCCCGGCGCAAGATTCAGGATGCCGCGGGGGACTTCAAGACAGAGGGATAGGCGCGCGGTTGCGTAATCCTTTGTGGAGCGCCGTCGCTCCGTCGAAGTTCTATTCGTCCTTTCTTGAGGCAAGACATGACTTTAGCCAGATTGCGCCTCAGCCGTAGGCGCTTCGTCCAGGGCATCGCGGCGATGGGCGGTGTGCTCGGTTCGTCCTTTGGCCGGACATGGGCCGCCACTGGCGAACCCTCTGTTCTCAGCGGCGAGCGGATCGACCTCACCATTGACTCCATGCCGGTCAACATTACGGGTCGCCCGAGAATAGCGACGGTCGTCAACGATCTGCTTCCCGGGCCGATCTTGCGCTTGCGCGAGGGAAGCAATGTTACGATCAACGTCACGAACAAGTTGACGGAACCGACGTCGATCCATTGGCACGGGCTCCGCCTGCCCAATGCCATGGATGGTGTGCCGGGCCTGACCTTTGCCGGGATCAAGCCGGGCGAGACTTTCTCCTATCGCTTCCCGATCATCCAGGGCGGCACCTATTGGTACCACAGCCATAGCGGCATGCAGGAACAGACGGGTCTTATCGGCCCGATGATCCTCGAACCGGTTGCCAAGGATCCCTTCCGCTATGACCGCGAACATGTGGTGATGCTGTCGGACTGGACCGACGAAGATCCCATGACGATCGTCTCCAATCTCAAGCAACAGGGCGATTATTACAATTATCACCAGCGAACGCTGGGAACGTTCATCGCTGACACAAAGCGAGACGGGCTCAGTGCAACCATCCAGGATCGTCTGATGTGGGGCAACATGCGCATGACCCCTACCGACATTCTGGATGTCAGCGGCGCGATCTACACCTATCTCGTCAACGGGCAGCCACCGGCCGCGAACTGGACCGGGCTGTTCCAGCCGGGTGAACGCGTGCGCCTGCGTTTCATCAACGGTTCTTCGATGACGACCTTCGATGTCCGCATTCCCGGCTTGAAGCTCACCATCGTCCAAGCCGACGGCACCAATGTCATGCCGGTAGAGGTGGATGAATTCCGCATCGCCGTCGCGGAAACCTATGACGTCCTGGTCGAACCCGTGGGAGACAACGCCTATTCCATCTTCGCTCAGGCGCAGGACCGCACCGGCTATGCCCGTGCTACGCTCGCGCCGCGCATGGGCATGCGTGCTGAAATCCCGCCGATGGATCCACGTCCGGTGCGAACCATGGCCGACATGGGCATGGGCAATATGCAAGGCATGGCCGACATGCCGGGCATGGATATGTCGAATGGTGCCGGTATGCCAGGAATGTCCAAAGACAATGCCGGCATGAACATGCCGGCAAACCATGCCGCGGCTGCCAGCCCGCCCGTGATGCCCGGTATGGATATGAAGAACATGGACATGGGCGGCAAGTCTCATGACGCTGTGTCTCACGATGCGATGCCGAATCCGACCACGAAGCCGCCAAGCGTGAACGCCGATAGGATCGATCCAATCTCGCTCAAGGGCCAGCCGCAAGTGGACAATGTCGCAATGTCCACGCAAGACCGGCAAGGGGAAGCCGGCAATGGCCTCGACGGTAATGGCCGCCTAGTCCTCACCTACGCCAATCTGCGCGCGCTAACGTCCAGCAACATAGTGGCGCCCACCCGCGAAATCGAATTCCACCTCACTGGCAACATGGAACGCTGGGTTTGGGGCTTTGACGGCAAGCGATTCTCAGAAGCCGAGCCCATTAGAGTGAAGCTGGGGGAGCGCGTTCGCTTCGTCCTCATCAATGACACGATGATGGAGCATCCCATCCATCTGCACGGCTTCCTATTCGAAGTCGAAAACGGCCAGGATGACCGCCTCCCACTCAAGCATACCATCAACGTCAAACCTGCCGAACGCGTGAGCTTTGTCTATACCGCCGACCTACCCGGTCATTGGGCCTTCCATTGTCATCTTATGTATCACATGGAGACCGGGATGTTCCGCACGGTGCTGGTGGCATGACGAAACTACTCTGTCTGGCATCATGTCTGCTGTGGGCTACCGTTCCGTTGGCGCCCGCCGCCGCCGACGATATGGGCGGCGCTCCAAGCGAGGCCGCGCCGTATGGCGCCCCGGTCGAGGATACTCGCGTCTATACGCATGCCCTTTTCGAACAGCTGGAGGGACGTCTGAGCACTGACAGCAGCTTTCGCTGGGAAGGTGAGGGTTGGGTCGGAACCGATATGAACCGGTTGTTGCTTCGCAGCGAGGGTGAATTGACGCGCGGAGTTCTTGAAGGTGGCCGGCAGGAAGTGCTTTACGACCGGCCGATCACCAGCTTTTTCAACCTTCAGGGCGGGATGCGCTACGATCTTGACTCTCGTCCGGGCCGGGGCTGGTTTGCTTTTGGCGTCGAGGGATTGGCGCCGCTGTTCTTCCATGTCTCGGCAACGGCCTATGCCAGCGACACGGGCCATTATGCGGCACGGCTGGAAGGTAATTACGATTTACTCCTGACCCAGCGGCTGATTCTGCAGCCCCAAGTCGAGCTGAATTTCTACACAAAGAACGATCCCGGTCGCCGGATTGGTTCCGGGCTGGCGGACATCGATACAGGCCTCAGGCTGCGTTACGAATTCAGCCGCAAGTTCGCGCCCTATATTGGCATCACCTATGAAAACAAATTTGGACGGTCGGCGGATTTTGCGCGGTTGGACGGTGAACGCTTCTCTGATCTGCGTTTTTCCCTCGGCGTTCGTACATGGTTTTGAACTGTACGAAGCCTGAGCGGTGCAATTGCTCAAACGCAACGAGAGATCGCCATACAAATGATTGTGATGGCCAGGAGGGTTGATCCGATTCCCACGGCTTGCTCGATCCGACGCTGACTCTATTGGTCGCCATATTTGCGTTTGGCTGTCTTGGGTCTTCCCGAATTGTGCAACAGGGGGCCAAGGTTGGTATAAAGCTTGTCGAGTGTTTCGATCGTGTCGCGGAATTCGCGCTGTGAGAAGCCGGCTATGGCAGCTGCAAAAACCGGAGCTGTAATCTTGCGGGCGGCGGCTAGTTTTCTTTTCCCCAAGGGCGTCAAAAATACGTCGGTAATGCGGTAGTCGTCGGTCCGCGGCGTGCAGCGCACCAATTTTCCGCGTGCCATTCGCTGCACAATTCGGGTCATGGTGGAAAGGTTGATGACCGCGGCCTCGGAAATGTCCCCCACGCCTTGTGGTGCCCGCTCGCCCAAGATCATAAGGACGCGCCAAAAAGGAATGTCCAAGCCGATCGCGCGCAACTGCGTCTCGATGATTGTGTTATAGCGGCTGACCAAGCGATTCAGCAGGTAGAACGGGTATTTACGGACCTGGAAGTCCACCGTTCCCGGATCGCCCAGATGACGTATATCGGCGCGCATGATTGATCATTTCTCAGGAATTGTGCTTACCCTGCCATATTACTTGCATTTGCATGTTTTCCGCATCATATTTTTCCCACCTGTTGAAGCGTTGGCGCCGTTATTGGGGGATCAGGGCATGATTACGGGTATTCTTGGGGAACTCGCGGGCGGTATTGCTTCCGGAAAAATCCGGATCGTTGACCTGACGCAGACCTTATCGCCCGATACGCCCACCTTGGTCCTGCCGCCGAATTTCGGGCAATGTTCCGCATTCAAGATCGAGGAAATCTCGCGCTATGACGAGCGCGGTGTTGCCTGGTACTGGAATAACTTCACGGTATGCGAGCATACAGGCACGCATTTCGATGCCCCGGTTCATTGGGTGACCGGCAAGGATTTGGCCAACAACAGCGTGGACACGATTCCGCCGCGGAATTTTGTCGCCCCTGCGGTGGTCATCGACTGTTCCGCCGCCGCCGCCGCCGAACCCGATTTTCTGCTGACCGCTTCGGTAATCGAGGCGTGGGAGGCTAGGAATGGCCGTATAGATGCCGGCTCCTGGGTTCTGATGCGGACCGATTGGTCCAAGCGCTCAGTGACGGATTACGTGAATCGGCGCGAAGATGGTGCTCATACACCGGGCCCTTCCGTTGACGGTGTGCGGCTTCTTGTCGAAGGCCGGCGCGTGCATGGCTTCGGCGTGGAAACCATCGGCACCGATGCCGGGCAGGCGCATCTTTTCGATCCGCCTTATCCGGCGCACACCCTGTTTCATGGCGCCGGCCTTTATGGCCTGCAATGCCTTGAAAACCTGGATCAGCTGCCGGCAAGAGGGGCGGTCATTGTTTCGGCGCCTCTGAAGATCAAGGGTGGATCGGGTAGCCCGCTCCGCGTCCTGGCCCTCGTGTCGGAATAGCCCCATGGCCGAGCGCTCCTTCAAGGCAGAAGTGGAAAAGCTTCGTCTTGGCGCGGGCGCGGATTTCGGCGGCGAAGGTATTCTTGCGGTGACAAAGGCGCTGCTGCAGGCCGGCGTCGCTTATGTGGGAGGATATCAGGGTTCTCCCATCTCCCATCTCATGGATGTGTTCAGCGACGCCGACGAATTGCTTCGGGAATCCGGTGTGCATTTCGAAGCCAGCGCGAGTGAAGCGGCCGCAGCAGCGATGCTCGCCGCGTCGGTCAATTATCCCCTGCGGGGAGCCGTGGTCTGGAAATCGGTGGTCGGAACGAACGTGGCTTCGGACGCCCTTTCCAATGTCGCTTCGGGTGGGGTCAAGGGCGGCGCCTTGATCATCATCGGCGAAGATTATGGCGAGGGCTCCTCTATCATGCAGGAGCGCACCCATGCATTCGCCATGAAATCGCAGATCTGGCTGCTCGACCCGAGACCCAATCTGACCACCATCGTCGACATGGTCGAGCGCGGCTTCGAATTGTCAGAAGTTTCGAACACGCCTGTCATGCTGGAATTGCGCGTGCGCACCTGCCATTTGCAGGGGCATTTCACGGCCAAGGACAATGTCCGGCCTTCCTTCACGGTTTCGGATGCGTTGAATGCCCCCGTGCGCGATGTCGACCGCATCGTGCTTCCCCCGGCGAGCTTTCTCCATGAAGTGGAAAAAATCGAAAAGCGCTGGCCGGCCGCGCAGCGGTTCATTCTCGAATCCCACCTGAACGAGTTTCTGGGACCGGATTCGGGTGATGTCGGAATCATCGTTCAGGGCGGCCTGTACAACACGCTCAACCGGGCCCTGGAGCTAAGCGGCCTGTCCGATGAATTCGGAAACTCCAGATTGCCGATCTACGTGCTGAACGTGACGTATCCCCTGATTCTGGAAGAGGTGCAGGCCTTCTGTCTCGGCAAGCGCGCGGTTCTAATCGTCGAAGAGGGGCAGCCCGAGTTTATCGAACACGAGCTCAACACGCTGATACGCAGGGTTGACGGTCAAACACGTGTGATCGGCAAGGCCGTATTGCCGCGCGCCGGTGAATATACCGGGCCGGTGCTGCGCAGCGGGATCGAAAAATTCCTGAAGGAATTTTCCTCTAACACACCCGTGTTTTCTGCTCTAGAGAGCCCATCTACGGATAGACAACTGATCGCTGAGGTGCCGCAGCGGCCGCCGGGCTTCTGCACGGGGTGCCCCGAACGGCCGATCTTCACGGCGATGAAGATGGTGCAGCGCGAGTTGGGTGATTTTCATGTCTCGTCCGATATCGGCTGTAATCTTTTTTCGATCCTGCCGCCATTCAATATCGGAAATACCACGATGGGGTATGGGCTCAGCTCCGCCGGAGCTTCCGCGTTCAAGGCGGTGCCGGGCGGGAAGCGCGCGATTGCCGTCATGGGCGATGGCGGCTTCTGGCACAATGGCCTGACATCCGGTTTCGGCAACGCCGTGTTCAATCAAGACGATAATGTCGTGATCGTGGTCGATAACGGCTATTCGGCCGCGACAGGCGGGCAAGATCTCCTGTCGTCCACGGCAGACAATCTTTTCCGCAGTACCGGGAATCCCATTGAAAAGGCGTTGCGCGGCGTGGGCGTCAATTGGGTGAAACCTCTTACGCGTACCTATGACGTCCCTGCCATGCACGCGACCTTAAAGGAAGCGCTGACCACCCGGACTATGGGTCCCAAGGTCATTGTCGCGCAGTCGGAATGCATGCTGACCAAGCAGCGGCGGATACGGCCGCAGATCGTTAAAGCAATCAAGGACGGCAAGCGCGTGGTCCATGAGCGATTTGGCGTCGATCCCGATACCTGCACCGGAGATCACAGCTGCATCCGGTTGTCGGGATGCCCATCCTTGTCGGTAAAGCCGAGCACCGATCCGCTGCGAACTGATCCCGTTGCCCATATCGATAATAGTTGTGTCGGATGCGGGCTTTGCGGGGAAATCAGCCATGCCGCCATACTTTGCCCGTCCTTCTACCGCGCGCAGATTATTACGAATCCGACCTGGCTGGACCGTATTGGCAGCGCGGTGCGCGCGTTCGTGATCGGGCTTCTGCAAGATCGCGCCCAGCGGGCACTTGCCCGCCGGGCGTATTAAGGGGGCGGAGATGGCGCAAACCGCAAATCCATCACGCCGACGCATCACCATCGCGATCATGGCGTTGGGCGGCCAAGGCGGCGGCGTGCTCGCCGACTGGATCATCGCCATGGCCACCCGCGAAAATTATTTCGCGCAAGGAACATCGGTTCCCGGTGTCGCCCAGCGCACCGGGGCGACGATCTATTATATCGAACTTTTCCTCAAATCCGATCGCCCGCCCGTGCTGGCTCTTTCACCCATGCCAGGCGATGTCGATATTCTCATCGCGGCTGAATTGATGGAGGCCGGGCGCGCAATTTTGCGTGGTTTCGTCGACCGGGGCCGAACGACACTGATCGCTTCGACGCACCGGATTTATGCGATTTCCGAGAAATCGGCGATGGGCGACGGAATCGCCAACAGCGAATATGTTCTGCACGCCGCGACGGCGCGGGCACGGCGATTCATTGCCTTCGATATGGAACGCGCCGCCGATCTTGCCGGCACCATGATCAGCCCCGTCCTGTTTGGGGCACTGGCCGCGAGCGGCGCGTTGCCGTTCCATCGGGAGAGTTTCGAGGCCGCCATCCGCGACAGCGGCATCGCGGTCGATGCAAATCTGAAGGGATTTGCGGCCGGCTTCGCTGGAAATGCCGGGGAAAGCGGGATCGCGCCGCCATCGCCAGTGATCCCGTCCGGGCCCACGACGCCGGCCGGTCGACGGCTGCACGCGCGTATCCTGGCAGAACTGCCGCAACCGGCACATGCCCTTGCCACCGAAGGCGTGCGGCGGCTTCTGGACTATCAGGATTTTGCTTATGCGGAACTCTATCTCGATCGCCTTCGCGGGATCGCCGCGGTCGATGGCGTGGATGAAGCCCAGACATTGACCTCCGAGGCTGCCCGTCATCTCGCCCTCTGGATGTCGTATGAGGACACGATACGCGTCGCGGATCTGAAGACGCGGGCCAGCCGCGTTACCCGCGTGCATGCCGAAATACGCGCCTTGCCCGAGCAGGTCGTCCACGTGACCGAGTTTATGCACCCGCGCCTTCATGAAATTTGCGACACTATGCCCGCATGGGCTGGCCGCCACATACGGGGCAGTAAGGCCCTCTCCGCGCTGCTGTCGCCGCTGTTTCGCAAGGGCCGTCATGTCGCCAGCACCAAGCTCGGCTGGTTCCTGCTTCTGCGTCTTATCGCCGGATTTCGCCGGTGGCGCCGCGGCACCTTGCGTTTTCAGGAAGAACAGGCGCGGAT
>JBEPVO010000093.1:0-10635 GCA_041690975.1 Alphaproteobacteria bacterium
TCCTTTGTGGATTGCGCGCTACTTTTTAGGAATATACTTCACGATGGCCTTCTGGCGGACTTGGGCGCTGTAGACTACGCCGTCATGCGCCCAGATGCCTTCGCCGCCGCTGGTGATGTGGCGGTCGGCTTCCGGATCGATGTCGGGAATCCAGGCCCGCACGATGCCGTCCTTGACGCTGCCGAGGCGGATGCCCCGGCCCCAGCCGGGGTGGAAGCCGTAATTCACCGGCGTGCGGGATTCGGAATCGGTGCTGTAAAGAATGTCATTCTCGTCGATATAGATGCCGCTGGGACGCCCGAACTGGCTCCAGATATCGAGCAACTTGCCATCCTGGCTGAAGACTTGAATGCGGTTGTTGTAGCGGTCGGCGATATAGATGCGGCCCCGGCTGTCCATCGCCAGCGCATGGGGAACATTGAAACGGCCGTTGCCGATCCCGACGCCACCGAACCAGTCCACATATTTGCCGTTCTTGTCGAAATGAACGACGCGATGGGTGCCGATGTTGGGGGTGTGGCTCTCGGCGACATAAATATCGCCCGCCGGCGAAACCAGTACGGCATTCGGTTCATTGAAAACATATTGTCCGTTGACGAATTTCACGCCGTCGCCGACCTGGCCGGGCGCACCCAATGTGCGAAGCAGTTTGCCGTCGCGGTCGAATTCCAGCACGTCATTGCCCATGCCATCGCCCACTTGGCCGTCGGTCACCCAGATATGATCATTCCGGTCGACAAAGAAGCCATGCGGGAAGAGAAACTTACCCGCACCAAACGACTTGATGAAGTTGCCGCTCGCATCGAACTCCATGATGGGGTCGAGCTTGGAGCCCTTGCAGCTGTTGGCGCCGCACCGGTCGGCCACCCAGATATTGCCTTGATGATCCACCGCCACCGCGCTGGTAGAGCCCATCGTGCGGCCCGCCGGCAGCTTCAGGAAATCATTCACTTGGGTATAGGGATTGGGATAGGCGTTGGGATCGGCATCGGGCTGATCCAGGGTCTGCGCCAAGGCCGGCGCCACCAACACCGGCGCGGCCAGCAACAGGGCCGCGCACAGCGCGCCAGAAAAAATCGTCGAATGCCGCATTACTCTATCTCCTGGGAAAGCGCTGCTTTTCGGTCGCGACCCTAGCGAGCCAAAGTTCCGCTGGCGAGACCAAAGCGGGGGCTGCGATACTGGAACAGCTCCAGGCTGGGGAAATCTCTAACTGCCTGAAGATCTTCATCTTTTGCGGATACCCCTCGGCCCTCTATAAGAGGGCTTCCACCGAAGGGAACTTTTCCTTGGCCAAGCGACCGCCCCTTCTGCACTACGCTTATTTGGGGGCGATCCTGATCAAGGGGGTCGATGGCGCTCTCGAGGCGCTGGCCGGCGCGATCATCGCGCTCACGGGGCCGGAACGGGTTTATGAATGGGTGATCCGCGTCACCGCCCCCGAACTGACGGGATACCATCCCGCCCTCCATGCGATCCGCAGCGGCGCCACAAGGCTGGCAGAGAGCTCGCACGAATTCGTGATCTTTTACCTTCTGGTGCACGGCATCTTGAAGTTGGGCGTCGTGGTGGCGTTGCTGCGCGGCGGCGGCCGCCGGGTGTTTCCCATCGCCTCACTGATCCTCGCGGGCTTCGTCGCCTATTTGGGTCGGGAGCTTGCGATGCACTGGTCCGGCTGGGTGTTCAGCTTCGTCCTGTTCGATCTTCTCACCTTAGTGCTGGTGCTCAACGAATGGCGCAACGTCCATGCGCGCAAGATCGTGGTTAACAATTCCCAAACAGAGCCGTTTGCTCATTAAATCATCATCCATTTATTCCGCATAAGCTCGCCGCTTATTCGGGACCCGTGGGGAATGAAGCGATTTCAGTCAATCGGCGTGCTGTTGTCGGTGATCACCGGCCTGTTGGTTGTGCTGTTGATTTCGGTCTTCGCCTATACCGCCAAGCAGGCCTATGATCGGCGCGAGCATGCCGTCCAATTGCTCAAAACCGTCGATGTCCTGAACAATGTCTTTGCCGCGCAGGAGGCTTTGCGTCTCGAGCAGGGCGAAATGAGCGCGGCCCTGGCGCTGATGAAACTGGCCGATGCCACAATGCTCGCCAGGATCGAACAGCTCCACAAGAACTCTCTGCGGGCGCTCGAAGCGACACATACAAGCGCCGATGCGGAAACCGACGGACCGATACGCAATCTGCCGAAAATTCTTCAGGCGGGCGACAACTACCGGGCCAAATACGCCCAAGCACTGGCGAGCGTTCGCCGGCCACTGCCGGAGCGGCCGGCGGATCTTCACGGCGAATGGCTCGACAGCATCAACGCGGTGGTCGCGGTGATCAATGTGCGCACCCGCGTACGCTCGATGTACATCGCTGACACCAGCGCTTTCAACAATGAAATGACCAAGATCATACGAATGGCCTGGTCGATGCGTGAAATCGTAGGCCGCGACCGGCGGCTTCTCACGCAAGCCATTATCGATGGCCGGAAATTGACATCCGAACAGCTTCAGTCGTTCGCCGAACAGGAGGGCAATCTCAATTATCCCTGGGGCGTACTGGCTGGCGACAGGGTCGATCTTCCGACATTTCCGGTGACGCTGAAGGCGGCCGTGGACAACGTGAACAAGACATATTTCGACCAGGTTCGCGTCACCCGCCGCAAAATATTGGATGCCTTGGGCACCGGGAAAACACCGCCCGTTACGATCTCAAAATGGCTGAGCGAATCCGACCGCGGACTGCTCAGCATCACGGATGTCTCGCGGACGGCTTTCGCCCTCACCCGCGAAGGCATGGTGAAGACGCTCGAACAGGCCAACCGCGAATTCGACATCGCCCTCATACTGATGATCCTGTCCATCAGCCTGGCCTCTTTCACTTTGCTCTATGTCATATTCCGCGTCATCCGCCCCTTGCGCGCCATCACCGGCGCGATGCAAGCCGTGGCCGGGAGCAATCTGGATCATGGCATTCCGTTCCAGAACCGGCGCGACGAAATCGGCCAGTTCGCGCGCGCCCTGCGCTTGTTCCGGGACAATGTGATCGAGAAGCGCAAGCTGGAAGAAGCCTTGCGCGAAAATCAGGTCGCCAAGGAAACCGCCGAAGCCTCCAGCAAGGTCAAGTCGCAATTCCTGGCCAATATGAGCCACGAATTGCGCACGCCGCTCAACGCCATTATCGGATTTTCAGAGCTGATCCAGAACCAGATCTATGGACCGCTGCAGAAGCAGTATCGCGACTATGCCACCATCATCCATGAGTCGGGCCATCATCTGCTCAATCTGGTGTCCGACATTCTGGATATCGCCAAGATCGAGGCCGGAAAATTCGTGCTCGACATCCAGGATGTCGATCTGACCGAAAGCGTCGCCTATTGCATCCGGTTGGTGAAGAACCGCGCCGACGAACAGGGCATCAAGCTGGTGACCCTGCTGCCGGCACAGGGCCTTACTTTCTCCGCCGATCAGCGCGCCTTCCGGCAGATCCTGCTCAACCTGCTTTCCAATGCGATCAAATTCTCCCGCCCCGGCGACGAAGTGGAAGTCGCCGCGCGGATCACCGGTGAGAAACTGATCGTGACAGTGCGCGACCATGGCATCGGCATGCCCGAAAGCCTGCTGGCGCGGGTCGGCCAGCCCTTCGAGCAGGCGATCAACGACCCCGCCCATGCCCGGGAAGGCACCGGTCTTGGCCTGTCGCTGGTTCGCGCCTTGGTCAACCAACATGGCGGCGCACTGGGGATCGAAAGCCGCGAGGGCATCGGCACCGCGGTGACCTGCGAATTGCCGTTGAACCTGGCGGCCGGCAACGCGGCCATAGCCGCGGCCTGAATAACGCAGGCTGGAATAGCACATTCTGGCCATCCAGCACCGGTGACCGGCGCCGGGCCGCTATGGTATTACTCCCGCGCTTCGATATCGGCTTGCTCCGGAAAGCCGTGCCTCGAAAGGCGTGCCAGAAAGACATGCCAAAAAATATGAGAGACACGATCTGATGCTCAAGGAAGCATTCGCGCTGCACGCCCAGGGGAAACTCGTCGAAGCGGAACACGCTTATGCCGAGATCCTGCGCCTGCAGCCCGAGAATTTTCAGGCTCAGCATCTTTGCGGCGTGCTGGCGTTGCAGCGGGGCCAGACCCAGCGCGGTATCGAATTGCTGCAGCAATCGCTGAAGCGGGAGCAGCGCCAACCCATGGCGCATCGCGACCTGGGCAATGCCCTGCAGCAATTGCGGCGGTTCACGGAAGCGTTGGCGAGCTATGACAAGGCGCTGGCACTCAAACCCGACCAGCCCGACACCCACAATAATCGTGGGATTGCGCTGGCCAGCCTGCAGCGGCTTGACGAAGCGCTGGCCAGCTATGGACGCGCCATCGCGTTGAAGCCCGACTATGCGCAGGCCTACAATAATCGTGGAACGATTCTGTCGAGGCGCAGGCGCCACGCCGAAGCCCTGGCTGATTTCAACCAGGCCATCGCGCTGGACCCCAACTACACCAGGGCCATCAACAATCGGGGAAGCGTGCTGGCCGAGCTGGGCCGGCATGAAGAGGCCCTCAAGGATCACGATCGCGCCATCGCGCTGTATCCGCAAGGCGCAGATTCTCACGACAAGCGCGGCAACGTGTTGGTGAGCCTTGGGCGCGCCGACGACGCACTGGCGACCTTCAATCGCGCCATCGCGCTCGATCCCAATCTTTCCAGCGCGCATGACGGGCGCGGCACGGCGCTGGCCTTGCTGGGGCGCCCAAAGGAAGCGCTGGATGCACATGACCGCTCCATCGCGCTCGATCCCGATTCCGCCACGGCCCACAACAATCGCGGCACAGCACTGGCGACCCTGCATCGGCTGACAGATGCGCTGGAGGCCCATGACCGGGCGCTGGCGCTGGATCCAGGGTCCGCCAACGCCCACAACAACCGGGGCACCGCCCTGGCCTTGCTGGAACGGTTGGACGAAGGATTGGAAAGCCTGGAGAAGGCGCTTGCGATCCGGCCAGACCTGACCCAGGGGCACATCAATCGCGGCAATTTCCTCGCCGATCTTAAACGCCATGACGATGCCTTGGACAGTTTCGAGCGCGCGATCGCGCTGAACCCGGATTCAGCGGACGCGCATTTTGGAAAAAGCCTGGCGCTTTTGGTGCGCGGCCGATTTGAAAGCGCATGGCCCGCGTATGAATGGCGCAAGCGCCGCGTGGCGCCTGACGTCTTTCATGCCCGAGGCCGGCCGACATGGACGGGAAAGGAAGGCATCGCAGGCAAAACCTTGTTCATCGAAGCCGAGCAGGGCCTGGGCGACACAATCCAGTTCTGCCGCTATGCCATACTGGCTGCAGACAAGGGCGCGCACGTGATCTTGACGGCGCAGGCCAGTCTTGTGCGCCTGTTGCAAACCCTCGATCCCCGCATCGAAATCGCGCCGGTCGGCAGCGAACCCGTCCTGTTCGACTATCATGCAGCATTGCTCAGCTTGCCGCTGGCTTTCGGAACCGAAGTCGCGACCATACCCGCGACCATTCCTTATCTGCACGCCGAACCGGAACGGGCCGCACAGATGCGCGCCCGGATCGGCAGCGCGGGTTTCAAGATCGGACTTTGCTGGCAGGGTTCGTATATCGCCGGGGCGCGGTCTTTCCCGCTGCGTTTCCTGGACGGCATCTCGCGCCTGCCCGGCGTTCGCCTGATCAGTCTGCAAAAGGGCGATGGCGTCGAACAGCTCGATACTCTGCCCGATGGCATGCGGGTCGAAATGCTGGGCGAAAATTTTCCGGAAGACTTTGTGGATACAGCCGCCGCAATGGATGCGATGGATCTGATCATCAGTTGTGACACGTCGGTGGCGCATCTTGCAGGTGCATTGGGGCGGCCGGCTTGGGTAGCGCTGCGTTACGCCCCGGACTGGCGCTGGCTGCTCGACCGCCAGGACAGTCCCTGGTACCCGGGCATACATCTTTTCCGCCAACCGTCGCCAGGGAACTGGGCCGACCTTTTCCAGGAAATCGAGGCAAAGCTTGCCGCGATCATGGCAGCGCGGGCGGGTTGACGAGAAATTTGATTAGAAACCAAAGTTTGCGATTGACCTTCCATTAAGACGGCGGGCCTAATTTGGCGTCGGCTGGGGCGACCAGGAGTTCGCCCGATGGGAAGTAGTAGCGTTAGGCCTGTGAGCCAGGTGATCGGTCCCGGTGGAGATATCCTCACCTCCGATAACCTGCCGCCGAAGAATACCAGACGATGGGTACCGCGCCGCAAGGCGGAGGTGATCGCCGCCGTGGATGGCGGCCTGCTCACTTTGACCGAGGCCTGCAAGCGGTATGCGATTTCCCATGAGGAATTCAGCAGCTGGATCCAAGCCTATGCGCGCCACGGCCTTGCCGGTCTGCGCGCCGGGCAATTGATGGATCGCTGGGCGGAGAAAACGGACGAAGACGCTTCGACGCCGTTTACGCTTGCACCGGACCGGCCAGTGGCGCGCACCCCAGAAAGAAGCGGCAAGATCACCAACTAGAGCGACGCCAGCGCGGCCTTCGCCCGCCGGATCGCCGCTTCGCTGGTTTCGCGCGCGTCGGGCGCGATATAGCCGAAACGCACCAGCTTCTCGTCGATATCCGGCCAGGGCGCGGCGAAGGAGCCGTGCACTTCGCGTACGCCGGTCTTCTCGACCATCGACCGGACATTGTCAGGATTGAGGCCGCTGCCGGCGAGGATTTCCACCCGGCCCGCTGCACGGCGTACCATCGCCGCAATCATTTCCATTCCGTCCGGCGCCTTGAGGCTGCCGCCCGATGTCAGGATCGAGCGAAAGCCCAGCGCCACCACCATGTCCACCGCCGCCAGCGGATCGGGCGACATGTCCACAGTGCGGTTCAACGTCAGCTCCAGCCCCTTGGCATGTTCCGCCAGGCGCCGGATGGTTTTTTCGTCCAGATGCCAGGATGCAAGACTGGCGCCGATCACCACACCGGCAAGACCTGCCGCGCGCGCGGCATCGATATCGCCTCGCATCACATCGATTTCAATTTCCGAATAGACATAGTCGCCAACGCGCGGACGGATCATGGCGCGGGCGGGGCGAGCGCTTTTCGCGGCCAGCACCATAAAGCCGGGACTGGGCGTCAATCCGCCCACCGCCAGGGACGAGCAAAGCTCGATCCGGTCAGCGCCGCCCGCGATCGCCGCGTTCAAGCCAACCGGACTGTCGACACAGACTTCAAGCAGAACAGACATACGGATTTCCTTCAGGATAATGCCTTCTTCTGGCAGAGCCACGGATCAGGCGCCAGAATTTTCCACCCAGGCTTGCGCGTCCGGGCCCAGAATGATCTGCCAGCGCGTCGGCGCGGTGCGAACCACGCCGCGCGGAGCGCTGATTGCAAGATCGGCTTCCACCACCTTGGCCGGATCTTTCACCTCCACCAGCAACCGGCTGCTGCGTGCGGCCAATTCCACCAGATTGGCGCGCCCGCCCAGGCTGGCCAACAGGCGATCCCGGCTCGCCGCCGGGGCTTGTGATTTCGTCCCGCCAGCCACGACTTTGCGCATGTCGCCGGCCACCTGATCGGCAATGGGGCCCAGCACGATCTGCAAGGCTTTTTCGGAAGGCCGGATGACGCCGCGGGCGCCCAACGCCTTCAGCGCCGCTTCATCGACCTTGCTTTGATCCGCCACGATCAGCCGCAGCCGCGTGGTGCAGGCATCGATGGAAACCAGATTGGCCGCGCCGCCCAGAGCCGCGACAAAGCCCTCTTCCCGGCTGCCGGATGCGATCTGTGATGCCGCAGGCGATACCGCCACTTTCTCGCGGCCCGGCGTCGCCAGATCGAACCATTGGATGGTGAAACGGAAGACGCCGTAATAAAGCGCGAAATAGGCCGCACCCACCGGCAGCAGCAATAGCGGCCGCGTCGCCAGTTTGAAATTGATCAGATAATCGATCAATCCGGCTGAAAATGTGTAGCCCATATGCACGCCCAGCAAATTCATGATCAAGGCTGACAAGCCGCTCATCAGCGCATGCAGGGCGTAGAGAATCGGCGCCTGGAAAATGAAAGAGAATTCGATCGGCTCGGTGACCCCTGTGATGAAGACGGTCAACGCCATCGACAGGAACATGCCTGCCACCGCCGCTCTCCGCTCGGGCCGTGCCGCGTGATACATCGCCAAGCAAGCGGCGGGCAGGCCGAACATCATCACCGGAAAGAAGCCGCTGAGAAATGCGCCGGCGGTGGGATCGCCGGCAAAGAAGCGATTCAGATCACCGAACACGCCGTGATAATCGCCCATGATGAAATAGACGAAATTGTTCAGGATGTGGTGCAGGCCCACAATGATCAGCAACCGATTGAGAATACCAAAAAGGAACGGGCCCAGCAGGCCGTGTGCCAACACGGTGCGGCTTGCCGCATCGATGAAATGATTGAGGCCCTGCCAGCCAAAGCCGAATATCGCCGCCAGCACCAGACCGCCCAGCCCCGCGATGATCGGCACCGATCGGCGGCCGCCGAAGAACGCCAGATATTCCGGCAGCTTCAGTCCGTGGAAACGATTATAGGCATAGCCCGCGATAATCCCCGACAGCAGGCCCATCGGAACGCCGCTCCGAGAAATGGCGTCGCTCTTGAACGTGGCGACGGTCATGGCCTGAAACGCCGCCGGCACATCCTTCAGCAGATCGGCCGGCGGTTGCAGCAGCGCGATGGCACCTTTGCTGGAAATCAGGAAGCAGATCGCGCCCGCCAACCCGGCCGCGCCGTTGTTGTCTTTGGCCAGTCCCACCGCCACGCCAATGGCGAACAACAGGCCCAGATTCGAGAACACCGCATCGCCTGCCGCCGCGATGAAAGGCAAATTCAGAAGATCGGGTTGACCCAGCCGCAGCAAAAGCCCGGCAATGGGCAAGGCCGCGATGGGCAGCAACAGCGCGCCGCCCAGCGGCTGCAGCCAGTTCATGATGGACCGCATGATCAATCTCCCGGATTGAGTTCGCGGACATCGGCGGCCGATGTGGCGGCCAATGCCTTGCCAGCAAGATTGCGGCATTGTTCGAGGGTCAGTTTGCCGATGGCGGCTTTCAGGTCGGCGATCTGGCTGGCGGTGCCGGACAGGCTTCGCACACCAAGGCCGATCAGGATCGGCGCCGCCATCACATCCGAACCCAATCCGCCGCAGACCCCAGTGCGGCGCTGGTGTCGGTCCGCGCCTTGGGTGGTCGCCGCGATCAACCGCAGCACTGCCGGATGCAGGGCATCGAACTGCGAAGCGAGGCGCGCATTGCCGCGATCCATCGCCAGGCAGTATTGCGTGAGATCATTGGTGCCGATGGACAGGAAATCGGCTTCCGCCGCCAAGATGTCGGCGGTGATCGCCGCCGCCGGGGTCTCGATCATCACACCCAGCGGCACGGGATTGGTGATGCCGAGATCGGCGCGCACGCCATCCAGAATACGCCGCACTTGGCGCAACTCGTCGACCGAACTGATCATCGGCACCATGATGCGGCATTGCGAAGCCGGAATGCCGCGCAGGATGGCACGCAACTGCGTGACCAGCAGATCCGGTCGCCATAGACTGACCCGCACGCCGCGCAATCCCAGCGCGGGATTTTCTTCCGGCGGAAACGGCAGATAGGCCGCAGGCTTGTCGCCGCCGATGTCGAGCGTACGCACGATCAATGGCCGGCCGCGCAGCGCATCCGCAATGGCGCGATAGACTTCGGTCTGCTCTGCCTCGCCGGGCGGAGATTGCCGGCCCAGGAACAGGAATTCCGTGCGCAACAGACCGCAGCCTTCTGCGCCGGCCGCCACGGCCGTGATGGCATCATCGACCGATCCAAGATTGGCATAGACCTCGATGCGCAAGCCATCTTTGGTGTGGCAGAGCGCGTGGGCGCCGGCCTGTGCCGCCGCGCGCGCTTCGTGTTTGTCTGCGATCTGGCGGCGCGTTTTTTCCTGTATCTCTTGCGGAGGATCGACCATCAACCGGCCGCGATCGGCATCCAGCAGGACCATCGTGCCATCGGGAATGGCCAGCAGCGTAGAGCCGCAAGCCACCAAAGCCGGGATATTCATCGATGCCGCCAGGATCGCGGCATGTGACGTGGGCCCGCCCTCCGCCATGGCGAGGCCCAGCAGCCGTGACGCATCAATGCCCGCCAATTGCGATGGCAGAATGTCGTTCGCCAACAGGATCGCATTCTCAGGCAGCGCCATGGCCGCGGCTTGCGTTCCGCCCAGCGCGTTCAACACCTGGCGTTCCAGGTCGATCAGATCGGAGGCGCGTTCGGCAAATCGCGGATCTTTCAATCCTTGCAGCACGACAATTTGCGTCTGGACCGCGCTGCGCCAGGCATGGCCCGCACTCTTGCCGCCAGCGATTTTCACCTGGGCATGGTTCATCAATTCGGGATCGTCCAGAAAACCCAGATGCGCATCCAGAATCGCCGACAGAGTGGCGTTCCTGCCCGCCGCCGCTTTCAGATTCTCTTTCACCATGGCCAGCGCAGCCCGCAGACATTGCGCTTCGTGCACAGCGCCTTGCCCCTGCTCTTCGACAAAAATCTCCGGTTGGATCAACTGCACAGCGACACCCAGCGCCATGCCCGGCGCCGCCCGCACCCCGGCGATGACACCATCCT
>JBEPVO010000094.1:0-10554 GCA_041690975.1 Alphaproteobacteria bacterium
CGCGGCCGGGAAGTCACCGAAGATCTGGCCGAGAAGATTGAAAGTGCGCATGTCCAGAAAGTACGCGTGCGTTCGGTCCTCACTTGCGAGCTGCCGGAAGGCGTTTGCGGTAAGTGCTATGGCCGCGATCTGGCGCGTGGAACCTCGGTCAATATCGGCGAAGCGGTGGGCGTTATCGCCGCCCAGTCGATCGGCGAGCCGGGCACACAGCTCACCATGCGTACCTTCCATATCGGCGGTGCGGCGCAGGTGGCGGGCCAATCCAAGGTCGAGGCGTCGTATGACGGCAAGATCCGTATCGTGAATCGTAACATCGTCAAGAATTCCGACGGTGAGCTGATCGCGATGGGCCGCAACATGCAGCTGGTGATCACCGACAATAAGGGCCAGGAACGCGCGACCGCCCGCATCGTCTATGGTGCGCGTCTGAAGGTGGACGAAGGCGCTACCGTCAAGCGCGGCGACCGTCTGGCGGAATGGAATCCGAACGCACTTCCCGTGCTGACCGATGTCGAGGGCATCGTGAAGTATGAGGATCTGACGTTCGGCATCACCCTGCGCGAAGTGTCGGACGAAAAGACCGGCGTTTCCAACAAGGTGGTGATGGACAGCCGCGGCACGGGTTCCAAAAATGTGCCCGATCTGCGTCCGACCATCGCGATCATGGACAAGAAGGGCAAAGTCATCCAGCTGGCCGGCGGCGAGGCGCGTTATTCGATCTCGGCCGATGCCATTCTGTCGGTGGAAGACGGCTCGGAAGTCCGCGCCGGCGACGTTCTGGCCCGTATTCCCACGGAAGGTGCCAAGACACGCGACATCACAGGCGGCCTGCCGCGCGTGGCGGAACTGTTCGAAGCCCGCAAGCCCAAGGAAGCGGCCGTGCTGGCGGAAACCGACGGCTTCGTCGAGTTCGGCAAGGACTACAAGAACAAGCGTCGCGTGATCGTGAAGCCCAAGTCGGAAAAGATCGAACCGACCGAGTATCTGATCCCCAAAGGCAAGCACATCAGCGTGCGCGAGGGCGATTATGTCGAGAAAGGCGATTACATCGTTGAAGGCAATCCCAGCCCGCACGACATCCTGCGCATCAAGGGCATGGAAGAATTGGCGACCTATCTCGTCAAGGAAATCCAGGACGTCTATCGCCTGCAGGGCGTGAAGATCAACGACAAGCATATCGAAGTGATCTGCCGCCAGATGATGCAGAAGCTCGAGATCATCGATGGTGGCGACACCACTTTGATCGCGGGCGAGCATGTCGATGCCGCCGAACTGGAAGAGGCCAACAAGAAGGCCGAAGCCGATGGCCGCAAGGGTGCGGAAGGCAGAGCGATCCTGCTGGGCATCACCAAGGCCTCGCTGCAGACCCGTTCGGTGTTCTCGGCGGCGTCCTTCCAGGAAACCACCCGCGTTCTCACAGACGCGGCGGTCAACGGCAAGGTCGATATGCTGGAGGGCCTGAAGGAGAACGTCATCGTGGGACGTCTCATTCCGGCCGGCACCGGCGGCGCCATCGCCCGCCTGCGCCATATCGCGACGGAACGCGACAAGGCGATCCAGGCCGAAGCGGCGGCGCAGCTGCCGATCGCAGCCCTGGAAGCGCCTGTGCAGGCAGCCGAATAGAGCTGCCGCATGACCAAGATCGAGGGCCGCCCGTGAGGGCGGCCCTTTTTCTTTGTCAAATCGCACCCATATCCAAAGCGCAAATCAGGAGGCGGCCGCTTTCCGGCTGCGCTAGCCTGTCGCCATGAAACTGCCCGAACCCTTTTCCTGGACCCGCGACGAAGCCCGCAGTGGCAAATTCGACGGAAAATTCCTCATCGGCGTGCGCACGACAGGCATCTATTGCCTGCCGTCCTGTCCGACCCATCCGCCCAAGAAGGAAAACGTTACGCTCTACCGCACGGAAGCGGAGTGCCATGCGGCGGGTTTGCGCGCCTGCAAGCGTTGCCGGCCGGATCTGTTCTATCGCGGCGAAGACGAGAATATCGCCTTGTTTGAAGGCCTGATGGTGCGGGTGCGGACAGACCTGGCACGTTTCGCGGACGCTTCAGCTCTCGCCAAAGGGGCCGGGGTCAGCCTGACCAAGCTCGGCGCCTTGTTCCGCGAACATGCCCATCTGGCGCCTGCTCAATGGCTCAGACGCGAGCGTGTACATCATGCGGCCGCATTGCTGCTCGGCAGTAATGCCAAGGTGGTGGATGTTGGCTTCGCGGCGGGCTTTGAAAGCGAGTCTGTCTTTCATCGCCAATTCCTGGCGCTCACCCGCATGACGCCGGGGGCGTATCGGGCACTGTCGAATGTCTTCCTGCTGCAATTGCCGGCCGGATATCGCGCCAAGGAGGTGCTGGCCT
This sequence comes from Alphaproteobacteria bacterium, assembly GCA_041690975.1. GTDB lineage: Bacteria > Pseudomonadota > Alphaproteobacteria > Micropepsales > Micropepsaceae > Rhizomicrobium. The sequence goes on from JBEPVO010000094.1 coordinate 2,355, forward strand.
ATCATGCCCGCGATCCCGAAAGCCTGTGCGAGCGCAGCGACGGCAACAGGATATGGAAAGCGCTGCTAACGAATGATGGTCCGGCGATTCTGGAATTGTCTCTGGAGAAGGAAGGCGTCTGGGTGCGGGTGCATGCCGACGACAAACTCAGCCGCTCCAGTCTGGCGTTCCTCCATGACGCCGCGCTCAAGATGCTGGGCCTGAACAATGAGACGGCTCCGTTCGAGACCCGCCATGCCGCTCTTACGGCGCCGCGCCGGGGACTACGGCTGCCCAATATTCCCACCGGCTTTGACGGGCTGGCCTGGGGTATCATCGGTCAACAGATTAATGTGAAATTCGCATCCAGCCTGCGCAGCGAAATCATCCGCATGGCGGGGGAGAAGGTGGGCACCATGCGCGCGCACCCCACGCCGGAACGGGTCGCCAATTTGAATGTCGCGACCTTGAACAAACACCGTTTTTCTCGCTCCAAGGCGGCCTATCTTATCGGGGCAGGGGAAACGGTGGCGAAAGGCGCGCTGGATATCGAAGGCCTGCCACGCGGTTCGGCTGTCGCGGCGGAGAAGAAGCTGACAGCGCTTCATGGTGTCGGCACCTGGACGGCACGCTATACCATGCTGCGCGGCGGCTTTGCCGATGCCGCGCCGGTGGGTGACAGCGCCCTGGCGACGGCTTTACAGCGGTTGCATCAGCTTCCGGAACGGCCCAACCACGAGCAAGTGAAGACCTTGATGACGGCTTTCTCGCCGCATCGCAGTCTCGCCACCATGCATTTGTGGACCAGTCTCAAGGAGCCGGCGTGAAGCGCTACTGGGATACGATCGAAACGCCGTTTGGTCTCTTCGCCGCCTGGGTGGACGAGGAGAGCCGGCTGCTGCGCTTCGCCTTCCGCTCCGCTGGTGCAGAGCGCGTGGATCCGGAGGCAGAGCGCAATACCGCTGCACTGGACGAGGTTCGCCGCCAGGTGGCGGAATATTCGCAAGGCCGGCGCCAGATTTTTGAATTCGTGCTGAACGCCGAAGGGCCGGAATTCGACAAGCGGGTCTGGCGGGCGCTCAGCGATATTCCATTCGGCCAGACCACATCGTATGGCGCGGTCGCCAAGACCATCGGGCAGCCCGATGCCGCCCGCGCGGTCGGGTCCGCCAATGGTGCCAATCCCATCGCTCTGATCGTGCCCTGCCACCGGGTGATTGGCAGCGACGGCACTCTCACAGGGTTTGGGGGCGGGTTGCCGCTCAAGCGCCGCTTTCTGGAGCATGAGGCGCGGGTCTGCGGCACGCGCTACGACCTGTTTGGCTGACAGTTTTGGCTGGCATCCTCACCCCGAAACCAGTTCAGGGTGAGGATGAGAGTTCAGCGCTATGTTCTTATAAAGTCTTCGCGAGTCCGAAGAAGAAGCCGCGCCGGGCACCGAACTGAGGCGCGCCAACTCCAACACCAGAGCCGTCACGGATCTGATAGGCTTCGTCGAAGGCATTGATGATGTCGAAGCGGGCCGTCACGCCCTTGAAACCACCGATATCGAAGCTGTGGCTCATCCCGAAATTGACGGTGGTGTAGGCGGGGACATGATCGCCATTGGGGGTGGCGCCGTCCCGCCGCAGGCCTGTCCCATAGAGCAGGTCGGTCGAGAGCTGAACGCCATCCCAATTGTAGGAGGCGCCCGCCGACATGGTTCCGAGCTGCTGGTGGTCCAGGGGAATGAAATGGTTGGCGATATAGGCCAGATCGTTAGGCGCGAACTGGAACTGGCTGGAGACAATATTGCGGCCCTCCGCCTTGGAATAGGACGCGTTGACATAACCCGAGAAGCCGTCGTTCTGGTAATTGAAGCTCAGCTCGCCGCCATATTGCCGCCCGGTTTGATAGTTGAACGGGGTGAGGATGATGGGCGCGCCGAACTGGCCTTCATCGACCATATTGCGCGAGGCTTTGTAGAAGGTGTCGAGGCCGACCTGGGCACCCTCGAACAATTTCTGCACCACGCCGAAATCGTAATAATCCGCCCGCTCGGCCTTGGGCAGATCATCGGTGTGGTCACCGGCGGCTGTGGTGTTGTCGAATTGCGCAATGTCGGTGCTGGCCACCAGCTCGATCGGGGGCGGCGAGAAATACCGCGCAAAACCGGTATGTACGGTGGTCGTGTCGGTTGGCGTCCATACCAGGTTGACGCGGGGGCTGAGCTGGTTTTCCGCATTGAACGCCCCATACTGGTCGTAGCGCACGCCATAGTTGAACGTCAGCCGCGGAAAGATCTTCCATTCGTCCTGGAGGTAAAGACCATAGGCCCAGGCGCGCTTGCTGCCATTGTCGGCGATATTGAGCGGCGTATCCGCGATCTGGCATGTCTGAGTTGGGTCGGCGCAAAGCGGATTGGGGTTTGGATTTCCCGGCCCGCCGGCTGCCGTAGGCAGAACCGAGGATGAGGTGGCCGAGAAGATATCGTCCGCCTGATACAGCAGGCCGAATCGCAGCGTATGCGCGTCGCCCAGATGCCAGGCGCCTTCCGCCTGCATGCCATAGGCGACATCGCGCTTGTAAGCCGTCTGCGCGATGCCGTTATACAGGACATCGCCGACATTGTTTCCCGGCGTGAAGTAAAGGCTCGAGAAGCGCCCAAACAGCGAGACTTGGGTGTCGAGATTCCCATCCGATCGCAGATAAGAGAGGATGCCGTAGTCGGTCGCTTCGCGCTGGCGTTCATCCAGCGCCTGTGACGGGAAGGCGGTGCGCCCATTGGCCTGCAGCACGTAATTGCTGCTTGCCGGATCCTGCGGCCCCAACCCTACTATTCCGTCCAGCCCACCGGGCTGCAAGCCGATGCTGTTTGGGATCTGGAACATCTCATTGGAGACGCCCGCAATGGCCGTGATGCTGCTGTTCTGGTCCAATATCTCCTGGGCATAACCGAACAGATGATATTGCTTGGTGCGATCATGGTTGGGATCGCTGCGGCCGTCAGGGCTTTCGATGCCCAGGGTGCTGGTGTTGTAGTCACCCGATACGAAATAATTGAATGAGCCCGATGAGCCGCCATAGCTGATGGACGGATTCAAGGTGCTGTGGCTACCGCCATATATGCTGATCTCGCCGCCATCATCGAACAATCCGGTCTTGGTCTGGATGTCGATGACACCGGCGGTGCGGTTGCCATACTCCGCGGGCAGGGCGCCGTCGATCAGCCGCACCGATTCCGCCAAACGGGGATTGAGCGTCTGGCCGAACACCGAAATGCCTTCGGGCAGGATGATGCCGTTGATGCGGTATTGCAGGCCGTTATGCTCGCCGCGGATATGAAGCTGGCCGAAGGAATCCTGTGCCACGCCGGGCGCCTGCAGGATCACCTGGTTGAGGGCGGTGTTGGCGCCGCCTGGCTGGTTGTCGATATCCCTTGAGGTGATGGTGTAGGTCGACGCACCAGTTTGGGTTTGGATGCCGTTGCGAGCGGCCGCCAGCTTTTCAGCGGTGACGGTGACGGATTCAACCTGTTGCGCGCGGGAAGGCGTCACGGCGGCGAGAATGGCGGCGCTTGCGAGCAGGCCCGGTTTCAGCCGATGCAGCGCGAGGCCGAAAGAATTGCGATAAGACATAAAATCACTCCGAATGAATCGCCGCCGCGAAGGCGGCAAGGTGCGGCCGCGCATGAAGGGCCGCTTACGAAAAGAGGAGGATTAGTGGCGCGGTGGCGCGCGGCTCTGCCAGCTATGCTGACGCTCGGTGGCGGCATGCGGCAGGAGAGCATAGGTGGGCGCAAAAGCGACCGCATTCAGAATGACAACGAAATCCGCCACAACCGGCGCCACATACACGCCGGCATGCAGCATTTCTTGGCAAAGCGGGCAGTGCACGGAATCATAGAGATCCTGCGATGCCGGCTGCGGCGGCGCCGTGATCCGCGTGAGGTGGCTGTCCGGCGAAAGTGGAGCGCCGTGGATATGCGTTTGGAGTGCGAGGCCCTGGACCATCAGGACGACCAGCATGGCCAGCAGTACGAGCCGCGACAGAAGCGACCTTTCTGCAGTCTTGTGCTGGCCGACACGCGTCATGTGCAAACGAACTTTCGTGGTCCGGTGCGATTTATGCCGATTTCGGTTCGAGCGTGCAACCTGAACTCAGGCCTGGCGCGCCGCCAACAGGCGTATCGCGTGAATCGTGTGGGATGAAAGAGCCGTAACCATATCGGCGCGCTCCTGTGGCGGAGCATCGAGCAAGGCACGTTCGAACCAGTGCATCGCGCCTGCAACGCAGCCGTCCGCGGCAATGAGTGTGGCGTAATTATAGGCACCCTGAAAATTGCCGCCCTTCGGGCGCGGCGATACCGGTTTCATGGCAACGGCCGAGAAAATTCATCGCACCGGCATGTCCCAGCGTTGCGGCGAGGCGATATTGATCCACGGAGGCGGAAAAATCCGGTTCCGTGCCCCAGCCATTTTCCAGGCATTGGCCCAGCATGGCGTGGCCATCCGCGTCCCCGCTTTCTGAAGCGCAAAGAAAACAGGCAAAGGCGGCGCGTGCATCGCGGCTGATGCCGTCACCGTCCAGCAGCATGCGCCCCAGCTTGATCTTGGCTTCGGCAATTCCGCAGCCGACTGCCGCTTCGACCCGTTGCGCCGTGTCATCTGCGCGTATCGTGGAAGAAAGGTCTCCAGGTTCCAGGATGGATATGGCAGCGACACGCCACACCGCCGGGGAGGCGCGCATGTTCATTTTGGGGCCTCGGGCATATCTCTTATGAAAATGATAATCATTCGCATAATATGACCATGAAGTGGGCCGCTAGGGCTGTCAACCGGGGCGATCTCAACAATCGGGACCGTGGGGCGGCAAAACAGCACTGAAGGCGCCATTTTTCTGGAAGAATCGTCCGGAACGGTGAAAATCGACGGCAACGCCTCGTGGCTTGATGGCTGGCGCAGGGAAGTCTTTGAAATATCGTTTCTTAACCTGCTTGACCCCCACAACCCCTCTGGATATATAGCGCCACCTTCCAGGGCAGGCTGTCTGCGGAAATTCCGCAAAAACGCTGCTGGGAAAGCCAGTTTTAGAGCTTTAAACGCGCGACTCAGGGGGTTCCCCTCAGTCCTCCGCAAGTTGGGACCGGGCAAAAGCTCGCGTCCTGTTTTTGGTTTCGCTCATCTCATGCGGCCGCATGGGAATGAAAATGAGGAATAGGAATGCCGACGATCAATCAGCTCATTCGCAAGCCGCGCGGCGAAAAGCCCACGCGTAACAAGGTGCCGGCGCTCCAGGGTTCTCCGCAGAAGCGTGCGGTCTGCACGCGCGTCTACACGACCACTCCGAAGAAGCCGAACTCGGCGCTTCGCAAAGTCGCGAAGGTGCGCCTGACCAATGGGTTCGAAGCGCTGACCTATATTCCGGGCGAAGGCCATAATTTGCAGGAACACAGCGTGGTCCTGATCCGTGGCGGCCGCGTCAAGGATCTTCCGGGCGTTCGCTATCACATCATCCGCGGCGTGCTCGACACGCAGGGCGTCAAGGACCGTAAGAAGCGTCGTTCGCTCTACGGCACCAAGCGTCCGAAGTAAGGAGAAGCTAGATGTCACGCCGCCACCGCGCAGAGCGCCGCGAAATCAACCCGGATGCCAAGTTTGGCGATCTGGTGCTTGCCAAGTTCATGAACAGCCTGATGTATGACGGCAAGAAGTCCGCCGCTGAAGGCATCATCTATGGCGCTTTCGATACCATCGCCGCCAAGACCAAGCAGGATCCGCTGATCGTCTTCCACGAAGCGCTGCGCAACGTCTCGCCGGCCATCGAAGTGAAATCGCGCCGCGTTGGCGGTGCCACCTATCAGGTGCCGGTCGAAGTGCGTACCGATCGCGGTCGCGCACTTGCCATTCGCTGGTTGATCACCGCTGCTCGCGGCCGCAACGAGCCTACCATGCAGGGTCGCCTCTCGGGCGAATTGATGGATGCCGCCAACAATCGCGGCAGCGCCGTCAAGAAGCGTGAAGACACCCACAAGATGGCCGACGCCAATCGCGCCTTCTCGCACTATCGCTGGTAACGGAATTTAGGATTATGGCCCGTCTCACTCCGCTCGATCAGTATCGCAATATCGGAATTGCCGCGCATATCGACGCCGGCAAGACGACCACGACCGAGCGCATTCTCTATTATACCGGCAAGAGCCATAAGATCGGCGAAGTCCATGACGGCGCCGCCACCATGGATTTCATGGAGCAGGAACAGGAGCGCGGCATCACCATCACGTCGGCCGCGACGACTTGCTTCTGGAAAGACCACCGCATCAACATCATCGACACGCCCGGTCATGTGGACTTCACCATTGAAGTCGAGCGTTCGATGCGCGTGCTGGATGGTGCGGTTGCCGTGTTCGATGCCGTCGCCGGTGTCGAGCCGCAGTCCGAAACCGTGTGGCGCCAAGCCGACAAATATCACGTGCCGCGCATCTGCTTTGTCAACAAGATGGACCGCACCGGCGCCGATTTCCAACGCTGCATCGACATGATGATTGATCGCCTGGGCACGCGCCCGATGATCATCACTTGGCCGATCGGCAGCGAAGCTGAGTTCAAGGGCATCATCGACATTGTCAAGATGAAGGCGCTGGTCTGGCATGACGAGCAGCTGGGCGCGAAGTTCGACGAAGTCGAAATCCCTGCCGAGTATGCTGACAAATGCGCCGAACTGCGCGCCGCTCTGGTCGAGATGGCCGTGGAGCAGGATGACGTGCTGCTCGAAGCCTATCTCGAAGGCGGCAAGGAGCCCTCCGAAGCCGATCTCAAGCGTTGCATCCGCAAGGGCGCGATGAGCTTCCAATTCGTGCCGGTGATGTGCGGTTCTGCCTTCAAGAACAAGGGTGTGCAGCCTTTGCTTGATGCAGTGGTTGATTATCTGCCGTCGCCGCTCGACATTCCGCCGGTCAAGGGCACCGATCTCAAGGGCAATGAGGTCACACGGGCCGCCGACGACAAGGCGCCGTTCGCCGGCTTGGCGTTCAAGATCATGGACGACCCGTTCGTCGGCTCGATCACTTTCGTGCGCGTCTATTCCGGCAGCATCTCCTCAGGCACGGGTGCGCTCAATTCCGTCAAGGACAAGACCGAGCGTGTCGGCCGCATGCTTCTGATGCATGCGAATTCCCGCGAAGACGTCAAGGAAGCCAATGCGGGCGACATCGTCGCCTTTGCCGGCCTCAAGCTCACCACCACGGGCGAGACGCTGTGCGATCCCAACAACCCGGTGATCCTGGAGCGGATGGAATTCCCCGATCCGGTCATCGAAGTCGCCATCGAACCCAAGACCAAGGCCGATCAGGAAAAAATGGGCATGGCGCTGGTGCGCCTGGCGCAGGAAGATCCGTCTTTCCGCGTTTCCACCGATCAGGAATCCGGCCAGACCATCCTCAAGGGCATGGGTGAACTCCATCTGGAAATCAAAGTCGATATCCTGCGCCGCACTTATAAAGTAGACGCCAATGTCGGCGCGCCGCAGGTTGCCTATCGCGAGACGCTCTCCAAGCCGGTCACGGTCAAATACACGCACAAGAAGCAGACCGGCGGTTCGGGTCAGTTCGCCGAAGTCACGATCGATTTCGCGCCGCTGCCCCCGGGCTCGGGCTTTGTGTTCGAGAACGACATCGTGGGCGGTTCGATTCCGAAGGAATTCATTCCCGCGGTCGAAAAGGGCCTGAAGGCGCAAAAGGAATCGGGCCTGATGGCCGGCTTCCCGGTGATCGACTTCTCCGCCAAGCTGACGGACGGTAAGTATCACGAAGTCGACTCCAACGCGCTGACCTTCGATATCGCGGCTCGCGCTGCGTTCCGCGAGCTGGCTTCGCGCGGCGCCGTGAAGCTGCTCGAACCCATCATGAAGGTCGAAGTCGTGACACCGGAAGATTTCCTCGGTGGCGTGATCGGCGATCTTAATTCCCGTCGTGGTCAGGTGCAGGGCACCGACAGCCGCGGCAACGCCCAGGTCGTCACCGCCATGGTGCCGCTCGCCAATATGTTCGGCTACATCAATACGCTGCGCTCCATGTCACAGGGCCGCGCGCAATATTCGATGCAGTTCGATCACTACGAACAAGTGCCGCAAGCGATCGCGGACGAAGTCAAAGCCAAATACGCCTAATCTGGAATTCAGGAGAACGACTATGGGTAAAGCGAAGTTTGAGCGTAACAAGCCGCACTGCAACATTGGGACGATT
>JBEPVO010000095.1:0-10505 GCA_041690975.1 Alphaproteobacteria bacterium
AGATCTACACCCTAGAGTTCGTCGGCAGCGTCAGATGTGTATAAGAGAGAGGAAGCATTCGCATTCGGATTTCTGCTCCTGGCAATTCCGGTCCAGGCGCAGGTGCCGCAGAAACTGCCTTTGCCTCACGCACCGGGCCAGCAAAGCCTGCAATTCGGTGCCGCCAGCGGCACCATCGCCATGCCTGCGCCCGAAAGCGCCGCCCCGATCATCGTCACCGCATCCGCGCCGGGAACCAAGTCAGTATCGCTGTCACTCGAACATGTTCCGGGCGCACATGAATTTCCGCCCAATATCTCTCTGGTGGAAATGGATCCCGGCAACAACACGCCGGAATTCCTCATCTCCCGCTTCTCCGGCGGGGCGCATTGCTGCGCTCAGGTCCAAATCCTGGACGTGGTGGCGGGGCAATGGCGCATCGTCGATGGCGGCAGCTGGGATGGCGACGAGATCATCCCGGAAGATGCCGATGGCGACGGCGAGCAGGAGATCGTCCATGGTGACGACCGCTTCTTGTATCGTTATACCTGCTACGCCTGCGCCGGTCCGCCCATGCGGGTGTTCAAGCTGGTCCAAGGCACACTGGCCGACGTCACGCTCAGCCCGCTCTATCGGCCTCGCGACGAAAAGGAATTACCCAATTTCCAGCAGGGCTGCGCCAATCATGACAATGGCGCCTGCGCGTCCTATGTCGCGGTGGCTTCGCGGCTGGCCCGCCGCGACGAGGCCTGGCGTTTCATGCTGGAGCATTACGACCGCAAGAGCGACTGGGGACTGAAGGATTGCGCGCTGAATGACGACAAGGGCAATTGCCTGGCCGAGACTCAGTACAAATCCTATCCCGATGCGCTGGCGGCATTCCTGCAGCAGATCGATGCCGCGCAACCTGGCACCCCCTAGTTCTTCCGGTCTTCCAGCACGGCGCGGATAGTCGTCATCACCGTATTCAGGCTGTTTTCGGCATCGGCCACCGGAAAGCGCAGGATGGAATAGCCCGCTTCATGCAGCAACCGGTCCCGCATCGGGCTGCGGTCACCGCGGTCCGCTTCCAGCTCTACCACCAGCAGCGCGTCATGCTCGACGAATGGCAGAGTGAAGGTTTGAAAGGTGGCACATTTGCGGAAATGCCAGCCTTCGAGCGCCTTCAACCGCAACCACAGCAGATCCTGGAGACCGGGCTTTCGCCCTAACGGGCGCTTGCGCTGCATCGCCATCGCTAAAGCGGAATGTTGTCGTGCTTCTTCCAGATCTGCGCGACCTGTTTGTTCTTGAGCATGCGCAGGGACCGGGCAATACGCCAGCGGGTGGAATGGGGCCGGATCACGTCATCGATATAGCCGCGTGACGCAGCAACGAAGGGATTGAGGAAACGGTCTTCATATTCCTTGGTCCGGGCCGCCAGCGCCTGGGCATCATCGGCGTCTCTACGAAAGATAATCTCGACCGCGCCCTTGGCACCCATCACGGCAATCTGCGCCGTGGGCCAGGCATAATTGACGTCGGCGCGCATATGCTTCGACGCCATCACGTCATAAGCGCCGCCATAGGCCTTGCGGGTGATCACTGTGACTTTGGGCACGGTGGCTTCGGCATAGGCGAACAAAAGCTTGGCGCCATGTTTGATGATGCCGCCATGTTCCTGGGCCGTGCCTGGCATGAATCCGGGCACATCGACAAAGGTCACCAAAGGAATATTGAAGCAGTCGCAGAAGCGCACGAAACGCGCCGCCTTGCGGCTGGCATCGGAATCCAGCACCCCCGCCAGCACCATCGGCTGGTTGGCGACAAATCCAACGGTCGCGCCTTCGATGCGCCCGAAGCCGGTGATGATGTTGCGGGCAAAACTCTCGCCCACCTCGAAGAAATCGCTCTCGTCGATGACCTTGAGGATCAGCTCCTTCATGTCATAGGGTTTGTTGGCGTTGTCGGGGATTAGTGTATCGAGCGACATGTCTTGGCGATGGGGGTCGTCTTCTACCGGCCAGACCGGGGTCTTGTCGCGATTGTTCAGCGGCAGGAAATCATAGAGCCGGCGGATTTCCTCCAGGCACGTCACGTCATTGTCATAGGCGCCGTCGGCAACCGAGGAGCGCGTGGTGTGGACTTTCGCGCCGCCCAGTTCTTCGGGCGTCACATCCTCATGCGTCACGGTCTTGGTGACATCCGGGCCGGTGATGAACATGTAGGAGGTGCCCGCGACCATGAACACAAAATCGGTCAGCGCGGGAGAATAAACATCCCCGCCCGCGCACGGACCCATGATGACGGAAATCTGCGGCACCACACCGGATGCCAACACATTGCGCTTGAAGACTTCGCCAAAGCCCGCCAACGCCGCCACGCCTTCCTGGATGCGGGCGCCGCCGGAATCGAACAGCCCGATCACCGGCGCGCCATTCTGCATCGCCATGTCCATGATCTTGCAGATCTTGCCGGCATGCGCTTCAGACGTGGATCCGCCCAGCACGGTGAAGTCCTTCGCATAGACATAAGCCATGCGGCCATTGATTGTGCCCCAACCAGTCACCACGCCGTCGCCGGGGATGCGGTTCTTCTCGGTACCGAATTCAGTGCCACGATGTTCGACGAACATGTCGAACTCCTCGAAACTACCGGGATCGAGCAGCAATTCGATGCGCTCGCGCGCCGTGAGTTTGCCGCGGGCATGCTGGGCGGCAACCCGCGCCTCGCCGCCCCCTGCCCGTGCCAGGGCTCGGCGTGCTTCTAGTTCGGAAACGATCTCTTTCATGGAAACAGACTGGGAGGACCGGACAAATGCGTCAAGCCCGCGCCAGGCGTACCAGCTCTGCGGCATGGTGCATTTCCGCCGCCAGGCGCCCCGCCCGCTCCTCGGCCTCCCGGTCGCTGCCCCATCGCTCGACCTGATAGGCCTCGTCGAGACGCGACAATACGAAGGCTTCTTGAGCGGTCAGTCGTCCGTCCAGAACCGCCAGCCCCAGAACAAGCGACCCTGTCACCGAGGCCTGAACGTGCAGGGCCGCCAGATCGAAATCGCTGCGCACTACAACGGCTTGGCGCAAAGCCGCCAAAGTCTCCGACGGTTGTTCCACATGTTGGATGCCGGAGGTGACGGCCAGCCGGGCGTTGTGATGGGCGAACACCCACTCCAGATAGTCATTCCATTGCAGTTGGCGCGCCACCAGTTCCGCCGGCGCTTCAGCGCGATACGACAGAAGATCATTCTCGCCGAACCGCAGGATGGCGGCGATCACCTGTTCCCGCGTGGCGCGTACGCCATCCAGCACCGTGTTGACCAGGCGCGTGAGCGGCATGGCGGCGGGCTGCATCTCATCGTCTTGCGCGCGCCATTCCTGCGCCACCGCATCGGCCAGGGCGTGGGTCGGCAACAGCAAAGGCTGGCGCGCAGGCGTGCGCACGGGTTTTCCATCCAGCAGGAATCGAAAGCCTTCCGCCGTCTCGTCCACCGTCACGTTTTTGTAGAAACGCTTCACGTCTTCTTTATTTTCTTGGCCGGAAAAGGATCGCGTTTGTCGTCGACGGCGAACCCCAGCAAGGTCCAGCTTTTCACCATATGCGGTGGCAGCGGCGCGGTGACCTGAAGGCGTCCGCCATCGGGCCGCGGAATATCGATCGAGCGGGCGTGCAGATGCAGCTTGTCGACGATGGCGCCCTTGCCTTTGGCGTTCGTACCGCCATATTTGAAATCGCCCACGATCGGTGTGCCCAAGCTGGCCAGGTGAACGCGGATCTGATGCGTGCGCCCCGTGACCGGCCGCGCCGCCACCCAGGAAAATTCCTGACCTGCTTGCGCCATCACGGCATATTCGGTGAGAGCGAATTTGGCATCGTCTTCCTCGCTGACGGTCATGCGCTCGCCTTTTCCGCGAACGCCTTCCTTGGCGAGCGCCGCCTTGACGATGCCGTGCTTCTGTTTCGGCACGCCCTTGACCAACGCCCAGTAGATCTTCGACGCATCGCGGCCGGCCAACGCGCGGGAAAGCCCCGCAGCAGCTTGGGCCGTACGGGCCACCAAAAGAACGCCGGATGTGTCGCGGTCCAGCCGGTGCACAAGCTTGGGCCGCGTGTTCTTCTCAAAGCTCAGCTGATCGAGCATGCCATCGACATGCTCCTTGAGACCCGAGCCGCCTTGCGTGGCCAGGCCGGACGGCTTGTTCAGAACGAAAAGATGCTTGTCCATATAGAGGATCGAATCCTCGAGACGACGCGAGGTCTTTATGACCGGTGCCGGCTTGGGCCGTTCTTCCACCTTGTCATGGATCACTTGCGGCGGCAGGCGCATGACCTGGCCCGCGACGACGCGGTCGGCGGATTTGGCGCGCTTGCCATCCACCCGCACCTCGCCCTTGCGCAGCAGCTTTTCCAGCCGCCCATGTGTCAAGGTCGGAAAATGCCGGCTGAACCAGCGATCAACGCGAATACCGTCATCGTCTTCTGCAATGGTGCGCTGTTCAGGCATAGAGCGCCCGCACCAGCCACAAGCCTGCAAACAACGCCAGGATGGACAATACCACCGAGCCGATTACATAGGCGCCCGCCTGAGCATAAGCGCCGCGTTGCATCAACATCGCACTGTCCAACGAGAAGGTGGAGAAAGTCGTATAGCCGCCCAGAATACCAGTGGTGAGAAAAGCGCGCATCTCAGGGGCAAGGTTCAGCTTCAATGCCGTCAGCGCCGTGATCAGTCCCATCGCCAGGCCGCCGGTAATGTTGACCACGAAAATTCCAAACGGAAATCCCGGCCACCAGGCAGGCTGTACCGCGCCCGCCACCAGATAGCGCACCAGCGATCCCAGCGCCCCGCCCAAGGCCACCATGGAAAGCACACCCCACTGCATCAGCCGCCACTCCTTTTCGCGCGCAGCTTGGCCCAATAGTCCAGCCGCTTAGCGATCTCGCGTTCAAAGCCGGTTTCCTTGGGCGCATAAAATTGTTCGCGCGCCATGTCGTCCGGGAAATAATTCTGGCCGGAGAAACCATCCTCGGCTTCATGGTCATATTGATAGCCCGCGCCATAGCCAAGGTTTTTCATCAATTTGGTGGGCGCATTGAGGATATGGGCCGGCGGCATCAGGGAGCCGTGTTCCTGGGCGGCCCGTTTGGCGGCGCCCAGCGCCGTATAGACCGCATTGGATTTGGGTGCCGAGGCCAGGTAGATCACACATTGCGCCAGCGCCAGCTCGCCTTCCGGGCTTCCCAGGAAATCGAACACATCCTTGGCTGCCAGCGCCTGATGCACGGCCTCGGGATCCGCCAAGCCGATGTCTTCCACCGCCGCCCGTACCAGCCGCCGTGCGATATAGAGCGGTTGTTCGCCGCCGGCCAGAATCCGCGCCAACCAATAGAGCGCTGCATCGGGATCACTGCCGCGGATGGATTTGTGCAGCGCGCTGATGATATTGAAATGCTCTTCGCGCGATTTGTCATAGAGCGGCATGCGCCGCTGCACCGCAACCATCAACCCCGCCGGATCGAGCGGCTTGACGATCTTCATATTGGCGACTTCCTCCGCCAGATTGAGCAGATAACGGCCATCGCCATCGGCCATGGCCCTGAGGCTGGCGCGCGCATCGGGCGTGAGCTTGAGCGGCTCGCCATAATGCGCCTCGGCCCGTTCCAGCAATTTCTCCAGCGCTGCATCATCTAGGCGGCGCAACACCAGCACCTGTCCACGGGACAGCAGCGCGCCATTCAGTTCAAAGGATGGATTTTCCGTGGTGGCGCCGACCAGAACAATCGTTCCGTCCTCGACCACCGGCAGAAAAGAATCCTGCTGGCTGCGGTTGAAGCGATGAATTTCGTCAATGAACAGGAGCGTGCCCTGCCCCATCTTGCGGCGCAGGCGCGCGGCTTCGAAGGTCTTTTTCAGATCGGCGACGCCGGAGAATACCGCCGACAATTGTTCGAAGTGAAGTTTGAAAGCCGACGACAATAACCGCGCGATGGTGGTCTTGCCGGTTCCCGGCGGGCCCCAGAGAATGATCGAGTGCGCGCGGCCCGCTGCGACCATCCGGCCGACGGGGCCTTCGGGACCCAGTAGATGCTCCTGGCCCACCACATCGGACAGGTTTTTTGGCCGCAGCCGGTCGGCCAAAGGGCGCGGCGCATCGTCGGCCAGGCCGCCCGATTCAAAGAGATCGCTCATGGGGAGAGCATATCACACACCCTCCAACAGGGGGATGCGTCTCGGCCCGCGCTTCCCCTCGCACATGCTGCGCATGTCAGGCGACAGGCCCCCGAGCCCGTGCATTCACCCGCTGACGGACAGTTGCAGCTTGCGATTGCCGCGCTCGATCACAAGATCCCAGCGATTGGCGTCATTCAAGGCGCGGGTTAGTTCGCCGACACGGTTGATGCTAACGCCATTCACGCTGCGAATGATGTCGCCGGGCTGGAACCCATAATTTCCCGAATAGGAATTGGGATTGCTGGAAACGATCACCACACCCTTGGCCAAAAGATCTGCCTGCAGATCTAGTGCCGCAGCGGGTGAAAGATTTTCCACCTTCGCGCCCGTCAGCGGATTGTGCCCCGCAATCACCGTCGCTTCGCGTGGTGGATTTTCCGGCGGAAATGCCAGGGTGACATTCACGCCGCGCACATTCTTGCCCGTTTCCACGCGCACATTGACCTTGTCGCCCGGCTTGTGGGTGGCAATGCGATAGTTCAGCGATTGCATGTCGTCCACGCCCGCGCCATCCACGGACAGCACCACATCGCCGCTCTTGACCCCGGCATTGGCCAAAGGGCCGCCGGGATAGATGTCCTTCACCAGCACACCGCCGGGGCGCGACAAGCCAAGGCTCTCGGCAATGGCGCTGGTGACCGGCTGCCCGGTGGCGCCGATCCAGGAAAGGCGCACGCCGCTGCCACCTTCGACACCCTCCACCACGCGCCGCGCCAGATTGGCGGGAATGGCGAAACCGATGCCGATACTGCCGCCGGAGCGTGAATAGATCGCCGTATTGATGCCCGCCAGCTTTCCATCGGTGGTGACAAGCGCGCCGCCGGAATTTCCAGGATTGATGGCGGCGTCAGTCTGGATGAAGAATTGATAGTCATTGGCCGAACCCTGGGTGCGCGCCAAGGCCGAAACGATGCCCATGGTGACGGTCTGGCCGACACCGAACGGATCACCGATCGCCAACACCAGATCGCCCACCTGCACTGCGTCGCTGTCGCCGAACGGCACGGTTGGAAGCTTTTCGCCTTTGGTGTCGATCTTGAGCACGGCCAGATCGGTGCGCGGATCGGCGGTCAGTACCTTGGCCTTGAATTCACGCTTGTCGCTCAGGGCAATCACGATATCGGTGCCGCCCTCCACCACATGATTGTTGGTGAGGATCAGGCCGTCGGCCCGCACGATCACACCCGAACCCAGTGACTGTTGCACCCGCTGGCGCATGCCAGGATTGGCGCCGAAGAATTGCGAGAAGAAGGGATCGTTGAAAAGCGGATTGGCCTGAACCTGGGTCACAGTGCGGGCATAGACATTCACGACGGCAGGCGCGATCCGCTTTACAACGGGCGCGAACGTAAGCTGGACCTGGCCCATCGAGGAGGGCTGGGTTTCATTTCGCAACGGGGCGGGCACCGGAGCCAAGCGCAGCGTTTGCGGCGTCACCAGATGGGTGGTGGGCGGGGCACCTGCCCCAGGCATCGCCCAAAACGCCAGCGCCGCAATCACAGCCACGCCGGCCACCGCCAAGGACACTGTCTTCATCACGCGCAACCTTCCGAAACAATCTTTCCGATTCAAAGCCCCGCCACAGAATTGCGGAATTTCGGAACCGGCTCAACAAACAAAAAGGGCGGCATTACTGCCGCCCCCCAATTGCTTGGCTTTCGTGTCGACTTACGCGTCGGCTTCTTCGGCCACTTCCACCGGACCGGAGTCCTTGCCCTTGGCATCGACGTCGCGGTCGATGAACTCGATGATCGCCATTGGGGCATTGTCGCCATGACGGAAACCAGCCTTGAGCACGCGGGTATAGCCGCCCGGACGACCGGCGTAACGCGGGCCGATTATGTCGAACAGTTTGGTCACCTGATCGGCGTCCTTGATCTGAGCCAGTGCCTGGCGGCGGGCATGCAGATCAGCGGGCCCGCGGCGCGACAAGGTGATCAACTTCTCGATCACCGGACGAAGATCCTTGGCCTTGGGCAAAGTGGTCTTGATCTGCTCGTGCTTGATGAGCGCAGCCGTCATATTGCCCCACATCGCTTTGCGATGAGATGCCGTCCGGTTCAGTTTGCGTCCTTGATTACGGTGGCGCATGACTCTTAATCCCTGTCATGACCTGCCGGCATCGCCGGTCGGGTCATCCCTTCTTCAATATTGATCTTCGTAACGCTTCGCGAGGTCTTCGATATTCTCGGGCGGCCAGCCTGGCACTTCCATGCCCAGATGCAGACCCATTTCCGCCAACACTGCCTTGATCTCGTTCAGCGACTTGCGACCGAAATTCGGCGTGCGCAGCATCTCCGCTTCTGTCTTCTGGATCAGGTCGCCGATATAGACGATGTTGTCGTTCTTCAGGCAGTTGGCCGAACGGACGCTGAGTTCCAGCTCATCGACCTTCTTGAGCAATACCGGATTGAACGCCAGGTCGGGCTTGCTCTCTTCGGCAACACGCTCGCGCGGCTCCTCGAAGTTGATGAAGACCTGAAGCTGGTCCTGCAGGATGCGGGCGGCATAGGCCACCGCGTTATCCGGCGTTACCGCGCCATTGGTTTCGACCGTCAGGGTGAGCTTGTCATAGTCGAGGATCTGGCCTTCGCGGGTGTTCTCCACCTTGTAGGAGACCTTCTTCACTGGGCTGAACAGGCTGTCGACCGGGATCAGGCCGATCGGCGCATCTTCCGGGCGATTGCGATCGGCCGGGACATAGCCCTTGCCGGTGGCAATGGTGAGCTCCATACGAAAATCCACTTTCTCGTCCAAGGTGCAGAGCACCAGGTCGGGATTGAGAATTTCGATGTCGGACGAACCCTGGATCTGGCCGGCCTTCACTTCGCCCGGGCCATTGGCGCGCAGGCTGACCCGCTTGGGGCCTTCGGCATGCATGCGAAGCGCAATCTGCTTCACATTCAGCACGATGTCGGTGACGTCTTCGCGCACGCCCTGGATGGATGAGAATTCGTGCAGCACGCCTTCGATCTGGATCGAGGTCACGGCGGCGCCTTGCAGCGACGACAGCAGCACACGGCGGAGCGAATTGCCCAAGGTCAGGCCGAAGCCGCGTTCCAGCGGTTCGGCGGTGATGGTGGCGATTTTACCCGCTTCCTGACCGGCTTCGGTCTTGAGCTTCTGCGGCTTGATTAGTTCTTGCCAGTTTTTCTGAAACATATTTTCCTCATCGTGTCCCGGGCATGTCGGACCATGCCCATACGTTCGACGGGTATGTAATGACGTCCGAAGAAATTACACGCGGCGGCGCTTGGGCGGGCGGCAGCCATTGTGGGGGATCGGCGTCACATCGCGGATGGAGGTGACGATAAGGCCCACAGCCTGCAGCGCACGCAGCGCCGATTCACGGCCCGAACCGGGACCGGACACTTCCACTTCCAAGGTGCGCATGCCGTGTTCGACCGCCTTCTTGGCGGCGTCTTCGGCGGCAATCTGCGCCGCATACGGCGTCGACTTACGCGAACCCTTGAAGCCCATCATGCCGGCGGACGACCAGGACACGGTATTGCCCTGCACGTCGGTGATGGTGACGATCGTATTGTTGAAGGTCGCCGCGACATGGGCCACGCCCACTGCCACGTTCTTCTTTTCTTTCTTGCGGGCGCGAGGTGCTTTGCCGCCTGATTTTGCTTCGGCCATTTACTTGGTGACTTTCTTCTTGCCTGCGATCGCTTTGGCGGGACCTTTGCGGGTGCGGGCGTTGGTGTGGGTGCGCTGGCCACGGACAGGCAAGCTCTTGCGGTGACGAAGACCGCGATAGCAGCCCAGATCCATCAGGCGCTTGATGTTCATCGCCACGTCGCGGCGCAGATCGCCTTCGACCAGGAAGTCGCGGTCGATGATTTCACGGATCTGAATGACCTCGGACTCGGTCAGGTCGCTGACCCGGCGCGAGGGATCGATACTCAGCTGCGTGATGATCTTGTGGGCGGTGTGCGGCCCGATTCCATGGATATAGCGAAGGCCGATTTCGACTCGCTTCTGGGTCGGGATATTGACGCCGGCGATACGTGCCACTTGGGGATTCTCCGAGGCTATCTAAGCCATTGAAAGAGTTACAAAATCTGTACGCGCCGCTGTTCCGCCCAAAACCAGGGCGCGGGCGGCTTCGAATTCGCCCCAAAAGCCCAGAAATGACACGAAAAAATGTCGCGAAGGCGCGGATTATAGGAATGAGCCCCCTGTCGTCAACTCTCCCGTGGGATTTATTGTCGCAGGGGTCGTGGGGCCCCCCCCGGGCCCCCCCCGGCCGCGGAGCGGGGCCGGGGCCCGCCTCCAGGATTTAAAACAAAACACCCCCGCGCTTGGGGGTGTT
>JBEPVO010000096.1:0-10339 GCA_041690975.1 Alphaproteobacteria bacterium
GCGGGCGTGGTGGAACTGGTAGACGCGCCAGACTCAAAATCTGGTACCGCAAGGTGTGTCGGTTCGATTCCGACCGCCCGCACCATTAAAATAGAAATGCCAAAGGCATTTCTATTTTAATGCCAAGCGCCGCTCAGGCGCGCGGCAGTGTTTCTTACAAGCGGGAATTTCGGGCTGTCCGGTTTTAATTGCCCGGCTCGCAGCGCTCGCCAACGCCGTCGATGTTCCAGGCGCCGCGTCTCTTGCTGTGTCGGCTAAGATTTTTCTGTTTCAAATTTCGAAAGGTTGGTGCGTAACTTGACCAAATCCTCTCGCAGATTCTGAAAGTCAGTCGCGTTCAGCCCCATTTTCTCGACCAATTCTTCCCGGTAATCGAGCGCCTTCTCGCGAACTTTCCTGCCTTTGGGCGTGATGTTCAGCCGCACAACCCGTTCGTCTGCAGGGTCGCGTTGGCGCGTTACGTGCCCCATGGCTTCAAGCCGCTTCAACAATGGCGTGAGGGTGCTCGAGTCGAGAAAGAGCTTCGCGCCAAGGGAGCTCACCGTTTGGTCGTCGTGCTCATAGAGTGAAACAAGCACGACATACTGCAAATAGGTCAGCCCAAGCCCATCCAGCACGGAAGCGTTCAGCCGGTTGACAGCTAGGTTCGCCGAGTAAATCGCGAAGCACAAAAAGTCGTCGAGACTTTTGGTATCGCTAGGGTTTGGAGCCTGGTTTTTCTTAGCGGTAGCCATAATCCCTCACAGAAACAATCGGTTGCACTGACAGATAGTATCTTCCCGATTAATTATCAAGCGATTTAATCGCATACTTGACATGCGATCTTGGCCATGCAATTAGTTTGCGTACGATCTAATCGCACACAAATCAACCGGCCCGAGGGCCAAACCCAAGGAGACTCAAATGACCAAGACCATCACAACCGCAACAGGCGACATCTCTATTCGGCCCTTCCGGGTCGAAGTTCCCGAAAGCGCTCTGGCAGACCTGAAACAGCGTCTGGCAGTCACCCGCTTACCGGAACAGGAGACGGTTTCCGACTTCTCGCAGGGCGTCCCGCTCAAGACCATCAGGCAGGTCTTGGAGCACTGGCGTACCAAGCATGACTGGCGGAAAGTTGAAGCGCGGATAAACGCTTATCCGAACTTCATTACCGAAATCGACGGCCTGGACATTCATTTCATCCATGTCCGCTCCAAGCATGACAATGCTCTTCCGATGATCGTCACGCACGGCTGGCCTGGCTCCGTTGTCGAGCAGCTCAAGATCATCGGCCCGCTGACCGACCCGACTGCTCACGGCGGAAGCGCATCCGATGCATTCCACCTCGTGATTCCGTCGATGCCAGGTTACGGTTTCTCCGGCAAACCGACATCCACTGGTTGGGGGCCGGAACGCATCGCCAAAGCCTGGACCACTTTGATGCGCCGCCTGGGTTACAAGCACTTTGTTGCACAGGGCGGTGATTGGGGGGCTGTGGTTACTGACTTGATGGGCGTTGATGCTCCGCCGGAGCTGTTGGGCATTCATACCAATATGCCCGGTGCTATTCCTGCGCATATCGACCAGGCTTCCTTCGGCGGTGCTCCGGCTCCGGCGGGTCTGTCCGACGAGGAAAAATACACCTACGACGAACTCGTCTTCTTCTATAAGCACGTCTACTACGCCTTCGAGATGGCAACTCGTCCACAAACACTGACCGGTTTGTCGGATTCTCCTATCGGGTTGGCGACCTTCTTGCTCGATCACGATAGTCGCAGTCTGGAAATGATTGCGCGTTCGTTCGACGGGGTCGCGGAAGGCATTACGCCTGACGACTTCCTCGACAATGTCACGCTGTTCTGGTTCACCAACACAGGCGTCTCGTCTTCGCGTCTTTATTGGGAGAACAAGCAATTGTTCTTCAGCCCGAAGGGCGTGAAGGTGCCGGTCGCCGTAAGCTCGTTCCCAGACGAGATTTACCGGACGCCACGGAAGTGGGCGGAGGAAGCCTACCCCAACCTTATCCACTACAATCAGATGCCGAAGGGCGGCCATTTCGCGGCCTTTGAACAGCCGGCGCTTCTTACCGAAGAGCTTCGTGTTGGTTTCCGGTCACTGCGGGCGTGATCAATAATGGAGTACCAGCGCACCTCAAATGATGTGCGCTGGTACTTCCGACAATCTAAAGCCGATTATTTCCGAGCCGAGGGCAGATCAGCGGGCCGCCCGCACTTCCTTTCGATATTCGTGCAGATGGCTAGTATGGTTGTCGGCAAGACCACAGGGCGGGAGCGACGCATGCCGACCACGAATATTGGGGCGCTGCAGATAGGTTCGGCAATCACGGGCAAAGCGGCGACGCTCGACCAGATCCTCAGCTTCGAGCGGAAGATCAAGCAGGCCGAGGCAAGCGTTATCGTTCTCCCCGAAGCGATCTTGGGCGGATATCCCAAGGGCGAAATCTTCGGCACCCGGTTGGGATTCCGTTTGCCCGAAGGTCGCACCGCATTCGCCGACTATTACGCCAATGCGATCGACGTTCCCGGCGCCGAGACTGAAGCGCTGGCGGATTTTTCCCGCCGGACCAATGCCAGCATCGTGATCGGTGTGATCGAGCGGGGCGGCAGCACGCTTTATTGCACGGCGCTGTTCTTCACCCCCGATGCAGGGCTGGTCGCCAAGCACCGCAAGCTCATGCCCACCGGCACCGAACGCCTGATTTGGGGCCAGGGGGATGGCTCGACGCTTCCGGTGGTCCAGACCGGCGCCGGCCGGATCGGCGCGGCGATCTGCTGGGAAAATCACATGCCGCAATTGCGCACGGCGATGTATGCCAAGGGGCTGGATATCTGGTGTGCGCCCACGGTCGATGACCGCGATATCTGGCAATGCTCCATGCGCCATATCGCTCATGAAGGGCGCTGCTTTGTCGTATCGGCTTGCCAGGTGCTGGGTTCTCCTAAGCAGCTGGGTCTCAACGTTCCCGGCTGGGACGTGGATCGCCCGCTCATTCGCGGCGGCAGCGTTATCGCCGGGCCGCTGGGCGATGTTCTGGCGGGGCCGCTCTATGGCGAGACCGGTCTGGTCCTGGCGACCATAGATACCGACGAGATCGTGAAGGCCCGTTACGATTTCGACGTCGTGGGGCATTACGCCCGGCCCGATGTCTTTTCGCTTGTTGTCGATGAGCGGCCGAAATTGGCGGTTTCATTCGAGTAGCGAATAGCTTGCATTGCGGCCCCACCAATTCCGACGATTGTCCCGCTTGCGCGACCATGCTCGTCTGATGGCAGGAGGATCTGTTCATGCTCGAACTGCGACCCAACTGCGAATGCTGCGACCGCGACCTGGCACCCGACAGCAAGGATGCCCGCATCTGCACTTATGAATGCACCTTCTGCGCCGATTGCGTGGAGACCAAACTCAAGGGCGTCTGCCCCAACTGCGGCGGCAATCTGGTGCCGCGTCCCATCCGGCCGGCGGGCAAGCTGTTGAAAGACCCGGCCTCGACCCGGCGGGTGCTGAAGCCAGAAGGTTGCGCTGCTTGACGCCAAATGCCTGGAATTTCAACGATTTACCAGAAAATCAAGAAAATCAATTTTTAAGGCTTGAAAAATTGATTTTATAAAATATCTTCTGCCCATCAGATGAGATTGATGATGGCAGATACACAAGACTGGCAAGAATTGACCCGCCTCACCCAGGGCGCGCCTTTGGTGGTGGAACGGGTGCGGTTGGCGGACCGGGACATCGCCCTGGAAGGGCAGTTTGCCCTGCCGCAGCTGGCGCAGCTGAGTTCGGACGACCAGGTCTTCGTGGCCGCCTTTTTGCGCAGCCATGGTTCGATCAAGGAAATGGAGCAGGTGTTCGGGGTCTCCTATCCCACTGTGAAGGCGCGCTTGAACCGTATCGCCGCCCAGCTCGAATTCGTCGACACCGATCCCAAGCCGCTGCGCAACGAGACGCTCGACCGGCTGGAACGTGGCGAGATCAGCGCCGCCGACGCCATCCGGCAATTGGAGGGAAAATGACACAAGAGATCCTGCCCCCGCTAACCGCCAGCGTGCATGTCAAACCCGCGGGCTGGCGCTTTGGTCTGCGGCTGTGGGTACCTCTGTTCTTGCTGTGGCTGCTGCTGATCCCGCTGCTGATTCTGGCGCTGCCGCTGCTGTTCATCGCTTCGCTGGTCTTCCGTTTCAGCCTGTGGCGTTCGCTGCGTGCGGCGAACGGCGTCCTGGCCGCCACGCGCGGCACCCAGGTGGAAGTGGACAATCGCGATACCCGCGTCTTCATCAAATTGCACTGACCAGAGATTGAAAGGACGTCCCATGAACGACAATCGCCGCCAGATCCTGGACATGCTGTCTCAGGGCAAGATCAATTCCGATGAGGCTGAACGCCTGATCGCTGCCGTGGAACGCAGCGATGCGCCGCGCGACACCAGCGCCGTCAAATATCTGCGCGTGCTGGTGGACGCCAATGACAAGATTGACGGACCCACCAAGGTGAATGTGCGCGTGCCGATGCAGTTGTTGCGCGCCGGCGTGCGGTTGACCGGTGTCATCCCCGACCATGCCCGCGAGCAGGTCAACGAAGCCCTGCGCAAGGAAGGCATCCCCTTCGACATCAACAAGCTGACTCCAGACAATCTGGAGGAGATGATCGAGCAGTTGCGGGATTTGTCGGTTGACGTCGATAACGAGTACGCGAAAGTCAGGGTCTTTTGCGAATGACCCTTTTTTGATTTCCCCCATCTGTCTGCCACGCAGGCAAGCCCGCTGGCAGACGTCCGATACGCTGCCGCTATCGAACTCCCCCACCAATGGCTTCTCCAAGCGGGGGAAGAAAGCCGGTGCCAAGCTTCAAGAGTTTTTTTGATGAACTACCGACATTCATACCATGCCGGCAACTTCGCCGATGTCGCCAAGCATTTGGCGGAGGTGGCGATTCTTTCCCACCTCCTGAAAAAAGATGCACCGTTCGCGGTGATCGACAGCCATGCCGGGCGGGGGCTCTATGATCTTGCCTCGGAAGAAGCCCGCAAGACCGGCGAGGCGCAGGCGGGCATCGAAAAACTGCGCGGCCTGTCGGGGTCGCCGCTGCTCGATCGCTATCTCAGCCTGGTCGAGAACAGCGGGGAGAATTGTTATCCGGGCTCGCCGCTGATCGCGGCACGGATGTTGCGGCCGCAGGACCGGCTGATCGCCATCGAGAAGCATCCAGAGGAGGCGGCGCTCTTGAAACAGGTGCTGGCGCCCTGGCGCAAGGCGCGGGTGGAGGAGGGCGATGGCTATGCCCGGCTGCTGGCGTATCTGCCGCCGGTGGAACGGCGCGGTTTGGTGCTGATCGATCCGCCTTTCGAGGCACCAGACGAATTCGAAACAGCGGCGCGCACAGTGCGCGATGCCATCCGCAAATTTGCCACCGGCATTTATCTGGTCTGGTACCCGATCAAGTCCGACGCCGCCGGCAACGCTTTTGTCGGCGAAGTTCTGGCAGCGGGTGCGAAGAAGGCGCTGACGCTCGAAATCGCAATCGACGCACCGGATGGCAAGTTGGGCCGCACGGGGTTGCTGGTGCTGAACCCGCCTTTCACCTTTGCCGGCGACATCGAAGGGGCGCTGGCGCTTGCCGCGCCGCCCCTCAAAGCCAGAACGCGTCTGGAATGGCTTGCCGGCGAAGAGTGATTTTCAGCGGGTTTTCGGCGTCTCGTTGGACGCAACGCCTTCCCAGCGCTTGGTCACCAGAGACACCAGCCAGACACCCAGCGAGACGATCACCACGACGGTGAGCCAGCGCAGCGAACTCATGATCCCGGCCGGCGTGATAGTTGGCCAGGGGAATTGGCTGAGGGCATCGAAACGGTCTTCCATCCAGTGCCAGGCTTGATGGGCGACCAGCACCGACAGGATGATGGTGCCCAACCGCTGTGCCACGACATGGCGGAAGAGCAGGTTCAGCGCGGGCACGAACAGCGCCAGCACAACAAGCTGGCCGATCTCGACACCGACATTGAAGGCTAGCAGCGACGGCAGCACATGCGAGCCGGCGAACTGCAAGGTCTCGCGCAGGACGAAGGAAAAACCGAAGCCGTGCACCAGGCCGAAGAAGAAGGTGATGATCCAGCGCCGGGCCGGATGCTCGACCACGATATTCTCCAGCGCCATATAGACGATCGAGACCGCGATCAGCATTTCGATCAGGGGCGGGAACCACATCACGTCGGGCGCGAAGCCGTAGGCCGAAGCGATCAGGGTAATGGAGTGCGCCACCGTAAAGGCGGTGACGATGGGGATCAGGGGGCGGATGCGGCGGAAGGGAATGACCAGGCAGAACAGGAAGAGCAGATGATCGATGCCTTCCAGGATGTGATAAAAGCCCATGATCACGAACAGGCCGGCCGCGTGATACCAGTTGGGATCCAGCCGCACCAATCCAGCATCGCCCGGCAGCTCATAGGCGCGCGAAACGCCGCCCGGCAGAAGATATTGCACCGTGGTGACTTCGTGCTGCGCCAGCCGGTCGAAGGCGGCGTGCATCGAGAAGTAGGATTTTTCAGACTCGATGGGATAGCTGAAAAGGACGTCCAGCTTGCCTTGTTCCCAGAACATGTTGGTTTCGGACGGCAGGGGCGCCCCTGTCACATGGGCCAGCGCTGTGCCGAAGTCGGAAAAGGATTTGTCCGAATCCAAAGACATCCGTGTCGAGACGATGGTGGGCTTGGGTAGCTCTTTATCCCCTTCATACATTTTGAGGGTTTCGAGCAGGATGACGGTCGCGGCGGCGCGTAGCGACGGATCGACTTTGGCAAGATCGACATAGTCGCCATCCCGGCGGGGATATTCGGCGTCCGTATAGGTCGTCAACGGGACGCGGATCATGACCTGGAGCTTGTGACCCTCAGGCTTGACGAACATCTGCAACGTCGCTTCGACCGGAATATTGTGGGCGAAGGCGGGCAGGCTAAAAAAAGTCAGCGCCGCCAGTAGCAGAGCAAACTGGCGGCGCATGAGCTTATTCCACATCAAAAGTTACGCGACGGATTATTTGTTGTCGGGACGCGCCACACCTTGGTCGAACTTGGTGACGGCCGCCATGCCCTTGTTGATGAACTTCTGGATGCGGCGACCTTCATAAGTCTCGGTGGTGAACAGATTGCCCTTGGAGTCGATGGCGATCGAGTGCACGCCATGGAATTCGCCGGCATGATTGCCGCCGTCACCGAAGGTGGTGATGGGCGTCAGCGTCTGGCGATCGATCACCACAACCTGCTCGTTCACGCCATCCGCCATGAAGATGTACTTCTGCTGCGGATCCTTGGAGAAGGCGATGTCCCAAACCGAACCGTCGGTCTTGGTCTTGATCTTGTAGTACATCTCTTTCACGAACTTGCCTTCGGTCGTGAAGACCTGCATGCGGTCATTGACGCGATCGCAGACATAGACCAGGCGATCCACCGAGATGTCGGCGCAATGCACGGGATTGCGGAACTGCTGCGCATGCGGCTGGTTCTCGTCATACGCGCCGAGCGGCGTATCATCCGGCTTGTTGCCGTACGCGCCCCAATAACGCTTCATCTTGCCGGTGTCGGCGTCGATGACGGCAACGCGGTGATTCAGGTAACCGTCGGCGACATAGGCTTCGTTTGCCTTGGCATCGACGAAAACCTTGGCGACGCGGCCGAAGCTGTTAGGGTCGTTGGAGTCCGCAGCGAAGTCTTTCTGCGAAGCTTCGACAGTGGCGTCCACTGCCGCGCCCGCTTTGCGGCGCGCGCCGGCCTTGCCGTACTGCATCAGGAACTTGCCGTCCTGGGTGAATTTCAGGATGTGCGAGTCCGGGCCGCCATTGCCGCCGATCCAGACATTGCCCTTATGGTCGACAAAGATGCCGTGGTTGGATTCCGGCCAGTCATAACCCTGGCCCGGGCCGCCCCAGGCGTGAAGCAGATTGCCGGCTTCGTCGAATTCCAGAACCGGCGGCGCCGCTTGGCAGCACTCGCCCAAGCCGCGCTGCAGCTGGTTGGTGGTGCGGTCCACGGTGTTGGCGCGATGCACCATCCAGATATGATCGTTGTTATCGACCCACACGCCGATCGCCATGCCCATGACCCAATGATTGGGCAGCGGCTTGGGCCAGAAGGGATCGACTTCGAATTTCGGAGCCTTCGCGCCAACCTGCGCAACGGCCTTACTCTGGAACGCAAACTGCGATACGCCAAGCGCGCCAAGGAGCACAGCGAAGCTGGCACCGATCGCAAAATTTCGAGAACGAAGAATATTTTTCATGAGGCTCCTCCAGCGAGCGAAGGGGCCCGTTTTATTATATGCCCCCGACGGCCGCGAGGTTACACGAGGCTTGGCCGTTCGCAAATACCTTCGAGCCTTCAAATATCTAGCTGTGGCTGCAAAGTTACGGCTGAATTCTTGTCAGAATTGTATCGAGTTCTAGGCTGTGCGGCGCTGCAAGGCCGCCGAATTTGGCATCGATATCTTTGACCATTTTTTGGGCATCAGCGCGCTTGCCGTTGGCGATCAAGGCATCCGTTTTGCCCAGTCCGTCGGCAACCTCCGCGTCTATAGCAGTGCGGCAGGACGCCATCCGGTCGGGGTCCGGCCGTTCCGGTTGCAACAGGGCCTGGAGCGCCCGTGTCAGGATGGCTGGGGGCGCGACTTCATGGCCGGTGAAGGGCATGCGCATGCTGGCGACATCGGATACGCACCAATCCTGCATCGAGCGCTTGCTGCGCGTCTCTGTTTCCACATTGGCGGCGTCCTGGTCGCCGGTGACATAGAGCAGTCGTGTCCCGGTCTGAAACTGCCGGAACAGCGGCGCGGCAGGCAGCGGCTCATAAATCGTGCCGATCACATCGCTGCCGGAATTCAGCAGCGCGCCATGGAAAAGATCGGGGTAAGCCAGCGCCAGACGCAGCGCCATGCGCGAGCCGCCGGACATGCCGCCAACAAAAACGCGCGCCGGATCGATGGGATATTGCGCCATCACATTCTGGGCCGCGATCAGCGCCAGCGGCTCACGGCGGCTGACGATATCCTCGTCATTGCCGGAGCGTGCGGGTGTCACCAAGATCATGCCGAACTGGTCCAGCACAGGACCCCAGCCCTTGGGCAGTTGCGCTTTCTGCCAGGGCGGCACGAACACCATCAGGCTGTAGCCCTGAGGCGGCTTTACCGGCGGCACATAGACAAGGAATTTTTCCGCGGCCAGATCGAAGGAGGTTTCGCCCAGCGTCTTTCCGGTGCGCGCGAATTCGCGCTTGATCCCAGCCAGGGTCAGCGGCGTGAAGACACGGGCCAGGATTTCCGAATTGCGTGCCAGCGGGGGATAGCTGGAGAACACCACACCTTCATGTGCCCCCGGCTCATGCAGCCCGGGCGCGCCACCCTGCGCGGCGGCAGTCAAGCCAGCAGCCAGCCATGCGAGTGCAACCAAGCCACAGGAACCGATGCGGCGCATATTCTCTCCCGGAACTGCCAGAATACAGGATTTGCAAGGCTTTTGGCTTGCCAATTGGGGGCCGCTCAAGTATCTCCGCCGACGGACAGGTGGTCGAGTGGTCGATGGCACCGCACTCGAAATGCGGCGAGCCTGCAAGGGCTCCGTGGGTTCGAATCCCACCCTGTCCGCCATTATACATTGATTCAATTGAAAAAAATTGACTCACTTACTTCAGCCAACCACTAAACTCACCACTATTCATTTTCCGCTAGGTTTGTCATTTGACGAATAGGTCCAAGGCTCAAAGTAGTTAGCTAACTTAAATCCATTTCGTGTATCCGATAATCGCATCGGCGATTTCGGCTTCACGGCGATCCAGTTATCGGGCGGGAACGTCACCTTGGAAGCTGATGCGTCAATTCATGGCCAGGGCTGAGACCTCCGGCCATCTGCGTTCAATGCGGTGCGGTCTAGCCTGGCGACTAACCTATTCCAGCCCAATGGCGATAGACGCGAATTTCAAGGTGAGTTTGGTACCCACTGACGTGAGCACAGTGACAATGACGAGCGCGATCAAGGCCGCGATAAGGCCGTGTTCGATGGCCGTAGCTCCGGATTCGTCGCGAATAAAACGCTTGAACGTTCCCATCTACATTTCAGAGGGTGAGGATCACAGTGCGGGGTGTTCGGGGCGTATCCTCAAAGCCTTGGCCCCAGCCGCTCTAACCAGCCTTACCGCAGTGTGATGCAATAGCCCCGCCGGCGAAATCTGGTGGGGCGGCATGTCGACCTTGGAAGCGGCGCAATGGTGATGTGTCCGAGTCAAGAAGTAGACCGGGGGGCAAACGCAGTAATTATGAAATCTCGACCTCAATAAGCTTTGACGCTAAGGGATCTGTTATGC
>JBEPVO010000097.1:0-10154 GCA_041690975.1 Alphaproteobacteria bacterium
GGCCTGCCGTGCGACCTGATATTGGCGGCAAAGCGATCCGCGAAACGCAACAGCAGTGCGGCGATCATCAAACTGAGACTGAAACCATAAAAAGCATCCGGGCGGTGCGGGCCAGAAATGTATGCCAGACCGGTCAAGGCATAGGCCAGCCAGAAGGTGGACAGGCCCACAACCAGAATGGTGCGCCGCGCGGTCTCGCCCAAAAGATCCGCCGCCTGGCGGCTGGCGGTATAGCCAATGATCACTATCAGCCCGGCGCCGAACATGACAAAAGTCGTCATCCCGGCGGTGAGATCATCGCGGTGTGCTAGCAGATTGGGCACCAGCACACTGGCCAGATACACACCGAAGCTAGCGCAGAAGCCCCATATGAGTTGGCGGCGCTGCTCGCAGATACGATGCAGCGTCTGCGACGGGATCAGCCGCGCCAGGGGGCCGGCGATAATGGCGGCGAAGAAAACAAAACAGGTGAAGCGCCATGCCAACTCGCTGCCCAGGCGCAAGCCATTTTCGCTGAACCCCCGCACCGCGAAGCCGCCGATGCCGACCAGCGCCGTGACAGAGGCGATGATCGCCCAGCCCCGCAACCGTGAGATATGAAACAGCCCGTCCTGCGGGAGAGCCGAGCCCTGATCGATCGCAACCACGAGTGTTCCTGTTTCCGGACGCGTGGGAAGAAACGCGCAATCGATGAAAACGTGCCTTTCAGGACATGGTTAAAGCGACCGCAAAGCCCGGAACAGGTTGATTGGCTTCCGTGCGTGGCGAGGCGGCCACAAGTCCGGCCACGGTAAGGCCGGCCGCCGCCGCTTGTTCGCGAAGATAGGTTTCGCTGTGCCGCCAACGCCGCTTGGGGCCGAGTTCGAAGCCCGGCCCGGATTTTTCTTCCGTGGTGAAAAGGAAATAACCATCCGGGGTCAGGCATGTCGCAACGGCGCGAAACAAGGGCGCCAGATCGCCCAGATAGACCAAAGTGTCAGCGGCAAGGACAAGATCATAACGGCCGGCCAACGCAGTCTCGATGTCGCCCACCGCTAGTGAATCATACATTTTCCGCAGACGCGCCTTCTCGATCATGGCGGGCGACAGGTCGATCCCATCCAGGCGCCGGGCGCGCGGCTTGAACATCGCGCCCGCCAATCCGGTGCCACAGCCCAGATCGAGGATGGTGAGATCCGAACGGCCATGCATCACCAGATCGGCCAGATCGCTGAGGATCTGCGGCGCGCCATAGGCCAGCTGCCCGAGCATGCGCGCATCATAGTCGGCGGAGAATTGGTCGAAGAGATGACGCACATAACCCGGATCGGAGCGCTGTGCATTGGGGATCGCGCGCGCACGGGAAATGCGCGCTTCAATATCCGGCGTCGGCTCCAGCCCTTCAAAAATCTCCAGCGCCTTTTCGGCTTCACCGGCCTCCAACCAGGCGCAGCCGATCAGGAAACGAGCCTGTTCCAATGCCGGATCGAGCCGGAGCGCGCGCTGCAATTCGGCGATGGCGGTCGGCAGGGCGCCCAGCTTGAGCAACACTTCGCCCAGGGTCATCACCGCCACCGCCATACCGGGGTTGAGGGCGGCGGCTTCGCGCGCTTCTTCCAGCGCACTTTGGCGATCATCCGATTCCAGCAATGCCTTCACCAGGGTCAACCGCGCCAGCAGTCCGCCGCGTCCCGCCGCCAGCCGCGCACGCAGATCGCGCGCCGCCTCTGCCGCGCGGCCCGACGCGATCAGCGCCTCGGCATCGGCAATCGGATCAGTCTCCAAGAATGCAAAGCCCGTTGTTCAAAACGACCGTGCCGGGCCGCTCCTTGACTGTGGCGCGGAACGAGACCGCGCCGCCATCGACCCAGATTTCCGTGACGATGGTCTCGCCGGGAAAAACCGGCTTGGAGAAACGCACATCGAATTGCCGGATGCGTTCGGGCTTGTACTGCGCGACACTGGAAAGGATGGCGCGGCACGCCGTGCCGTATGAACACAGCCCGTGCAGGATGGGGCGGGGAAATCCCACCGCCTTGGCGAAAGCGGGATCGCGATGCAACGGATTGCGGTCGCCCGACAGTGCATACAGGAATGCCTGGTCGGGACGGGTGTCGCATTCCTTGACCAGATCGGGCGCGCGCTCGGGAATGGGGTGCAATTCCGGTCCACCCTCCTTGGGTCCGCCGAAGCCACCATCCCCGCGAGCGAAGATGGATGAGACGATGGTGAAAAGCTTCTCACCACTGGCCTTGTCGCGCACAGCGCGCTCCTGCACCAGCACGGCGCCCTTGCCTTCACCCTTGTCCAGGATGGCGATCATGCGTTCGTCGGCAATCACTTCGGCGCGCGGCGCCAACGGCTTGTGAAAAGTGATGCGGCGCTCGCCGTCCACCACCATCATGAAATTGATCGAGGATTTCTGCGGCATACGCTGGCGCTCAGGCGGCGCTTCGCCGCGATTGATGACGCTGGCAAAGGTGGGAACCACCATCAGCCCGTTATTCTCATAGGCGAAGGGTAACTCTTTTTCGTCCAGCGGATCGCGCATGAAGCCCACGCCCAGGGCGTAAAGCATGGCGTCCTTTTCGTCATAGCGCGCTTCGAGCCCGGTCGCGCCGCTCTGCATCATGTCGTCATAGTCAATCGTCATGGCGCCATCCTTTGTCGCCATTGTGCCCCGGCGCTTTGCACGAGACCAGTGCCTGTGGTCTCATGGCCATGATGACTGTGACGCAACAAACGCCGCGCCGTTCGAATGGCTGCCTGTGGGGGTGCCTGGCGGTGCTGGCATTTATTTTCCTGCCCGTGATGGTGGCCGGCGGCTATGGCGCCTGGTTTCTCTATCAGGGTTTCCGTCATGACCCGGTGCTGCGCACCGTCACTGAACTGACGCGCCGTGACGGGCTGGCGCACCAGATCCTGGGCGACGATATTGAAGTTACCGGCGTGACCGGCAATGCCTTTTCATTCGTGCCCAGCATCGGCAGCCGCGCCGACTATGAAGTGACGGTCGAGGGCGACAAAGCCAGCGGAACGCTGGACGTGGAAGCGGAAACTACTCGCGGCCAGGTCAATATCCGATCCATGATCCTGACCACGCCCAATGGCGGCCGCTACGATCTGCTGCACAATGCCGTGCTGACCGAACCGACCGGGTCCACATCAATTTAACCCCCTCCGGCCTACGCAACCTCGAGAGGTTGCTACGTCGGCACGCTGCCGCTACCGACCCTCCCCCGCCAGCGCGCTAACGCGCGCGCAGGGGAGGCGGCCTCTGCAGGCTTCAACAAGCGCTAGATCTTCTTGGTCATGGGCTTTCTTCCCCCGTGCGCGTAGCGCTGACGGGGGAGTTCGATAGCGGCAGCGTATCGAACGTCTGCTAGCGTTCGGACGGCAAAAGCTCCACTGGAGCTTTTGCTAACCGTCCTCACTGCCCGCGTGGCAGACAGATGGGGGAAACACTTAAGGAGCAAAAGACCCGGCGCGTTGAGGAACCGCCATAGCGGGGCCGTCGCTCCAGATGTGAGTCAATGGCACGCCGTTCTTTTCAATATAAGCGCTGGCGGTCTCATAGCCTTCTTTGATCGCCTGGTCGAATTTTTTCCAGTCGCGCAGACCGATGGTCGGCATGGGCGGTTCGATCAGGTAATCGGCCTGTTCGCGCACGATGCGGCGCTGGGCTTCCGAACCCACGGTGCCCGAGCGCATCAGAATGGAGATGATAGAGGGCGTGCCCTGCATGCGCTGGGCGATCAGCCACCACCAGGGCCGCTCGCCATAACGGTCGTCTCGCGCCTGCAGGTCCAGCTCGCCGGTGATGTCGCAGGCGATGATAGGTCCGGCGCCGGAGGCATGCTCGCGCATCACATCGACGGGAAGATTGTTCATCACCCCGCCATCCACCAGCAGATGGCCATGATGGGTGACGGGCGGCAGGATCCCGGGCAACGCCACACTGGCACGCAAGGCCCGCCATAATCTTCCGGAGCGATGTTCGTGAATGCGGCCGGTGGTGAGATCGGAGGATACGCAGAAAAATGGCTTGGCCAATTCCTCGATGCGGATATCGCCGAAATTGGCTCGCAACATGGTGCTGGCCTTGCGGCCCCGCACCAAGGCGATCAACGGCAATGTGAAATCATTGAGTGGATTGTTGGTGACGAATACGTCGCGCATGCGCTCGGTGAGTTCTTCCACGCTCCATTCCTGCGCCACGCCCGCGGCAATGATCGCGCCCATCGAGGTACCACCCAGATGATCGAACGGCACCTGCGCTTCCATCAGCGCCTTGATGATGCCGATATGGGCAAAGCCCCGTGCGCCGCCGCCCGCCAGCACCAACCCCACGGCACGGCCGGAAATGAAGCGCGCCAGCCTTTGAATATCGGCCATGCTGCCGGCGCGGATATGGTGATGTGATTCAAACAGGCCGGTCCGCAATGAGAAATGTTCCGGCAGACCCGCGCGTACACCGGGCGGATGCAGCAGCAGTAATTCCGGCAGCCCGCTGGCGCGCTCTTTAAAGGCGGGCAAGTCGAGCGGGCGCAGCGGCAAAGGCTCGTCGGCGCGCGCCAAGAGAAATATCCGGTCGGCCTGGCGCAGGCATTGATGCGTCCAAGCGCTGTCAGGCGCATCGCCGCGATAGAACACGACGTCGTGCGCCGCCTCGAAACTGTTGAACCATTCGGCGCTCTGTTCGCTGGCATGGATATCGAGCACGGCGGCGCGGCTGCCCATTTCCGCCAGCGCGTCGGCGAGGCGATGCGCGATAGGGGCGGATTCCAGATTGTCCTGCAGCGGCACGATGGCGAATGTCTTGGGCCGGGCGCCATCGCCGCTGTTGCGGGTGGTGGCGGCCAGGCGTTTCACCAGCACCTGCATCAAATTCATCATCACGCGGGGATGCCGCGCGATCAGCGCTTCGAATCCTTGCGGGCTGATGCGTAGCAATTCGCTGTCGCGCAAGGCAACGATCTGGGCGGTGTGCTGGTGATCGCGCGCGATCAGCGACATTTCACCCACGGTTTCGCCTGCGGGCACATGCGCCACCATGCGGCGGCGCCCTTGAGCATCGGCCACGAAAACACCCAGCGAGCCGGTGACGACCAGGAAAAGCGCCGAATCATTTTCGCCACCGCGGTCGAGCAGCGCGCCGCCGGGCAGTCCGAACCAATTGGCTTCCGACAGCAGGTTCTTGAGCGCGCCATCCCCCACATTTTCCAGCAGCGCGGAGCCCTGGAGTCTTTCGCGTAATTCATCGGGATAGAGCGTCTGCTGCCCGATGCGGAAGGAGGAGAGGAACGACATGCTCATGCTTGTATCACCAGGCGGTCCAACCACCATCAATGTTGAGCGCCGCGCCCGTCATATAGCTGGAGGCGGGCGACGCCAGAAACAAAAGCGGGCCCGCGATTTCGGCGGCGCTGCCCAGCCGGCCCAGCATAGTGCGGGCCGACAACCGGTCCGCAAGTTCGGGATCGATGCTGGCCGGGAAGGCGCCCGGCACCAGTGTGTTGACGCGGATATGGTGCGGACCCAACTCGGCGGCCAGATGGCGGGTAAGTTGCAGCAGGGCCGCTTTGGCTGGCCCGTAATGAAAAGGGCTCTGGCCTTCGCGCGCGGCATAGAGGCGGCCATCGGGCGCGACCTGGCCATACATGGAAGCAATATTGACGATACTGGCTTCGCCCGCGATCACAGCGGCCTCTTTCAAAGCGGGCAGCGCGGCGCGGACCGCCTCGAAGGCAGCGGTGACGGCACTTTCATAGGTGACGGCGAAATCGGCAGGCTCCAACAGCGAAAAGCTTTTGACCTGCATCGACACGGCATTGTTGACCAGAATGTCCAGGCGCTTGCGGCTGCTGAAAAAAGCGCGGGCCGCTTTTGTATCTGCGATATCAAAGGCGGCGCGCTCGACCGACAGCCCTTCCGCCCGCAATTGCCCTTCAAACGAAGCCAGCTTGGCGTCGTCCCTGCCGTTGACGATCACATGCGCTCCAGCCCGGCCCAGCGTCCGCGCCATCACCGCGCCCAGATGCCCACGGGCCGCCGAGATGAAGGCGGTGCGGCCAGCAAGTTGAAATGACTGGGGAAGGTCCATTGTGGCACAAAGCCTTATCGAGCCGGGAACGCTCGCACTCCCATGGTAAAAAACCTGTTTACGCTGCAATGCAACAAAACGAGCAATGCTTGCGGCTCCTCGCCCTATTGGAAACAGAGGTTCGCCACATTAAGGTTGCAATAACCCCATACTTCATCGGGTCCGAGGGGCGTTTTCGCGCGGCCAGACCTGCCGCCCATTAAAAAAGGGAAGTGTTTTTATGTCGAGCAAATCGTTCCGCGCTCCTCTGACGGCCGCGCTTTTCGCCGCCGCCGCGACTGTGGCGCTGATGGCCTCCCCGGCCTTCGCCGCGCCGCCCAAGCTTACGACCGGCGTGAACAATGCGCTGGCCGAAGCGCAGAAGGCCACCGCTGCCGGCGATTTGCCCGCCGCTACCGCCGCCATCGCCAAGGCGCGCGCCGTGGCCACCAAGACTGACTATGACGACTATATGATCAATTCCGTCGCCGTGACCGTGGCCGTCAAGGGCCAGGATATGGCGGGCGCCACCACTGCTGCCGAAGCGGCCGCCGATTCGCCGGCCGTCCCCGAAGATCAGAAGGCCGCGACAATCCGCACCGCGCTCATCCTGGCCAACAACCAGAAGCATTACGAGAAGTCAGTGGTCTATGCCAAGGCGCTGGCGGCGACCAATCCCACCGATCAGACTTCGCAGACCGCGATCACCCAGGCTTATTATTTCTCCAAGGATTATCCCGACGCGATCGCGTTCATTCAAAAGCGCATCGATGCTGACAAGGCTGCCGGCAAACGCACCGAACGCGGCTCGCTGCAGATGATGCTCGATGTTCAGGTGGCATCGAAAGACGAAGCCGGCGCCGAGCGCACTTTGGAAGAACTGGTCGCCGAATATAACGACCCCGCCGACTGGACCCAGATGATCGATGTGGCGATTTCCTCCAAGGGCATTCGCGACGTGGAAGTTGTCTGGCTGGGCCGCCTGCTCTTTGCGTCCGGCGCCAAACCCTCGCAGCAGGACGTCAACCTGTTCGGTTCGACTGCCAGCCATTTGACCTTCTTCGGCGATGCTCAGATCGCGCAACAGCATGGCGCCACCGGTTTCCCGGATGCTACTGCCCGCGCCGATGCCGACAAGAAAACGATGCCCGCACAGATTGCGGCGGGTGCGAAGCAGAACGGCAATTACAGCGCCAAGCTGGCGGAAGCGCTCTACAGCTATGGCATGTATCCGGAAGCCGAAGCCGCGGCCAAGCTCGCCGTCAGCAAGGGCGGTGCGCTCGATTCCACCGAAGGGCCAATGGTGCTGGGCCAATCGCTGTTGGCGCAGAACAAGTATGACGAAGCCATCGCGGCTTTCGGCCAGGTGCAAGGCGGTGGTCTCGCCACTGCGCGCATCACGCGCCTGTGGGTGGCATTGGCCACCATCAAGAAGAACCCGCCGGCAGCGGCGGCGCCCGCCACCGCGGCAGCAGCCCCGGCGAAGTAGTGCTTGTATAATAAGGCGGGATGCGTTGATCGCGTCCCGCCTTATTTTTTGGATACATACCCATCCGGGCTGCGACGATGACCTTGCTGTTCGGTTTCGCGCCCTTTCTGCTTTTCGCCATCCTGTCGCGCCTCTCCGCCGACCTGGCTCTGTGGCTGGCCTTCGCGGCAGCTTTCGTCGTTACCATTCGCGACTTTGTGGAAAGCCCGTCCCTGCGGCTCCTGGACGGCGTCAGCCTCGCCTTGTTCGGCCTACTGGCACTGTGGCGCGGCTTTGTCGCGCCGGAGCTTTCACTCTCCGCGGTCCGCACCATTGTGGATGCCGGCCTTTGCCTGGCGATCTTTATTTCCCTTCTGGGGCGCCGGCCTTTCTCGCTGCAATATGCCAGCCGCGACACCAAGGGCCATCATTGGCCGATGCCGGTTTTTCTTCGGATCAATCGCCTGATCTCGCTGACCTGGGGGCTGTGCTTCGCAGCCATGGCGCTGGCTGACGGCGCTGTCACGTTTCTGTCGGCATCATTCTATCTCGGCATCGCCGTAAATGTAGTGGCGCTATGCATCGCGATCACCTTCACTCTGCGCTATCCCGTGCTGGCGGCGGAGCGGCAGGCGCGATAACCTCGCGCCGTCCGCTGTGAGGCTTTTGATTGTCGCGCGTTTTTTCGAAGTTGGTAGCGCCAGCGTATCAACGCTACACACTTTTTCAGGTCGCGCTTTAGGGAGAAAATTCATGAAACAGGCTGTCATCGTCTCCACGGCGCGTACCGCCCTCGCCAAATCCACGCGCGGCGGTTTCAACCAGACCCATGGCGCGGTGTTGGGCGGCCATGCCGTCAAGCATGCCATTGCCAAGGCCGGAATCGATCCGGGCGAAGTCGAAGACGTCTATATGGGCTGCGGCATGCCCGAAGGTGCCACCGGCAACAATATCGCCCGCGAGTCCGCAATCTGGGCCGGCTGCCCGGTGACCACGGCGGGCGTCACCGTCCACCGCTATTGCTCGTCCGGCTTGCAGGCGATCGCGATGGCCGCACAACAGATCATGACCGACGGCATGGACATCGCGGTGGGTTCGGGCGTGGAATCGATCTCGCTGGTGCAGATGGGCGGCATCAATCTCAGCCACTATACCGAAGAGCATCTTCTCAAGGTGAAGCCGGCCTTGTGGATGTCGATGATCGAAACCGCCGAGATCGTTTCGGAACGCTATGGCATCAGCCGGGAGCGTTCGGACGAATATTCTCTGGAAAGCCAGAAGCGCACGGCGGCGGCGCAGGCGGCGGGAAAATTCAATGACGAGATCGTGGCCCTGACCACCCAGATGAAGAAGCTCGACAAGGCGACCGGCGCCGAAAGCATGGTCGAGGTCACGGTTTCAAAGGATGAAAGCAACCGCCCCGACACCACGCTGGCAGGCCTGGCTGCACTCAAGCCGGTGCATATGGGCGGTCAACAAGTCGCGGTCGGAAAATACATCACTGCGGGCAATGCCTCGCAATTCGCCGACGGCGCCTCAGCTTGCGTTGTGATGAGCGAAGAACTGGCGGCAAAGAAGGGCCTGAAGCCGCTGGGTATCTTCAAGGGCTTCGCGGTCGCCGGCGTCGAGCCCGATGAAATGGGCATCGGTCCGGCCCTGGCGGTGCCGCGCCTGCTCAAGCGTCACGGCCTTACCGCCAATGACATTGATCTGTGGGAATTGAACGAAGCTTTCGCCTGCCAGGTCCTGTATTGCATGGAAAAAATCGGCATCCCGCACAACAAGCTCAACGTCAATGGCGGTTCGATTTCCATCGGCCATCCCTATGGCATGTCCGGCGCGCGCATGACGGGCCATCTTCTGATCGAAGGCCGCCGCCGCAAAGCCAAATATGGTGTCGTTACCATGTGCATCGGCGGCGGCATGGGCGCGGCCGGGCTGTTCGAGATCCTGTCCTGACCGCATGACGCGTTTTGCAATATCCGCATTTGCCCTGCTGTTGCTTGCCGGTTGCGCGAGCACGAACGAGATGGTTCCGGCGGCACCCGATCCGCAAGTTCAGATGCCACCTCTGGCGCTGCGCATTGCCATCCTGGTGGAAGAACAGCGCCTGAAGTTGGACCCCAACGCCAAGGCCCTGGCGATCGATCCCGAACTCACCAAGATCGCGCAGGCGCGCGCCAACGACATGGCGACAAAAAATTATCTCGCCCATGCCGCGCCCAATGGCGACACCTCGGCGTCATTGCTCATGGCGGACGATGCCAAATGGCAGGGATTGTTGGGGGAGAATCTGGCGGCCCAGCATTACGTCAAGCAGAGCGGCGTCGATGTCGATGCTTTTGCAGCACGCTTTCTGGACGAATGGATGAAAAGCGGCCCGCACCGCGAAAACCTCGCCTATCCGGCTTATGACCGCACAGGCGTGGGCGCCGCCGTCAATGGCGACACCGTCTATGTCGCCCAGCTTTTCGCCAGCGATATGGGCCTCAAGCCGCTGGCCGATGAAAATACCAACACGGTGACCAGCTATTCGACCCCCATAGCAGCACAAAAAGGCGCGCCGCCACCTCCGATCCGCCTGCGCGGCGCGCAAGGCGTAGGGCCTTAGATCTCCCCCTCCGC
>JBEPVO010000098.1:0-10142 GCA_041690975.1 Alphaproteobacteria bacterium
GCCACTGCATGCCCTCGACCACGCCGCCGATCAGGGCGCCGATGCGCTCCTTCATTTCGCGGGCGGCTTTGTTGGTGAAGGTCACCGACAGAATCTGACCGGGCCAGGCGCGGCGGGTGGCCAAGATGTGCGCCAGGCGGGTGGTGAGGACGCGGGTCTTGCCGGTTCCGGCCCCTGCCAGCACCAGCACGGGCCCGTCCACGGTCTCCACGGCCTCGCGCTGCTCCTTGTTGAGGCCGGCGAGGTAGGGCGGATCGCGGGGCACTGGGGCGGACGGCTCGCCGTCGCCGAAGGCCGCGTCCAGCGGGTCGGAATAGGGGTGATGGCTCATGAGTCCGATATTCTAGCAGGGGCGGGAAGCAAAAGTCCTGCTTTTGTTCTCTTGCCGGGACGGGGCCGAAGCCCGCACAAAACCCCATGGCTTCGCATCTTCTGGACCAATTCTCGGCTACCGCGCCGGACCGGGTTTTCATCACAACGGCGGATGGCCGGGTGCTGACCTATGGCGGGTTGAATATCTTGTCGGCCCGGCTGGCGAACGCGCTCCAGGTCCTAGGCGTGAAGCCCGGCGACCGGGTGGCGGCGCAGGTGGAGAAGAGCCCGGAAGCCATCGCGCTGTATCTGGCCTGTGTGCGGGCGGGCGCGGCTTGGCTGCCGCTCAACACGGCCTATACCCGTGCCGAGCTGGCCAATTTCGTGGAAGACGCCGAGCCGGCTTTGTTTGTCGCCGCGCCGGGCCGCGAAGACATGGTGACGGGCGTTGCGGTCGCGACGTTGGGAATCGATGGACACGGCGGCAGCCTGCTGGAATTGGCGGCACGGCAGTCCGATCATTTCGACGACGTCGCGCGCGGGCCAAATGATCTGGCCGCCATTCTCTACACCTCTGGCACCACCGGGCGCTCCAAAGGGGCGATGCTCAGTCATGAAAACCTGGCGTCGAATGCGCGCGCCTTGGCGCGCCTTTGGCAATTCACCGAGCGCGATGTGCTGCTGCACGCGCTTCCGATCTATCACACCCATGGATTGTTCGTGGCGACCAACACGGTGCTGATGTCGGGCGCCGCCATGCTGTTTCTGCCCAAGCCGGATTTGGACCAGATGTTCCGCCTGATGCCGCAGGCGACGGTGATGATGGGGGTGCCGACTTTCTATACGCGGCTGCTGTCGGATGCGCGCCTGACGCAGGACGCGACGCGGCACATGCGATTATTCGTGTCTGGTTCAGCGCCGCTTCTGAGCGAGACCCATCGCGACTGGCAGGCGCGCACCGGACACGTCATCCTCGAGCGCTACGGCATGACCGAAACCAACATGAACACGTCAAACCCTTATGAAGGCGCGCGCATTGCCGGAACGGTCGGCCCGCCATTGCCGGGCGTCGATATCCGCATCACCGATCCGGAAACCGGCCACGTGCTGGCCAAGGGCGAGATCGGCATGATCGAAGTGCGCGGCCCCAACGTCTTTACGGGCTATTGGCGGATGCCGGAAAAGACCAAAGCGGAATTTCGCTCTGACGGCTTCTTCATCACCGGCGATTTCGGCGTGATCGATACAAATGGCTATATCGCGATCGTGGGACGGGGCAAGGATCTGGTGATTTCCGGCGGCTTCAATGTTTATCCCAAAGAAGTGGAAGGCGAGATCGACGCCTTGCCGGGCGTGGTGGAAAGCGCCGTGATTGGTGTCGCGCATCCAGATTTCGGTGAGGGCGTGACGGCGGTGGTGGCGAAGAAAGCGGATGCCGCGCTGACGGAAGCCCATGTGATCGGGGCACTGAAGGATCGATTGGCGGCTTACAAGCTGCCCAAGCGGGTGCTGTTCGTAGACGATCTGCCGCGTAACGCTATGGGCAAGGTGCAGAAGGCGTTGCTGCGGGAAACCCACAAGGATCTTTACCGACAAAATAAATAAAGCATTTTCGCGATTTAAAGCGAAAAAGCTTTAGTCTTTCTTGTGCGCGTCCAGATCGTGGGCGGATTTCTCGCTTCGCGCTTTGGCCAAATTGCGGAGACGTTTGGGCGTGCCATGCAGGGTGCGGTTGGCGTCCGCGGTCTTGGTTTTCTCGTCGCGCGCTTTGGCCTTGCGGGCTTTGCGCAAATTGACGATCTCGCCCATCGCTTAGCCCGCGTCCTTCGCCATCGCGCGCGCATAGGCGGGCCGGTCCAGGCAACGCTTCACATAGGCATCGACCGAGGCCAGCTTGGGCATCATGGGATTCTGCGCGAACATGCCGAAGGTGGTGGCGTAGAGAATATCGGCGGCGGTGAAAGCATCGCTCGCGATATAGGGATGGGCGGTCAGCGTCTTGTCGATGAAAGCCATCGCTTCCTCCACCACCACCCAGCCGGCGGTGCCGCGCGGGACGGGTGTGTTGAGGAATTTCGAAATGAAGGCTGGCTCCAGCACGTCGCCGTAATAAGCCAGCATGGAAAGATAGAGACCGCGCCCGGCTTCGCCGGCTTTCGGCGCCAGTTTCGCATCCGGAAAAGCGTCCGCGAGGTAACTCACAATCGCCGGGGACTCGAACACCGTTTCCTTGCCGTGGCGAATGGCGGGCACCTTGGCATGGGGGTGCGGATTGTTGTCATCGGCGGCGCCGCTGCCGTCGCCGCGCCGGATCGTGACGATCTTGAGTTCGTAAGGGGCGCCCAGTTCTTCCAGCAGAAAGATCATGCGGGTCGAGCGCGATTTGGGGGCGTGATAGAGTGTGATCATGCGCTCGAGGTTAAATGTGGGTGCGGCTTACGGCAAGGGCGTGAAGGCGAAGCGCACTGGCCAGCGGCCGCGGGCCCCGGGTTCCGTCGATGCTTTGCACCAGCGCCGCCAGACTGCGCCCAGTCTTCTTGGCCTCGCTGTCCAGGACGACCCAGAATTCCTCTTCCAGCGCCACCGATGTGCGATGGCCCGTCAGAGAAAAGGAGCGCTTTTTCAGCATCGAAATGGATCCCCTTCCCTCGCGCACCGCGCTCGCCGGGGATGACCCTTCGGGGTCATTTCGGCGCGATCATGTCTTCGGGACGAACCACGGCGTCGAATTCTTCCGCCGTGACATAGCCGCCCTTGACCGCTTCTTCTTTGAGTGTGGTGCCGTTCTTGTGCGCGGTCTTGGCGATCTTGGCGGCGTTGTCGTAGCCGATTGTGGGCGCCAGCGCCGTCACCAGCATCAGCGAACGTTCCAACCCGGCCTTGATATTGTCCAGGCGCGGCTCGATCCCCACCACACAATTATCCGT
Organism: Alphaproteobacteria bacterium; assembly: GCA_041690975.1. Lineage (GTDB taxonomy): Bacteria > Pseudomonadota > Alphaproteobacteria > Micropepsales > Micropepsaceae > Rhizomicrobium. Next base: position 3,240 of record JBEPVO010000098.1, read on the forward strand.
GAAGCTCACGGATGCGTCGGCTATCAGCCGCACGCTTTGCAGGAAATTATACGCCATCACGGGGTTGTAGACGTTGAGTTCGAAATGGCCCTGGCTGTCGGCAAAGGTCAGCGCGGCGTTGTTGCCGAAGATCTGGACGCAGACCTGGGTCATTGCTTCGCATTGGGTGGGATTGACCTTCCCCGGCATGATCGATGAGCCAGGCTCGTTTTCCGGCAACGACAATTCACCCAAGCCGGAGCGCGGACCCGAGCCCAGCAACCGGATATCGTTGGCGATCTTGAACAGGCTGGCTGCGACGGTGTTGATCGCACCATGGCTGAACACCATCGCGTCATGCGCGGCCAGCGCTTCGAACTTGTTGGGCGCGGTGGTGAAAGCGAGCTGGGTGATGGCGGCGATCCGCTCGGCCACCATCTTGTCGAAACCCACCGGTGCGTTAAGTCCGGTGCCGACGGCGGTGCCGCCCTGTGCCAGCTGCATCAGCTTGGGCAGGGTTTGCTCGATGCGTTCGATGCCATTCTGAATTTGGGTGGTGTAGCCGGAGAATTCCTGGCCCAAGGTGATCGGCGTTGCGTCTTGGGTGTGGGTGCGGCCGATCTTGATGATCGCTTTCCAGGCCTGCGCCTTGTCGTTCAATGCGTTGCGCAGCTTCTGCAGCGCGGGCAGCAGGCGGTGCACAATCTCTTCCGCGCAGGCGATGTGCATGGCGGTGGGATAGGTGTCGTTGGACGACTGGCTCATATTGACATGGTCGTTGGGATGGACTGGTTTTTTGGAGCCCATCGTCCCGCCCAACATCTCGATGGCGCGGTTCGAGATCACTTCATTGGCATTCATGTTCGACTGGGTGCCCGAGCCGGTCTGCCACACCGCCAGCGGAAAATGGTCGTTGAGCTTGCCTTCAATCACTTCCTGAGCAGCTGCGACGATGGTCTCGCCCAGTTTCTTGTCCAGATGGCCCAGCGCCATGTTGGTCTCGGCGGCGGCCCGCTTGACGATGCCCAGGGCCCGCACGATGGGCAGGGGCTGCTTTTCCCAGCCGATCTTAAAGTTGCCCAGGGACCGCTGCGCCTGGGCGCCCCAATAGCGGTCGCTGACCACCTGGATGGGGCCAAAGGTATCGGTCTCGGTGCGGGTCGGAACGGATTTGTCGGTCATGGCGCCTTGCTCAGGAAAAGCCGGGCCCGGGTACTATTTCTTGCGGAAAGAATCCAGGCTGACGACCTCCCCGGCCGGTGTCTTGTCGGCGGGCAGGGCGGCATCGGCAACCGGTTCCCCTTCGGGCGGCGGGGTCGGCACCATGACGGGGCCGGAGGCCGGTTTGGCCTCGCCCTCGCTGCGGAATTGCAGTCCGAACTGCACCCCCGGATCGAAAAAGGCGGTCAGCGCGCTGAAGGGAATATGGAGCGGCGCGGGCAGTTTCTTGAAGGTCAGGGTGACCTCGAAATAATCTTCTTTCACCTTCAGCGCCCAATATTGGTGCTGGACGATGATGGTCATTTCGTCGGGATATTGCTCCTTCAGGAAATCGGGAATGTCCACACCATCGGCATGGGTCTTGAAGGTCAGATAGAAATGGTGAGCGCCGATCAGCCCGGATTTTTCGATACGGCGAAGCGCGTCGCGCACCACACCGCGCAACGCTTGGTCCGTCAGGGCCTGATAGCCGATAAAATCCTTCGCCATGAGACTTTTTAGAGTAAGCGTGGATAACAAGGAGTCAATCTCGGGAACCCCGCAATTGTCCTTCACCATTTTGGCGCAATTGCAGCAACAGGGGAACCGGAAGCTTTATCAAGCCGTTGTGGATAGGACGCCGCCGAGGGCCTGTTTCCGTGAAAATTGCTCAAATTGCGCCACTTGTTGAAAGTGTGCCGCCACGTTTTTATGGCGGTACCGAGCGGGTCGTGTCCTGGCTGACGGAGGAACTGGTCGCCCAGGGCCATGAAGTGACCCTGTTTGCCAGCGGCGATTCGCAGACTTCCGCGATACTCGAGCCCGTCGTACCGAGGGCCCTGCGCTTGGACGGCATCCACAATTCGCTGCCGTACAACAACATCATGCTCGACCGGGTCGCGGAGATGCGGGCGAATTTCGATGTCATCCATTTCCACATTGATTTCTTCCACTACCCCATCTTCCGCAACATGGCGCACAAGACCCTGACCACTCTGCATGGGCGCCAAGATCTGCCGGAATTGCCGGACATCTATCGCGCCTTTCCGCACATGCCGCTGGTCTCGATTTCCGACCATCAGCGCAAGCCGGTGCCACCGGTGAATTGGATGGGAACGGTCTATCACGGCCTGCCGGAACGTCAGTTTCATGAAGGTAAAGGGGCGGGTGGCTATCTGGCTTTCCTGGGCCGCATTTGCCCCGACAAGGGCCCGCTGGAAGCGATTGAAATCGCCCGCCTTGCCCGCATGAAACTCAAGATGGCCGCCAAGGTCGATCCGGTCGACCAGGCTTATTTCGAGCAGGTTGTGGCGCCCGTGCTGGCGAAAAGCCCACATGTCGAATTCATTGGCGAGATCGACGACAGCCGCAAGCAGGAATTCCTGGGCAATGCCCGGGCGCTGCTGTTCCCGATCTGCTGGCCCGAGCCTTTCGGTTTGGTGATGATAGAGTCCATGGCTTGTGCCACGCCGGTGATTGCATTCAAGCACGGCTCCGTGCCGGAAATCATGGAAGACGGATTGACGGGCTTCGTAGTCGAGACGTTGCCGGAAGCTGCCGCGGCGGTGGGACGACTGGATATGCTGTTTCGCCCCTCTATCCGGTCTCGTTTCGAGGAGCGTTTCAGTGCCCGCGCCATGGCGCGCGAATATGTCCGAATTTATCGACGGTTGGCCGATTGCGATGACATTCCGGTTTGGACGGTTGAAGCGGCCTGACGGTTTTTTGATTTTTATGCTGAACCATTTGAAAGAGCACCATGGAGGCAAAGCCCCTCCCGCCATCGCCTGACGAAACGTCCAGCTTTTATATCCAGGCGACCGAATCCATCCAGGAGCGCTGGCCGCGCACCTTGAAGAATGGCGACATGTTCGGGCTGTTCGACGCGCTGGGCGATGTGAAGGACCCCGGGCTCACCCCCGGCGGATTGTTCTATCGGGATACGCGCCATATTTCCGGCCTTGAATTTCTGATTGACGGACAACGTCCATTGTTTCTGTCGTCAGCGGTGGAAAACGACAATGTGGTCCTGACCGTGGACCTGTCCAATCCGGATATCTACGAGAAGGGCAAGATCGTCCTACCGCGCGAGACTTTGCATGTGCGGCGTTCCAAATTTCTCTGGGATGGCGCCTGCTACGAGCGGTTTTCCATCCACAATTTCGATGCTCATCCGCAGCGTTGCTGGCTGACGTTCAACTTTGAAGCCGATTTTCGCGATCTATTTGAAATACGCGGCATGCAGCGTTTGCGGCGCGGCGATGCCAGCGCGGGCGTGAAGGACGGAAAATTGTCATTCCACTATCAAGGCCTGGACGGGATCGCACGACAAACGGAAATCTGTCTGGAGCCGAAGCCCGAACGCTTGACGGAAAATCAGGCGCTGTATGCGCTGGACCTCAAACCGGGTGGGCAGTTTTCCATTGTCCTGACCATCCGATGCGCAGTGGCAGAAGAGGCGCCAGAGCCTTTCTCGCAACCTTATCGCGCGGCCCGGCGTGCGGCGCAGATGGCGAGCCGATTGGGTGGTTCGATTACCAGTTCCAACGCGTTGGCGAACCGGATGCTGCACCGGGCAGGTGCGGATCTTTCCATGCTGACCACTGAAACGCCGGACGGGCCCTATCCCTATGCCGGCACGCCTTGGTTTTCTACGCCGTTCGGCCGCGACGGGATCATCACCGCGCTGCAGACTTTGTGGATCGATCCGTCGATGGCCAAAGGCGTGTTGCGTTACCTGGCCCGTACCCAGGCGACAGTTAGTGATCCGCGCGCCGATGCCGAGCCCGGCAAGATCCTGCACGAGACGCGTGCTTGCGAGATGGCCAATCTGGGCGAAGTGCCGTTCGGGCGCTATTACGGTAGCATCGACTCCACGCCTTTGTTTGTGCTCCTAGCGTCACGTTATTTCCTGCGCACCGGCGACCAGGTCACGATTAGGGAATTGTGGCCCAATCTGGAGGCGGCGCTGCGCTGGATCGACCAGTATGGCGACCGGGACGGCGACGGATTCGTCGAATATTATCGCGAAAGCGAAAATGGGTTGGCCAATCAAGGCTGGAAGGACAGCCACGATTCCATCTTCCACGCCGATGGACAGCTTGCCACCGGCCCGATCGCGCTTTGCGAAGTGCAGGCCTATGTCTATGCCGCCAAGCAGGGCGCGGCGACGATGGCCCGCATGCTGGGCGATCACGCCCGCGCCGACACGCTGATGGACGATGCCGAAATGTTGCGCCGGAAATTCGAAGATCGTTTCTGGTGCGATGATCTGGGCGTCTATGCCATTGCGCTGGACGGCGCGAAGAAACAGTGCCGGGTGCGCAGTTCCAATGCGGGGCAAGTTTTGTTCTGTGGCATTGCCTCGCAGGATCGCGCCGCGCGCTTGGCCGAGATCCTGATGACACCCGAAATGTTTTCGGGCTGGGGCGTGCGCACTCTGGCGTCCGATGCACCGCGCTTCAATCCCATGTCCTATCACGATGGCTCGGTATGGCCGCATGACAATGCTCTGATCGCGTTGGGTTTGGGGCGTTATGGATTCAAGCGCGCCGCTGCATCGATTTTCGGCGGTATGTTCGATGCAGCCGGGCATATGGAATTGATGCGGTTTCCCGAACTGTTCTGCGGCTTCCCACGTCGGCGTGGCACGGCGCCGACGCTTTATCCGGTTGCATGCCAGCCTCAGGCTTGGGCCAGCGCCGCGCCGTTTGCATTGCTGGAAGCCTGTCTCGGCATTGTCTGCGATCATGAACGCCGGGAAATCCGCTTCCACAATCCATTCCTGCCAAAATTCCTGGAAGAGATTCGTATCCGCAATCTGAATTTGGACGGCGCCTCGGCCGATCTGCGCCTGCGCCGCAGCGGCGAGGGGACCGAAGTGGCGATTCTGGCGCAGCGCGGCGATATTTCTGTCCGAATTGCGCAATAGAATCGAATAGCTATCAACATTGCGCAAACGTCGCTTGAGCCAGCCCATCGCCCAGTATATGCCCGTTCAAAATGACAGCCGAGAACCGCCCCAATCGTGCCGTTGAAGCGGTGCTGCCCGAAGATCTGGAATTGTCGCCGCTGCCTCAGCCGGTGGAAGTCCCGCCGCCCGAGGTGATGCCGGGGGATGTGGCGGAAGACCGGAGCGCGCTGGCGTTCCTGAAGGTTTTCAAGCATCGCAATTACCGTCTGTTCTTCGCGGGGCAACTGGTTTCGCTGATGGGGACCTGGATTACCAACATCACCCAAGGCTGGCTGGTCTACAGTCTCACCCATTCGCCGTTGCTGCTGGGCGTGACGGCCTTCGCGGCGGCTGTGCCGGTATTCTTCTTCTCTGTGTTCGGTGGTGCGATCTCCGACCGTTTTGACCGGCGGCGCCTGTTGTTCATCACCCAATCACTGGCATGCTTGCAATCGGCAACCCTAGCGGTCCTTACGCTGACGCATTGGATTACGGTGTGGGAGATCATTAGCCTTGCCTTGTTCCAAGGATTTATCAATGCCTTCGATGTGCCGATCCGTCAGTCCATGACGTTGGACATGGTGGGTAAGGAGGATCTGCGCGATGCGATCTCGCTCAACTCGATGATGTTCAATCTGGCGCGGGTGATCGGTCCCACCGTAGGTGGAATCCTAATCGCGCTGGTGGGTGCCGGGATCTGTTTTTCGATCGACGCGCTTTCCTATGGGGCGGTTATCGTCAGCCTCACCCTGATGCGGTTTGCGCCGCGTCCGCCGCTCAAGCATTCGGCACCATTGCGGGCGGTGAAGGAGGGTATTCTCTATGCCTGGCGCGAGCGCGAAATCCGCGCCTCGCTGGTGCTGATTGCAATGTGCTCGTCTTTCGGGGCTGCCTATCTCACCTTGTTGCCGGCTTTTGCGCGGGACGTGCTGCACCAGGGCAGCGAGGGGTTGGGCTTTCTCTATACCGGCGTGGGTGCGGGGGCATTTCTGGGCGCTTATGCCCTGGCTCGAGTGCCGGACCGGCATCTTTTCGTCACCCCGATGGTGGCGGCGCTGGGGTTCGGCATCTCGCTGATCCTGTTCTCCCAGTCGCACTGGTATGGATTGTCCCTGGTGCTTTTGATGCCCGCCGCGTTCAGCTTGATGCTGTTGGGCGGCTCGACCAACTCCATCATCCAGTTGGTATCGCGGGATGACATGCGCGGCCGGGTCGTGGCGCTCTATGCAATGGCATTCCTGGGCATGGTGCCTTGGGGCGCATTGATCTTGGGCTGGGTGGCGGAGCATTTCGGCATTGGCCGCGCCGTGGCGTTGGGCGGATGCATCTGCATCCTGGCGGCGGCACTCGCCTGGTACGACCGCAAAGACGAGTCGTGGAAGCTGAAGGCTGCTGAATGAAAGGCTTGTGATCCAGCCATCGGCAATGGTGGAGAAGAACTGTGTTTGCCCGGTGCCTTGCGCGACGACGCGCCATAAAAAAGGGGGGCGCCAAAGCGCAATTCTGGAAAGCGGGGGCTTCTGTCCGCCCTCGCGGCTTTGCCGCTCGAAGCGGCGCCCACGCGACGACGCGCTTGCGCGTCGCGCCGCATAAGGGAGGGGTACCGCAGATACGATTTTAAAGTGAGGGGTTTCTGTTGCCCGGTACCCCTCCAACCGCGCTTACCTAATTAATTAGGCAGCGAGCACCATATGATTATCGTTGGCACATGTACGATTAGCCCGATAACGGCGGAACCATACCGAGCAAAAGGACAGCCTTTACACGTCCGT
>JBEPVO010000099.1:0-10114 GCA_041690975.1 Alphaproteobacteria bacterium
CCCGCCTGATCAAGGACGAGTCCGATGAGGTCGCGGATTCCAAATGGAAGCGACCCGATCTGGTGCTGATCGATGGCGGTCCGGGACAACTCTCCATCGCCTGTCAGGTATTCGCCGATCTGGGCGTGGAGGATGTCGTGCTGGTCGGCATCTCCAAGGGGCCGGACCGCGATGCCGGGCGTGAACATTTCTACATTCCGGGCAAGGAACCCTTCCGCCTCGATCTCAAGAGTCCGGTTCTGTATTATCTGCAACGGTTGCGCGACGAGGCCCATCGCTTCGCCATCGGCACCCACCGCAAGAAACGCAGCGCCGCCATCGGCGCCAACCCGCTGGACGAGATCGGGGGCGTGGGGGCGGCCCGCAAACGTGCCCTGCTGCAGCATTTCGGCTCGGCCCGCGCCGTCGCGGCGGCAAGCTTGACCGATCTGGAGACGGTAGGCGGGGTCAGCGGCACCCTGGCGCGGAAAATCTACGACTTTTTCCATCCGACCTGAGCATCGGCCAGGAAAAGTGAGAGCCTGTATCGCAGGCGATCGGTTTTCCGAGCGGCGCCAGAGGCGCCTATCAATGTTAGGGCGCTTCCGCGCCCGGGACGTGCGACCAGAACAAAAAGGGGTGATTTCGGAAGATAGCCCCCCTACACTCCCGGCCATGATCGGCCTGCCCAACGCTCTGACCATATTGCGGATTGTCCTGGTGCCGGTCTTTGCGGTGGCATTCGTGATGCCCGGTGAAGTTTCCCGCATCGTGGCCTTCCTGGTGTTTGTGATTGCCGGGGTCAGCGACTGGCTGGACGGCTTTGCCGCACGCAAGCTGAATGCCGGGTCGGAATTCGGCCGCATGCTGGACCCCATCGCCGACAAGGTGCTGGTGGCGGTGGCGCTGATGATGCTGGTGGCCGAAGGCGATATCCGCCAGTTCAACCTGACCACGGGCATCCCGTCGCTGCTGCGGCTGGTGCCGGCCCTGATCATTCTCAGCCGCGAGATCCTGGTGTCGGGCCTGCGCGAATTCCTGGCCGGTACGCGGGTCAGCGTGCCCGTCACCGCCATCGCCAAGCTCAAGACCGCCGTGCAGATGGTGGCGATCGGGGCGATGATTCTCACGCCCCTGGCCGAAGTTTTCTTTCCCGGCATTCCCGCACTCAGCTATGCCGCGATGGCGTATGGCCTGCTGTGGATCGCCGCCGCGCTGACGGTCTATACCGGGGTGATCTATTTCAAGAACGGACTCACATATCTTCGTCCCGGCCATGCGCCGGTCAGGGATCAGGCGTGAATCTGCTCTATTTCGCCTGGGTACGGCAGAAGATCGGCAAGGGCGAAGAGCAGATGACACCGCCGGTGAGCGATGTCGCGTCCCTAATCGCGCATCTGAAGAATATCGGACCCAATTACGCCGATGCCTTCGCCGATCTCTCGCGCATCCGGATGGCGGTCAATCAGCATCATGCGGGACTGGATGCAAAACTCGGTCCCAATGACGAAGTCGCATTCTTTCCGCCTGTGACGGGAGGCTGACGATGCAGACTCGCATCCGCATCCAGCGCGAGGATTTCGATCTCAACGCCGAAGTCACGGCGCTGGCCGGAAACGGCGAAGCGGGCGCGGTGGCCAGCTTCACCGGCCATGTCCGCAAGGAGGGCGATCTCACCACCCTGACCCTGGAACATTATCCGCACATGACCGAGGCGGAGATTACCCGCCTGGTCGCAGAGGCGGGAACGCGCTGGCCGCTGATCGGCGTGACCGTCATTCACCGGGTGGGCAGCCTCAAGCCCGGCGACCGTATCGTGCTGGTGGCCGTGGCGTCGCAACATCGCCATTCAGCGTTTCAGGCCTGCGAATTCCTGATGGATTACCTCAAGACCCACGCACCCTTCTGGAAAGAAGAGGCGCGCTCGGACGGGCAACATTGGGTCGAACATCGCAACAGCGATGACGATGCCGCCAAGCGTTGGCAGAAATAGCCGCTAAGCCGTTACCGGAACGACGCCGCGAACCTCATCGGCGTACGCGTTCATCAGCACTTCCGTCAGCTTGCCGGGCTTGAAGCGATAAGTTCCGATCTCGGACACCGGGGTGACCTCCGCCGCCGAACCGGTGAGGAAGCATTCGGTGAATTCGCTCATCTCTTCCGGCTTGATGTGACGCTCGATCACGGGGATCTGGCGTTCCTTGGCAATGGCGATCACCGACTGGCGGGTGATGCCGTTGAGGAAACAGTCCGGGATCGGCGTGTGCAAGGTGCCGTCCTTGACGAAGAAGATGTTCGCGCCGGTCGCTTCCGCCACCAGGCCGCGATAATCCAGCATCATCGCATCGGCATAGCCTTTGGCTTCCGCTTCATGCTTGGAGATGGTGCAGATCATGTAGAGGCCCGCGGCCTTGGCATGCACCGGCTCGGTGTCTGCCGCGGGACGGCGCCAGCGCGCGATGTCCAGACGGATGCCTTTGAGTTTTTCTTCCGGGCTGAAATAGGACGGCCAGGGCCAGCAGGCGATGGCGACATGGATCGTGGTGTTCTGGGCGGAGACCGCCATCATCTCGCTGCCGCGGAACGCCACCGGACGCAGATAGCCATCCTTGATGCCTTGCGCTTCGGCAGCGGCGATGCAGCCGGCGCTGATCTCGTCCTGGGTGAAGGGGATCTTCATGCCCAGTTCCTCGGCCGAGAAAAACAGTCGCGCGGTATGTTCCTTCAGCTTGTAGATTTTGCCGTTATAGATGCGCTCGCCCTCGAACACGGACGAGCCGTAGTGCAGACCGTGGGTCAGGACGTGGGTCTTGGCGTCCTTCCAGGGGATCAATTTGCCATCGTACCAAAGGCTGCCATCGCGCTGGTCGAAGGGGATCATGTCTGCCATTTCTGCGTCCTCAACTGCCGGCCCGAAAGCCGCTTCCCTGATGCCGGGGCATATCAGGCTTGCCCCGCTCCTGCCCAGGTTTTACTTATGTCAGCATGGCGGACGCGAAAACCGCAAGACCCGGGCGCGGGATTATGACAGGCGATCGGGAATAGCAGCCATGACCCCTGTCAAACCCTCGCTTTCCGACCCGCATCTGCTGGTGGTGGATGACGACGAGCGGCTGCGCGCCCTGCTCACCCGCTATCTTTCTACCAACGGATTTCGCGTCAGTGCTGCCGCCCATGCCGGCGACGCCAGATCATTAATGAAAAGCATCGCCTTCGACTGCCTGATCCTGGACGTGATGATGCCGGGCGAATCCGGCTTGGAACTGGCAAAAGCGATCCGGGGCCAGTCGCAAGTGCCCATCCTGATGCTGACGGCGCGGGGCGACGCCGCCGACCGCATCGCGGGCCTGGAACTGGGCGCTGACGATTATCTGCCCAAGCCGTTCGAGCCGCGCGAGCTTTTGCTGCGCATCAATGCGCTGCTGCGCCGCGCCACGCCGGTGCAGGAAAGCGCCAGCCGTCCCGTGCGGATGGGCGAAGCGGTATACGATCCCGCGGCATCGCGCCTGACACGCAGCGGCAAGCCGGTGAAGCTCACCAGTTCGGAAGCCGCGCTGCTGCAATTGTTCGCCGCCAATGCCGGACATCCTTTCTCACGCAGCGATTTGTGCGCCCGGCTGGGCGTGTCGCTGGAGCGTTCGATCGATGTTCAAGTGACGCGCCTGCGCCGCAAGATCGAGGAAGACCCCAAGCTGCCGCTCTATCTGCAGACCGTTCGAGGTGTTGGATATGTACTGGTCCCCGACCGCAACTGAGTGCGGCCTGCCATTGTTTTTCAATGCCCTAATGCGGACGCATTGGGGCGTTCGCGGTGTGGGTTATGTCCTGGTGCCCGACCGCCATGGTTGATGCCACCACAGAACCCCGTTTCACGCCCGGACGCTTCATCAAGCGCTTCCTGCCGCGCGGACTGTTCGGCCGTTCGCTGATCATCATCGTGGCGCCGATGGTGATCCTGCAGGGCATCGTCACCTATGTGTTCTTCGAGCGCGACCTGGACACCACCACCCGGCGCATGGCGCGCGACGTCGCGGCCGATGTCGCCCTGCTGGCGGCGCTGGAAGATTCCACGCCCAGCCTGGAGCGCGACGGCCTGCGTGCTTTATCGGCGCGGGAGCTGCGCTATCGCATCACTTTCCGCGACGGCGACAAGCTGGCGCCGCGCACACAGCCTTCCACCAGCACCATCGACAAGGCGCTGGACGACATCATCGCCAGCAGCATGGGCCCCAAGCGCCTGTTCCAGACCGGCCGGATCGGCAACGATTTCGACATCAAGGTCGATGTGAAGGATGGCGTGCTGGACATCCTGGTGCCGCGCGACCGCGTTACGGTCTCCCAGCCAGACATCTTCATCCTGTGGATGGCAGGATCGGCGTTGATCCTTCTCAGTGTGGCTATCCTGTTCCTGCGCAATCAAGTGCGGCCGATCGAGCGGTTGGCGCGGGCTTCGGAAATGTTCGGCAAGGGCCGCCCGGTGCCGGACTTCAAGCCCTATGGCGCTACCGAAGTGCGCCGCGCCGCCCAGGCCTTCATCACCATGCGCGAGCGGATCGAGCGCCATGTCACCCAGCGCACCGAAATGCTGGCGGGCGTCAGCCATGACCTCAAGACGCCACTGACCCGCATGAAGCTGGCCTTGGCGATGATGCATGACGATGCCGACACCCGTGCCTTCAAGGCCGACATCGCCGAGATGGAACATATGCTGGACGATTATCTGGCCTTCGCGCGGGGCGAAGGCGGCGAAGACGCCGAGGACGCCGATCTGGGCGAGCTGGTGCGCGACACTGCCACGGCAGCCGCCAAGGCGCGGGCCGTGGCGGACGATCGGCTGACGATCACGGCGCCGGACCATGTGACGATGAGCGTGAAGAAAGTCGCGCTTCGCCGCTGTCTCACCAACCTGGTCGACAACGCCCTGAAAGCCAGCCGCCATGTCGTGGTGACCCTGACACGGGGCGAGCGGCACAATCTGATTCTGGTCGAAGACGATGGGCCCGGCATTCCTGAAAATCGCCGCGAGGAAGCCTTCCGGCCTTTCCATCGCCTGGACCAGGGTCGCAATCTTCAGAAAGGCGGCTCCGGCCTGGGCTTGGCCATTGCCCGCGACATCGCCCGCGCCCATGGCGGCGACCTCACGCTCGATACCAGCGCGATGGGCGGATTGAAGGCGACAATCCGGTTGCCAGTTTAAATATTTCTCCATGGGCGGACTTGATCCGCCCATCCAGCGCTCGTGTTGCAATGGATGGCCGGATTAAATCCGGCCATGGTGAGGAAGAAGGGTCAGCGCAATTCTTCCGCCCGCCGACGCGCCGCATGAATGGCGCGTTTCATCAGCGCCGCCAGGCCGTCATCAGCCATCAGGATATTCAATGCCGCTTGCGTCGTACCGCCCGGACTTGTGACCGCTTCGCGCAAAGCGCTGGCGGGCGATTTGTCCGCCGCCAGCAACGCGCCGGAACCTGATACCGTGGCGCGGGCCAGTTTTTCGGCTTGATCGCGCGGCAGGCCTTCGGCAATGGCCGCCTGCGTCATCGCTTCGGCCATCAGGAACAGATAGGCGGGACCGGAGCCGGACACTGCGGTGACACTGTCGATCAGGTCTTCCTTGCTCACCCAGATGGTGTCGCCCAGCGCCGACAGCAACGCCGTGGCCTTGCGCTTGTCGGCGGCGGTGGTGCCGCGCGCCGCGAACAGGCCGGTAATGCCCTGGCCGATCGCGCCGGGCGTGTTGGGCATAGCGCGAATGATGCGTGCCTTGGCGCCCCAGGCCTGGAACAGCAATTTGGTATCTGTGCCTGCGGCAATAGAAATCATCAGCGCGCCGGAGCGCGCGAAATCCGCCAACACCGGCGCTTCATGCTTCAAGATTTGCGGCTTCAACGCCACCACGCAGGCGGAAAGCTTTTTCACTTTTACTTGCGATGGCGCGGCGACCAGAGTGATCGCCTTCTTCTTCGCCAAAGTCCGCAGTGACGGCGAGGGTTTGGGCTCGACCACGATGATGGGGCCAGCCTTGCGCGTGATCCAGCCCTTGAGCAGAGCGCCGCCCATTCTACCGGCACCAATTAGAAGGAGGGATGCGCTCACGCGCGCCCCACGCACTCCAGCACTGCGGCGGCGACGGCCTCTTCGGCAGTCTTGCCGCCCCACAGCACGAACTGGAATGCCGGATAATAATGTTCGCAAGCTTCCAAGGCGAGATTGAGCAGGGCTTCGCATTGCGAGGCGCTGGCTTCAGCGCCTGGGAAAATCATCGCATGGCGGAACACGATGGCGCCGTCTTCATGCCAGAGATCGAAATGCCCAATCCACAGCCGCGCATTCACGTACATCAGAAGGTCCGCAACATTCTGGCGGCGGACGTCTTCGGTGACGCGCATGTCGAAGGTCGAAGTGATGTGGAGCGACTTCAGATCATCCCGCCAGGAGAAGCTGAAATGATGGTCGCTCCATTTGCCGGCGACTGAAAGGCTGAGTTCGTCCCGCCCGGCACGCTCGAACGCCCAGCCATTATCCTCGACCGTGCGTTCCAACATATCGATGGGATGCGGTGCCAGGGCGAAATCGTCGTCCTGATGCGTAACAGTCATGCCCTAGGCTCCAGCCACAAAACGAAGCAGTTGCGGACCAAACTGGCACAAGATTTTGTGAGGGCACAAGAGTCCCACACTTTTGTTCCCCATCATGGTTAAAGATTCCACAGCTTTGGCTGTGCGCCGGACTCTGAAATTGAGTCTAGGACGGCGTTTTGGACTCCAGGACCGCGATCCGGGCCTCAAGTGATTCATTTTCGCTGCGGGCCTTGGCCGCCATGGCCTTGACCGCCTCGAACTCTTCGCGCGGCACGAAGTCCATTTCGGCCACCAGCCGCTCCAGACGCTGCTTCACGAAGGTGTCGATCTCGGCCCGCACGCCTTGGGCCATGCCAGCGGCGTCCGTAAACATCTTGGCCACGCCATCGAGGAACGGATTGTCGGTCTGTGCCATCGAAATCTCCCTTCCGCCCTATATGAAGAAGCCGCCCGCTTGACACAATGGCCCGAAGCATAGCGTTTTTGCCCCCATGCTTCTGGCCACGATCCCCTATCCCCATATCGACCCGGTGCTGGTGCAGCTGGGCCCCTTTGCGATCCGCTGGTATGCGCTGGCCTATATCGCGGCGCTTCTGTTCGCCTGGTGGACGGTCGCACGCGCGATGCGGACCAAATCGCTGTGGACCGACCCGCCATTCAACGGCCGCCCGCCCGCCACCGACGAACAGATCGGCGATCTGGTGGTGTGGGGAACCTTCGGCGTCATTCTGGGCGGAAGGCTGGGCTGGGACCTGATCTATGGCATCGGCCTGTGCAGCGTTTCGCCGGACGCCGATTTCTGCCGAGGCCTACCTTACGCTTTTGTCACCAATCCCCTGAAGCTGATCGCAGCCTGGGAAGGCGGCATGTCGTTTCATGGCGGCCTGCTCGGTGTGGTGCTGGCAGTGTGGTTGTTCTGCCGCAAGAATAAGCTGGCCTTCCTGTCCGTCGCCGATCTGGTCTGCGCTTTCGCACCGATGGGCTTGTTCTTCGGCCGCCTCGCCAATTTCGTGAATGGCGAATTGTGGGGCCGGGTCACCGATGTCCCCTGGGCGATGATCTTTCCCCGTGGCGGGCCGTTGCCGCGCCATCCCAGCCAGCTTTACGAAGCGGCGCTGGAAGGCGTTCTGCTGTTCATCATTGTGCAGATCGCGCTGCGCGTCTTCCGCGCCCAGAACCGGCCCGGGCTGATTTCGGGAATTTTCTTCCTGGGCTATGGCACCTTCCGCTTCATCAGCGAATTCTTCCGCGAGCCCGACGCACCCTTCTTGGGACCGGTGAGCATGGGTATGGCGCTATCGATCCCAGTGTGGCTGGGCGCGGCCATCCTGATCGCCATCGCCTTCAAGCCCAAAAAATGAACGCGCTGGGGATGCGCATCGCAGCCCTGATCGCGGCGCAAGGCCCGATCTCGGTGGCGCAGTTCATGACCCTGGCGCTGCATGACGCCGAAGGCGGTTATTACGCCACGCGCGATCCCTTCGGACGCAGCGGCGATTTCATCACCGCGCCGGAAATCAGCCAGATGTTCGGCGAGATACTGGGCCTGTGGTGCGGCCAGACCTGGGTCGATCAAGGCCGTCCGAAAAACACAAAGCTCGTCGAGCTAGGTCCGGGGCGCGGGACCTTGATGGCGGATGCCTTGCGCGCGCTCAAACGCGTGCCGGGTTTCCTAGATGAAGTTGAGCTGGTGCTGGTCGAAGCCAGTCCAACTTTGCGCGATATCCAGCGCGAGCGCCTCAAGGATAGCGGCGCAAAAATCCGCTGGAGCACGCATTTCGACATTCAGGATTCGCCGCTGCTGCTGCTGGCCAATGAATTCTTCGATGCCTTGCCGATCCGCCAATATGTGAAGACCATCCGGGGATGGTGCGAGCGCATGGTGATCGCGAAGGATGACGAGCTGGATTTCGCATTGGCGCCACAAATCACACCCTCCGCCGCGATCCCCGCATCGCGCGCCGGGGCACCGGACGGCGGCGTGTATGAAAACTCGCCGGCATCCACCTCGCTGATGGAAGAAATTGCCCGCATGATTGCGATCCATGGTGGCGCGGCGCTGCTGGTGGATTACGGCTATGCCGATACAGGCTTCGGCGAGACCCTGCAGGCGGTGCGCGACCATCGTTTCGTGCCGATCCTGCCCGATCCCGGCGCCAGCGATCTTTCCGCCCATGTCGATTTCACTGCCTTAGCGGATGCCGCGCGTCACGGCGGGGCTGCGGTTTTCGGACCCAAGCCGCAGGGAGAATTCCTCGAAGCGCTGGGCATCGGCGCCCGCACCCGCCGCCTGGCCCAGGCCAATCCGTCCGAGGCCGAAAATCTGGCAAGCGCCGTCGCGCGTTTGACCATGCCGGACCAGATGGGCAATTTGTTTCAGGCAATGGCCCTGTTGCCATCATCCGCGCCGCGCCCCCCCGGTTTCTGATACGACACGCCCATGCAAATTCACCGCGCCGCCGACTTGCAAAAGCTTCCGGGCATCGCGCACGGCTTTTTCGGCCGCGACGGCGGTGTCTCGAAAGGCGTTTATGACAGCCTGAATTGCGGGCCCGGCTCTCGTGACGATGCCGTGGCCGTGGCCGCCAATCGCGCCCGAATCATCCAGGTCCTGGCCCCCGGGGCAAAGCTGGTTTCGCTGGCCCAAATTCATAGCGATACGGTCCATGTCGTGGACGGAAACTGGAACTTCGATTTGCGGCAGGACGGCGATGGCATGGCGACCGCCTTGCCCAACGTGATGCTGGGCATCCTCACTGCCGATTGCACCCCGGTGTTGTTCGCCGATGCGCAGGCGGGCGTGATCGGCGCCGCGCATGCCGGCTGGAAAGGCGCGGTCGCGGGCGTGCTGGAAAACACCGTCGCCGCCATGACGAAACTGGGCGCGACGCCCGACCGCATCACTGCGGCCATCGGCCCGACCATCTCCCAGGCCAATTATGAAGTGGGCGCCGATCTGCGTGCACGCTTTGACGCAGCGGATGACCGCTTTTTCACGGCCTCCAACCGACCGAATCATTATCACTTCGATTTGCCCGGCTATGCCCGCACCCGGCTGGAAAGAGCCGGGTTGAGACAAATCAGCGATCTGGGCCTTTGCACCTATCCGCCGGACAACGGTTTTTTTAGTTACCGCCGCACCACCCATCTGGGCGAGGCCGATTATGGCCGCGAAATATCCGCCATTGTGCGGGCCTTCCCGGACCGCTAAAAGCGCGTCATCAAAACTTCATTTCGGCACGATTTGTTGGGGGCTTGAGGCGCGATGACGGATCTGAACGGTTCGCGGGGCATGCGCCTGATCGCAGGCAATTCCAATCATGAACTCGCCGTGGCGATCGGCCAGCATCTGGCGCTGGCGCCGGTCAAGGCCCAGGTTCGCCGCTTCGCCGACATGGAAGTATTCGTCGAGGTCCAGGAAAATGTCCGCGGCGAGGACATGTTCGTGATCCAGAGCACCAGCTTTCCCGCCAACGACAATCTGATGGAATTGCTGATTATGATCGATGCGCTGCGCCGCGCGTCGGCCCGGCGTATCACCGCCGTGATCCCCT
>JBEPVO010000100.1:0-9870 GCA_041690975.1 Alphaproteobacteria bacterium
ACGCCCAGATAGGCGTCGTAATAGGAATCGATCAGCAGCGCTTTCAGCGGCGCATCCAGCACGCCCTTGGGCGGCGGCAACCGCTTCACCACCGCTTCCAGCACCAAATCGATATTGAGGCCGGTCTTGGCGGAGATCGGTACCGCATCACTGGCGTCGATCCCGATCACGTCTTCGATCTGGGTTTTGACCCGCTCGGGCTCGGCAGCAGGCAGGTCGATCTTGTTGAGGACCGGCACGATCTCCAGCCCCGCGTCGATCGCCTGATAGACATTGGCCAGGGTCTGGGCCTCGACGCCCTGGCTGGCGTCCACCACCAGCAGCGCGCCCTCACAGGCGGCCAGGCAGCGGCTGACCTCATAGCCGAAATCGACATGGCCCGGCGTGTCCATCAGGTTCAGGACATAGTCCTTGCCGTCGGCGGCCTTGTAATCCAGGCGCACGGTCTGGGCTTTGATGGTGATGCCGCGCTCGCGCTCGATATCCATCGAGTCGAGCACCTGATCCTTCATTTCGCGGGTCGACAGCCCGCCCGTCAGCTGGATCAGCCGGTCGGCCAGGGTGGATTTGCCATGGTCGATATGGGCGACGATGGAGAAATTGCGGATTTGGGCGAGATCGGGCATTTCGTCCTTTGGCCTATCGCTGCGCTACATGAGGCCAGTCTTTGATGGCCTACCGCTTCGCTGCATGAGGCCGTGGGCCGGGGGTCTAGCATCTTGAAGGGCGCCATCCAACAGGCCTTTTGCGGCAGCACAAAGCCCGTGCGATCATGGGTTTAGGATGCTGAATTACCTCTATCTCGATTATGGCGGGCGGCCAAAATACCGCGCCGAGCTGAAATACAGCCTGATCTCCCTGACGGCGGGCCTGGACCCTGCCCGGGCCCGAGTCCTGGTCGCCAGTGACGCGCCTGGTGTCTACCGCAACTGGCCGGTGACGGTGATGGACATCGCCCCCCGCGTCCGGGAATGGTCGGGCGGCGGGCTCTATTATCACCGGATCAAGCCTGCCCTGGTGCGCGAGGCGCTGGAGCGGTTCGCCGAACCGGTGCTGTTGCTGGATTCCGATTCCATCATCCGCCCCGGCTTTCATGCCGAGGTCGCCGAAAAGATGGCCGGTTCAGTGGTGATGAACCGGTTCGAGAAGCCGAACCCCATTCCCCCGCTCAAGGGCTTTCGCACTCAGCTGCCGCATCTGGGCGCCTATCGCTACGACGTGGCGCATAGCTGGATGTACAATAGCGGCCTGATCGGCGTGACGCCCCAGCATCTGCCCTTGCTCGACGATACCCTGGCGATGATCGATGCCTTGATCGGGCGCGCCAAGAAATTTCCCGCCATCGAACAATTCGCATTGTCGGAAGTGCTGCGGCTGAGCCAGACGCCGATCGCGGAAATCCATGACAGCTTCCTGCATTACTGGCAGGGACGGCGGCGGATCTATATGGCCAACCAGATCCGCAAAGCGCTTTCGCCCGACTGGGACGATCTGACCCCACCAAAGCAATGGGCGCAGATGAATTATTGGGCGGTGCGGGCCTATAACTATTATTACGGCGTCACCCATGCGCTGGAGATGTTCAAATGAATGCGTCTTCGTTGAAAGACCTCTGGCCCGGCCAGTCGGTGTCGCTGCTGAAGGCGCTGCACATCCTCACCCACAATGGCGGACTGAACGCGGATTCGCGGCGCAAGCTGAAGCAGGTTCAGCATCTGGCGCAGTTGATCAAGCCTGCCATCGATGCGTCGCTGAAGGAGAAAGACCAACCTGTGCTGGCCGACCTGGGCGCAGGCAAATCCTATCTGGGGTTTATTCTCTACGATCTGTATTTCGCGCCTGCGGGCCGCGGCAAGGTCGCAGCGGTGGAAACGCGTCCCGAACTGGTCGCCACCGCGAAGAAGATCGCGCAGGAAAGCGGTTTCGACCGCATGGAATTTGTCGAAAGCCGTATCGCCGACGCCGCGCTGGGCCCGGTGGATATCGTGACGGCCTTGCATGCCTGCGATACCGCCACCGACGAAGCGATCCAATTCGCGCTGAAGCATGACGCGAAGTATGTCGCGCTGGTGCCATGCTGTCAGGCGGAGTTGGCGCGCGAACTGGAAGGCGCACATGGCGCGATGGACCAGCTTTGGCGTCACCCCATCCAGCGGCGCGAATTCGGCGCCCATCTCACCAATGTGCTGCGCGGTCTTTATCTGGAAGCGCATGGCTTCAAGGTGCGCGTCACCGAACTGACAGGGCTGGAACATTCCCTCAAGAATGAATTCATTTTTGCGGAACGGCATCACCGCGCGAACCCACGGGCCCGCGCCGAGTTCGAAAAACTCTCAAAAGAAATTGGCGCCGCTCCGAAGTTGCTCAGCTTCGCAGAATAGCGCCTGTGGCCTTGGTCACGGCGGCAACCAGCTTCTGCGCCAAGGCCTCGATCTCGGCCTCGGTCAGGGTCTTGTCCTTGGGCTGGATGCGCACCGCGATGGCGATGGACTTTTTGCCTTCGCCGACATTCTTGCCTTCATAGACATCGAACACCGACACGCTTTCGACCAGCATGCGGTCGGCACCCTTGGCGGCGCGGACGATATCGCCTGCCGCGATCTTGGCATCCACCACAAAGGCAAAGTCGCGCTCAATCGCCTGATAGGGCGATGGCGAGAACACGGCGCGGCCCTTGCGGGATTTGGGTTCTGGGATGGCGTCGAGATTGATCTCGAACGCCGCCACCGGAATTTTCAGATCGAACGCCGCCAGGATCTTGGGATGCAATTCCCCGAACCAGCCGATCTGCTTGGGCCCCAACGCTATCGTGCCGCTGCGGCCAGGATGAAACCAGGCAGGCGCGCCCGGTGTGACCGGCGCGGTCATCGGGCCGCCCATGGCTGCTTCCAGGCCCGCGAACAGTGCCGCCTTGGCGTCGAAGACATCGGCGGCATGGCCGGACTTGCCCCAGTCACGAATACCCGCGCCCACGATGATGCCCGCAGCATTGTTGGTCTGGGCTTCGGGCATGCCGCTTTGGAAAGCGGGCCCGATCTCGAACAGATTGAAATCGGACAAGCCGCGCGCCGTGTTGCGCGCCGCCGCCGCCAGCAAAGACGGCAAAGGCGATGGCCGCAGCGCATCCAAGTCGGACGCGATGGGATTGGAAAGCTGGCGGGCATTGTCGCCGCCGCCGAACAGCGCGGCCCGCTCGCGTGCCACGAAGGAAAAGCTGACGCATTCGTTGAAGCCGCGCGCGGCCAGGGTGCGGCGCACGGCACGGGCGCGGCGCTGCGATGATGTCAGAACTGGTTTTGCTATGGCGCGGTCGCGGTCCAGCGGCACCGACGGCACGCCGGACAGGCCATGGATGCGGACGATCTCTTCCACCAGATCGGCGGGCCCATCGATGTCGCGGCGGAAACTGGGCGGGGTCACATGCAGGACGTCGCCATGCTCCAGCACCGTGAAACCCAGCCGCGACAGGATGCGAATGCTTTCGCTGGTATCGATCTGGATGCCGCCCAGATTTTCCACCAGCGCCGGATCAAAATCGATGTGCTTGTGGTTCGGCGGCAATTCGCCCGCGATCACGACCTCCGACGGCTCGCCGCCACACCAGTCCAGGATCAGCTTTGTGCAAAGCTCCAGCCCCGGCAACACGGATTGGGGATCGACGCCGCGTTCAAAGCGGTAGCGGGCATCGGAGATGATGCCCAGCTTGCGGCCCGCGCGCGCCACCCGCACCGGATCGAACCAGGCGGATTCAATGAAGACGTTCTTTGTCTCAAACGAACAGCCCGTGTCCTCGCCGCCCATCACGCCGCCGATGCCGCGTGCAAAGGAATCATCAGCAATCACCACCGTCTCGCTGTCCAGCACATAGGTCTTGCCGTCCAGCGCCAGCACCTGCTCGTGGTCGTTGGCCATGCGGGCATGCAGATTGCCGACCAGCTTATCGGCATCGAAGACATGCAAAGGCCGCCCGCGATCCTGGGCAATCAGATTGGTGGCATCGACCAGGGCGGAAATCGATTTCATGCCCACCGACTTCAACCGGTCCTGCACCCATTTCGGCGACGGGCCGTTCTTCACATTGCGGATCAGGCGGCCCGCGAAGATCGGGCAGGCATTCTTGTTCTCCGGCGTGAAGTCGAGCGTGATTTTCTTAGGCGAGGGGAATTTGCCCGCCATCGGATCGATTTTCTTGGTGCGCAAGATGCCCAGGCCCGCCGCCGCCAGGTCGCGGGCGATGCCATAAACGCTGGCCGCGTCACCGCGATTGGGTGTGATCGAAACGTCGATCAACGGATCGGTCAGGCCCAGCGCGGGTGCGGCGGGCCCGCCGACAACAGCGTCCGCCGCCAGTTCGATGATGCCGTCATGATCTTCGCCCAGCAGCAACTCACGCGCCGAACACATCATGCCGCGCGATTCCACGCCGCGAATGGTGCCGATCTTCAGGGCCTCGCCGGATGCCGGAATGACCGTGCCGGGCCGCGCCAGCACCACTTTGATGCCGGCCCGTGCATTGGGCGCGCCGCAGACGATCTGCAACGGTTCCTTGTCACCAGTAGCAACCATGCAGAGCCGCAGCTTGTCGGCATTGGGATGCTTTTCGGCGCTGATGATTTCGGCGACCGTGAAATCCTTCAGCCGCGCACCGGCGTCCTCGATGCTTTCGACTTCTAGCCCGATGCTGGTCAACTTGTCGGCGATGGTCTGAACATCGGCATCGGTTTCCAGATGCTCTTTCAGCCAGGAGAGCGTGAATTTCATTTCGACAACCCTCCATCGAGAGTCGGGATGTCGAGGGCAGAGAAACCGTAATGGCGCAGCCAGCGCAGATCGGATTCAAAAAAGCTGCGGATGTCGGGGATGCCGTATTTCAGCATCGCCATGCGATCCAGGCCGAAGCCGAAGGCAAAACCCTGATAGCGCGCCGGATCGATGCCGCAATTGGCCAGCACGCGCGGATGCACCAGGCCCGAGCCGCCCAGTTCCAGCCAATCATTGCCGGTGCCAAAGGTGATCTTGCCCGGCACCGAACGGTCGCAGCGCATGTCCCATTCCAGGCTGGGCTCCGTGAACGGGAAAAAACTGGGACGGGCCCGCAGTTCGATCTGGTCGATCTCGAAAAAGGCTTTGCAGAATTCCTCGACCGTCCATTTCAGATGACCGAGATGGATGCCTTCGTCCACCACCAGCGCTTCGACCTGATGGAACATGGGCGAATGGGTGGCATCGGAATCGACGCGATAGGTGCGGCCCGGTGAAATGATCCGGATCGGCGGCTTCTGGTTCAGCATGGTGCGAACCTGCACCGGCGAGGTATGCGTGCGCAGCACATGGCTGGTGCCGTCCGGCTGCGGCGCGACGTAAAACGTATCCTGCATCTGACGCGCGGGATGGTCGGGCGGAATGTTCAGCTTGGTGAAATTGTAATCGTCATATTCGACGTCCGGGCCTTCGGCGACGGCGAAACCCATATCGGCAAAGATGGCGGTGATTTCGTCCAGCACCTGGGCGATGGGATGGACGCTGCCCTGCATTTCCGGGCGTGGCGGCAGGCTGACATCCACAGTCTCGGTCTTCAGCCGCGCCTCCAGCGCAACATCGGCCAGTTGCGTCTTGCGCGCGGCGATCGCGTCGGTGACGCAATCGCGCAAGCTGTTGAGCAACGGTCCTTGGATCTTGCGCTCGTCCGGGCTCATGACGCCCAGCGTTTTCAGCAACTCGCTGACCGAGCCTTTTTTACCCAAGGCGGCAACGCGGATTGCTTCCAGCGCGGCTTCATCGCCGGCAGCGAGAACCTGCGCCAGAATATCGGACTGAAGGGAAACTGCGTCAGCCATAGGAAACCAAATCCATGAAAGGAATCAGCGGCCTGCTTTCATAGCAGGCCGCTTGCCCTGATGGCGTTTGATATCAGGCTTTCGCCGTACCTGCCTGATCCACCAGAGCCTTGAAAGCGGCGGGCTCGTGGACGGCGAGGTCGGACAGCACCTTGCGGTCGATCTCAATACCGGCGCCGGCGAGCCCACTGATAAATCGGCTATAGGTCACGCCATGCTCGCGGCAGGCCGCGTTGATGCGCTGGATCCACAAAGCGCGGAAGTTACGCTTGCGTTCCTTGCGGCCGATATAGTTGTGCTGCAGCGACTTATCGACCGCGGCATTGGCCGTGGTGATGTTGTTTTTGCGGCGGCCACGGAAGCCCTTGGCCTGTTTGAGAACCTTGTTGCGGCGGGCGCGGCTGGGTACTGCGCGGGGAGAACGAGACATGGTTGGATCTCCTTACGCGTAGGGCATCCAGCGCTTGACGCGCTGGGTTTCGGACGACGACAAAACTTCGTGAAGTTCTTTGCGGGTGCGCTTGGACTTGCTGATCAACCGGTGGCCCTTATAGGCCTTGCCGGTCTTGATCTTTCCGGTCGCACTGAATTTGAAGCGCTTTTTAGCGCCCGACTTGGTCTTCATTTTGGGCATTTCGCTCTCCTCTGGCGGCCGAGGGGCCGCATAGCTTTCATGGGTCGCCACGGCATGCCCAGCCGGGCGGCCCGAAAGAGCGCGCGTTAAAAGGCAAAATCAGGAAAAACGCAAGGGGAAGCTGAGGCTGATTACCCGGCCGAGCCGTCGCCGCCCTTGCGCTCGCGCGAGCCATTGGCGGAAGGATTGGCCCGGGACTGACCGGTGACCCCGAAATCCCGAGATTTGCTGCCGCCTTCGGCAATACTGAAGCCTTCCACCGCCAGACCCCGCTTCAAAAGCTCGCGCACGGCCGACGCCCGGCTGGGCATCCGTTTGGCAAAACGCCAATTGTCCAGCGCTTCCAGCTCTTCCGCGGTCAACATGATTTGGAGGCGCTCGCCACGGGTCAAATCATTCATGATTGCCTCCCTAAAGCCCTGCTTTCAAAAGAGAATTTAGGTACTCACTGTTAGCAGAATACCCAAAATAAGCGTCCGCTTAGAGAACGATCTATGCGGAACTTGGGTTCCTTGCCGCAAGAGCCGAAAGAGTACAAAACCTGCCTTTTACTAACTTAAACCATTGATTTAGTTGAATAAAATTCTTGCCCTGTTTCCAAAGCCGCGATAGCTTGGGTGCTGAAAGGAGGGCTGCCATGGATGCAATCCTCACTCCCTCTCGTTCCGATCTCGTCGCCGAAGCCAATCATCGGGTCGCCAACAGCCTGACCTTGTTAAGTGGTCTGGTGCGGATGCAGGCGAAGGCGACAGGCCGCATCGCCAGGCCCTTCAGCAATGCCGAAGTGCGGATGATGTTCGATGGCGTCGCCGCCCGCCTCTCCACTATTGGCCAGCTTCACCGAATGCTGGCCCATCTTCCGCCGGACGGCATCGTCGATCTCAGCGCACATCTGCGCGACCTGTCCGCCATTCTGACCGCCGCCTTTTCCTCGGAGCAGCAGGCCATTCATATCGAGCATCACGGCACCGACTGTCATGTGCTGACCAAGAATGTTCAGCCCCTGACCTTGATCCTCAGCGAAATCCTCACCAACGCGATGAAGTATGCCCATCCTTCGGGCGTGCCGGTGCGGATCGGCGTGCATTGCGAAGCTTCGGGCGATGGCGATCTGATGGTAACCGTCAGCGACGACGGTGTCGGCTTGCCGGAAAACTTCGATTCCACCAAGGATGGCGGCATCGGATTCCAAGTCATCCGTACACTGACGGCAGAAATCGGCGCGCAACTCGACATATCGTCCGACGCTCTGGGTGCAACCTTCCGCCTCAGGGTTCCGCAGACTCTGGTCGCCAACGCAAAGACGGCCTGATCCTCGCCACATTCCCGGACAAGGATCGCCGGCGACGGGCGATATGGAACGCGTATTTTGGTGAAATTTCTTCGGATATTGTCGCTATGGCTGTTCTGGCCCGGTGTGGCGCTGGTCGCATGGGGAGAATTGACGCCTTCGCCCCCGCATCTCAGCGGCGTTCTGAACTGGGATAAAGCGGATCATTTCATTGCCTATTTCGGCCTCGCCAGCATGGCGACCATGATTCTGGGATTGCGCCCCAGGTTGGTCGCCGCCATCGCCTGCGTAATCTTTTTGAGCGGTGCGCTGGAAATCCTCCAAGCCTATACGGGCCGCGATGCCGAGCTTATGGATTTCGTCGCCAACAGCCTCGGCGCCCTGTCGGGCACGCTGATGGCGGTCACGATTTTGCTCCTGTTCCGGGATCGCGCGCTTGTTGCGCGGCCCGCCGCCGACTAGCCTTGCACGATCGGAAATCTAGGGCGGAGTTTCCATGTTTGGAGAATTCAAGAAATTTGTGATGCGCGGCAATGTCATGGATCTGGCGGTCGGTGTCATTATCGGCGCGTCCTTCACCGGCATCGTCAATTCCCTGGTCAAGGACGTCATTATGCCGCCAGTCGGCCTAGCGCTGGGCGGCGTGGATTTCTCAAACCTCTTCGTGGTGCTGAAAGGCGACCGCAGCGTGGACACCCTGGCCGCCGCCGCCGCTGCCAAGGACGTAACCTTGAATTATGGCCTGTTCGTCAATGCGATCGTCAATTTCCTGATCGTGGCCTTTGTGCTCTTCCTGCTGATCCGGCAGGTGAACAAGATGGTCACGCCAGCACCGATCGATGAAGCCCCGCCGCCGACGCCCGAGGAAGTGCTGCTGCTGCGCGAGATCCGCGACGGCCTGAAAGCGCGGGGATGAGGTTTTCGCGCGCTAGCACGCATGGTGGTCTGGCCGCTCTCGCGATCCTGCTGATCCCGGCGCCGCTCGCCGCTCAGGCCGATAGTGCCGGGGCGGCTAACGGATTTCTCGGCGCGTATGGCAGCTTTCACCCGTCCGACGGCATTCCCGACGCAAGCGGGCGGGCCAAATTCGCGCCCTATCTTTCGCCGGCCCTGAACAAGATGCTGGCCGATGGCGCCGCCGCCGAAGCGCGCTTCGCGGCCAAGGTGAAGGATTCGCCGCCCCTGATCGAAGGTGATCTGTTTTCTTCCATGTTTGAAGGCGCCACTGCCTGGAAATTGGGCGGGTGCAACGTCAGCGGCAGCGTTGCCCGCTGTCCTGTCAGCTTTGCGCATACGCAAGCCGGGCATCCACCGGTAACCTGGACCGACGCCCTGCTGCTGGTGAATACACCGGAAGGCTGGCGGGTTGACGATATCGCCTATGGCGCCGATTTTCAGTTCGGGAACACCGGCAAGCTCACCGACACCCTCAAAATGGTCTTGCGAGAAGCGCCCTGATTTTTGGGAAGCACGTTCTTTTGGAAAGCCCATTGGCTTGCAGGAAGCATCTTGAGTAACCAGTTTCCGGTCAGAGCGAATTATGTGGCGAAAGGAAATCGAGATGACCAAAGACAAAATGGAAAAAAGCGACAGCGAATGGCGCAATGCGCTGTCCCCGGACCGTTACCGGGTGCTGCGCCAGCACGGCACCGAACCGGCCGGCACCAGCCCGCTTAATCATGAAAAGCGCCACGGCGAATTTCTCTGCGCCGGCTGCGGCACGGAATTGTTCGGCTCCGGCACCAAGTATGAAAGCGGCTCGGGCTGGCCCAGCTTCTATGCGCCGATGCCCGATGCGGTGTCGACCACCACGGATTCAAGCCACGGCATGGTTCGCACCGAAGTGAATTGCGCTCGGTGCGGCGGTCACCTGGGTCATGTTTTCCCCGACGGCCCCAACCCCACCGGCGAGCGCTATTGCATCAACGGCGCGGCGCTGGATTTCAAGCCGAAGGATGGCGCGAAGTCTTAAGTAAGCGCCGCGACGCGGGAGCGCGGCCAGGAAAAGTGGACTTCCGGTTTTCCGTCCGGCCGCGCAACCCCTGAATAAGCTCGCGGCGCTGGATTTCAAGCCGAAGGATGGCGCGAAGTCATAAGTAAGCTTCGGG
>JBEPVO010000101.1:0-9803 GCA_041690975.1 Alphaproteobacteria bacterium
TCCAGCGATGACCAGCGGTGCGTCTGGAGAGTCTGTCTTATGCGCGCCGTTGGCGCGGCGCTTCAACCGATCGGTCGGCAGGCGTGGAAACCACAGTGCCAGAATGCGCCGCCGCCTCGTGGAAGATTCCATTTTCGCTGTCCCACTGCAGGGTGAAATCGCTGAGCCCGCCCAGCCGGTGGCGCGTCAGTCGCGCGGCAAAGCGCGGCGCGCCCCAGTCATCGTCATGGGGATCCGAGGCAAGGCTCTGCACACGCCAGCGCGTGACGGCGGCGCTGGGCTCGGGCATCGCGCCTTCGCGCAACACGAACAAAGTGACGCCGCTTTCTTCGGCCAGCAGCGCCAGCCTGCGGCTTGCCACCAGATCCAGACAGCGGGGCGCGCCGCACAACTCCAGCACCACGGCCCCCACATGCGAGCAGGCCAAAATATCGGCGGCAGCGGACAAGGCGTCGGCGGCATCGGGCGCGCGCAGCAGGAACAGGTTTCGAGGATCGCCCCCCAGTTCCAAAAGCCCCGTGGCGGACAAGGTGCCATATTCCAGCGCCTCGTAATCCGGCCGGATCCAGAAGAGCGGCTTGGTCCCCGTGGCCAGGATGGCAAGGCAGGCGGCGAACCCGCCCGCGCCCCAGTCGCCGGCAAAGACTTCATGCACGGCGCCCCGCCTGAGGCCGCCGCCCAGCACGGCATCGGCGGCCGGAAACCCAAGCGAAATTGACGGCCGGTCCGGGGGGAGGCCATAATGTGCGAGGAAATGGCGCAAATCTGCCAGTTTTTCACTTTTGTTCATGCTATGTTCTAGATTATGCCGACCCCGGCCAGAGTCAAGTGCGGCAATTGGGACGATGCCGCCATGCCGCGTTGCAACTAGTCCCCGGGGCGCAGGTGTGCAAAAAGCAATGAGGCGCCCGTTTTTTCCTTGTCTTGCAGGGGATCGGCGGGTTTGGGTGCGCCGAAAAACGGAAATTATTGGGGTCTGGCGATGGGTTTGCCGCCAAAACAGGGACTTTACGATCCGCGGCATGAGCATGACTCGTGCGGCGTGGGCTTTGTTGCCAACATTAAAGGGCAAAAATCCCACAGCATTATCGGCCAGGGCCTCCAACTTCTTATAAATCTCGACCATCGCGGCGCGGTCGGTGCCGATCCATTGGTCGGCGATGGCGCTGGCATCCTGATTCAGATTCCCGACGCGCTCTTGCGCGAATGGGCCAAGGCCACCGGTGTCACCTTGCCGGAGCCGGGCCACTACGCCGTGGCGATGTGCTTTTTGCCGCGCGAAGCCAAGGCGCGCGAGATCGTCACCAAGCAATTCGAGCATTTCATCAAAGTCGAAGGACAGATCCTGCTCGGCTGGCGCGATGTGCCGACCGATCCGGCGGGCCTGGGCAAGACCGTGCTCGACCAGATGCCGCTGATCCGCCAGGCGATCATCGCGATGGGTCCGCACACCAAGAGCCAGGATGCACTGGAGCGCAAGCTGCTCGTCATCCGCAAGCAGACGCAGAATCCGCTGGCCGATCTGGCGAAGAAGCACAAGCAGCCCGCCATCACGCAATTGTATATGCCCAGCTTCTCGACCCGCACGGTGGTCTATAAGGGCCTGTTGCTGGCGCATGATGTGGGCCGCTTCTATCGCGACCTCACCAATCCGCTGACCACATCGGCGGTGGCGCTGGTGCATCAGCGTTTCTCGACCAACACATTCCCGAGTTGGAAGTTGGCGCATCCGTTCCGCTTCATCGCCCATAACGGCGAAATCAATACCGTGCGCGGCAACGTCAACTGGATCAATGCGCGCCGCCGCACCATGGAATCCGAGCTGCTGGGTCCGGATCTCGACAAGATGTGGCCGCTGATTCCGCATGGCCAGTCCGATACCGCGTCGCTTGATAATGCGCTGGAGTTGCTGGTTGCTGGCGGTTATCCGCTGGCGCATGCGGTGATGATGTTGATCCCGGAAGCCTGGGCCGGCAACAAGATGATGGACGCCAAGCGCCGCGCTTTCTACGAATATCATGCCGCGTTGATGGAGCCGTGGGACGGCCCCGCCGCCATCGCCTTCACCGACGGCCGCCAGATCGGCGCGACCTTGGACCGCAATGGCCTGCGCCCCGCGCGCTACATCGTGACGGAAGACGATCTGGTCATCCTGGCGTCTGAATCCGGCGTGCTGCCGGTGCCGGAAGAGAAGATCAAGCGCAAATGGCGGCTGCAGCCCGGCAAGATGCTGCTGATCGATCTGGAAGAAGGCCGCATCGTCGAAGACGAAGAGATCAAGGCCAAGCTGGCCAATGCCGAGCCGTACGAAGAATGGTTGCGCGCGGCCCAGTACAAGCTGGAAGAACTTCCCGAAGTGCCGGAAGACCATCGCAGCAAAGCGAATGATCCGTCCTTGCTGCTCGATAAACAGCAGGCGTTTGGCTATAGCGAAGAAGACCTCAAATTCTTTCTGGAACCGATGGCGGCGCTGGGCGACGATCCCATCGGCTCGATGGGCGCCGACACGCCGATCGCGGTGCTCTCCAAGAAACCCAAGCTGCTCTACAATTACTTCAAGCAGAATTTCGCCCAGGTCACCAATCCGCCGATCGATCCGATCCGCGAAGAACTGGTGATGAGTCTGGTCTCGATGATCGGCCCGCGTCCCAATCTTCTGGGCCGCGATGCCGGCGCGCATAAGCGCCTGGAAGTGACGCAGCCGGTCCTGACCAATGGCGATGTGGAGAAGATCCGCGCCATTTCCGAACTGGTGGATGGCGCGTTCCGCACGGCCACGATCGATTGCACCTGGCCCGCCAGCGAAGGCGCGGACGGGCTTTCCAACGCCATCATGCGCATCTGCTACAACGCCACCGACGCGGTGCTGGCGGACAACAACATTCTCATCCTGTCCGACCGTGCGCTCTCGCCGGACCGTGTGCCGGTTCCGGCCGCGCTGGTCACCGCCGCCGTGCATCATCACCTGATCCGCCAGGGCTTGCGCATGCAGACCGGCCTGGTGGTGGAAACCGGCGAAGCCCGCGAAGTGCATCATTTCTGTGTGCTGGCGGGTTATGGCGCCGAAGCGATCAATCCGTATCTGGCGTTCGAAACGCTGGAGCAAATCCGCACCAGCGCCAATATCGCGCTCAAGCCGTATGAAGTTCAGAAGAACTACATCAAGGCGGTGGGCAAGGGCGTGCTGAAGGTGATGTCCAAGATGGGCATCTCCACTTATCAATCCTATTGCGGCGCGCAGATTTTCGACGCGGTGGGCCTGTCGACCGAATTCATCGAGAAATATTTCACTGGTACCGCTTCGACCATCGAAGGCGTCGGGCTGAAGGAAATTGCCGAGGAATGTGTGCGGCGGCATCGCGATGCCTATGGCGACAATCCGATCTATCGCAATGCGCTGGATGTGGGCGGCGATTATGCCTTCCGCCTGCGCGGCGAAGACCATGCCTGGACGCCGGAAACCGTCTCGCGCCTCCAGCACGCGGTGCGCGGCAACAATCCGGCCGAGTACCAACTCTTCGCGCAAGAGATCAATGACCAGAATGAACGCCTGCTCACTCTGCGCGGGCTGATGGTGTTCAAGAGCGACGGCCAAAGCGTGCCGCTGGACCAGGTCGAAGCCGCATCGGACATCGTCAAGCGCTTCTCCACCGGGGCGATGAGCTTTGGTTCGATTTCCCGCGAAGCGCACACCACGCTCGCCATCGCCATGAACAGAATCGGCGGCCGTTCCAACACCGGCGAAGGCGGCGAAGAGCCGGATCGCTTTGTGCCGATGGCCAATGGCGATTCGATGCGCTCCAAGATCAAGCAGGTGGCATCGGGCCGTTTCGGCGTTACCACCGAGTATCTGGTCAATTCCGACGACATCCAGATCAAAATGGCCCAGGGCGCCAAGCCCGGCGAAGGTGGCCAGTTGCCCGGCCACAAGGTGGACAAGGCGATTGCGAAAGTACGCCACTCCACGGCGGGTGTCGGCCTGATTTCGCCGCCGCCGCATCACGACATCTATTCCATCGAAGATCTGGCGCAGCTGATCCGCGACCTGAAGAGCGTCAATTCCAAGGCCCGCATTTCGGTCAAGCTGGTGTCGGAAGTGGGCGTCGGTACCGTGGCGGCGGGTGTCGCCAAATGCCGCGCCGATCATGTGACGATCTCAGGTTTTGAAGGCGGCACTGGCGCGTCGCCGCTGACGTCTTTGACTCATGCCGGTTCGCCTTGGGAAATCGGCCTGGCCGAAACCCAGCAGACGTTGGTGCTGAACGGATTGCGCGGCCGTATCGCCGTGCAGGCCGATGGTGGCTTGCGCACCGGCCGCGACGTGGCGGTTGCCGCGCTGCTGGGCGCTGATGAGTTCGGCTTCGCCACCGCGCCCTTGATCGCGTCGGGCTGCATCATGATGCGCAAATGCCATCTCAACACCTGTCCGGTGGGTGTGGCGACCCAGGACCCGATCCTGCGCAAGCGCTTCACCGGCCAGCCCGAGCATGTGATCAATTATTTCTTCTTCGTGGCCGAAGAGCTGCGCGAGATCATGGCGAGCCTGGGCTTCCGCACCGTGGCGGAGATGACGGGCCGCGTGGACCGGCTGGACATGAAGAAAGCCGTTTCGCACTGGAAGGCCAAGGGCATCGATCTATCCCGCGTCCTTCACCAGCCGCAGAAGAAGCCCGGCGTCGCCATTCATCATTGCGAGTCGCAGAACCACGGACTGGAATCGGCGCTGGATCACGATCTGATCGCGGCTTCGCTGCCATCCATCGAGCACGGCCAGGCGGTGCGGTTGGAACGCACCGTCCGCAATGTCGACCGCACCGTCGGTGCGATGCTGTCGGGCGAAGTGGCGCGGCGTCACGGCCATGCCGGGTTGCCGGAAGACACGATTTCCATTCGTTTTACCGGCACTGCCGGCCAGTCCTTCGGCGCCTTCCTGTCGCGGGGTGTATCCCTGGAGTTGCTGGGCGATTCCAATGACTATGTCGGCAAGGGCCTGTCGGGCGGGCGCATCGTGGTGCGCCAGCCGCGCAACATCCGCCGCGATCCCACCGCCAATATCATTGTCGGCAACACGGTGCTGTATGGCGCCATCGCGGGCGAGGCTTATTTTGAAGGCGTGGCGGGCGAGCGTTTCGCGGTCCGCAATTCCGGCGCCATCACGGTGGTCGAAGGCACCGGCGATCATGGCTGCGAATACATGACCGGCGGCATTGTCGTGGTGCTGGGCAAGACCGGGCGCAATTTTGCCGCCGGCATGTCGGGCGGCATCGCTTATATCTACGATCCGGACGGCCAGTTCGAGAAGCTGTGCAATCCATCCATGGTCAGGCTGGAGAAGCTGGCCCCGATGAGCGGCGCAGAAGATCCCGAGATGCCGCGCCAGCGTTCCATCAGCGTGTCGGATACCGGCATGGGTGACCTGCTGCGCTTCGATGCCGAGCGGCTGAGGATCTTAATCGAGCGCCATCTGCTGTATACCGGCAGCGCGCGGGCGAAATTGCTGTTGGAAAATTGGGAACAGACTTTGGCCCAGTTCGTCAAAGTGATGCCCACCGATTATGCCAAGGCGCTGTCCGACATGAAGACCGAACGCGCCAGCGCTGTGGCGGCGGAGTGAGCGGCGACCGCAAAGCGGTCAAAACGGTCCGGCGGACCGTTTTGAGCAGCGAACGCCGCGAGCTTGGCGAGCGGCTTGGAGAGAGTGAAGGCAGTAGGTAATGGGAAAAGTCACCGGCTTTCTGGAAATTGAGCGTCAGGATCGCGGCACTGAAAAGCCGGAAGCGCGCCTGCAGAATTACAAGGAATTCGTCCATCCACTGGCGAATGCCGAAGTGGAAAAACAGGCGGCGCGCTGCATGGATTGCGGCATTCCCTTTTGCCACCAGGGCTGCCCGGTCAACAATCTGATCCCCGACTGGAACAATCTGGTCTATCGCGACCAATGGCGAGCGGCTTCCGATACGCTGCACTCCACCAACAATTTTCCGGAATTCACCGGCCGCATCTGTCCGGCGCCGTGCGAATCCTCCTGCACGCTGAACATTCAGGACAACCCGGTCACCATCAAGACCATCGAATGCCAGATCGTGGATCGCGGCTGGGAAGAGGGTTGGGTCCGTCCGCAGGTTGCGCCAAAGAAAACCGGCAAGACCGTCGCGGTGGTGGGTTCGGGCCCCGCAGGTATGGCGGCGGCCCAGCAATTGGCGCGCGCCGGTCACTCGGTGACCCTGTTCGAGAAGGCGGACCGCATCGGCGGGCTGCTCCGCTACGGCATTCCCGATTTCAAAATGGAAAAGCATCTGATCGACCGCCGCATGCGCCAGATGGAAGCCGAAGGCGTCGCCTTCCGCACGGGAGTCGAAGTGGGCGTGAATATTTCCATGGCGATGCTGCTGACGGATTATGACGCCGTGGTGCTGTCCGGTGGCGCCGAAGCGCCGCGCGATTTGCCGGTTCAGGGGCGCGATGTCGATGGCATTCATTTCGCGATGGATTTCCTCACCCAGCAGAACAAGCGGGTGGCGGGCGACAGCGAAGCCGAGGCCGCGCCCAAGGGCACGCTGAGCGCCAAGGGTAAGCATGTGGTGGTGATCGGCGGCGGCGACACGGGATCGGACTGTATCGGCACGTCCAACCGCCAGGGTGCGCTGTCGGTGACCCAGCTCGAAATTCTGGCCAAGCCGCCGGCCAAGGAAGACAAGCCGCTGGTGTGGCCGGATTGGCCGCTCAAGCTGCGCACGTCGTCATCGCAAGAAGAAGGCGTGGCGCGCGACTGGTCGGTTCAGACCAGGCGGGCTATCGTCGAAGACGGCAAGCTCACCGGTCTGGAATGCGTCCGCGTCGAATGGAAGCTGGGCGATAGCGGCAAGATGAATCTGGTCGAAGTCGCGGGCAGTGAATTTGTCCTCAAGGCCGATCTGGTGTTGCTGGCGATGGGCTTTGTCGGCCCACGCAAGCAGGGCATGCTGGAGCAGGCGGGCGTGGCGCTCGACGCGCGCGGCAACGTCAAGGCCGACACCAAAAGCTACAAGACCAGCGCCGCGAAGATCTTCTCCTGCGGCGACATGCGCCGGGGCCAGTCACTGGTGGTATGGGCAATCCGCGAAGGCCGCCAATGCGCGCGTGGCGTGGATGAATTCCTGATGGGCGCGTCGGAATTGCCGACGTAGCTTTTCCCCCTCTGCCCTACGCAACCTCGAGAGGTTGCTACGGGCATCTCCCCCGCCAGCATGCTTCGCATGCGCGGGGGCGAATGGGCACGACCAAGCTTCAGCTTCGGATGCGCGGGGGAGGCGGGGTTGCGCTTGCTTCAAGGTTATCTTGTAACGATCAGGCCCAGCGGCGGGACTTTCGCCGCGTTGAGGATGCGGACCGACTTGGCCATGCCAGGCGTGTTGAGCGCATTCTTGCGCGACACCAG
The DNA here is from genome assembly GCA_041690975.1 of Alphaproteobacteria bacterium. Classification (GTDB taxonomy): domain Bacteria; phylum Pseudomonadota; class Alphaproteobacteria; order Micropepsales; family Micropepsaceae; genus Rhizomicrobium. Next base: position 7,418 of record JBEPVO010000101.1, read on the forward strand.
CAAGGTCGTGTCGCACAGCCGCGCCAGCAGCCAGGTTTCCGGCGTGGCGGCGCGCGAGCAATCCATCACCACCATGTCGCAATTGTCGCGCAACAGCCGGATCAGCTTCTTCATCTGCTGGGAACCGAACATGGTCGCCAAGTTGGGCGGCTGGCGCGACATGGTCAGTACGAAGGCATCGCTGCGCGGATCGCGGGCCAGCACCTTGTTCAGGGGAATAAGACCCGACAGCACATCATAGAGTCCGCCCGTCGCGGCGACATGCATGGCATGTTGGGATGTCTGGGCAGGGTCGCAATCCAGCAGCACAACCTTCTTGCCCATACTGGCGGCGGCGCGCGCCAGCGAGATGCCGATCGCGCTCTTGCCGTCATCCGGCATCGCCGACGTCATCGCCACCACGGCGGCTCCATCTTGCGATTGCAGCCGCCGTACCAGCGCTGCCATGCGATAGGCATAAGGACTGCCGGGTTGGTCCAACATCACATCACCGGCCTTCAGCGAAACCGGATTGGGAATGTCGGCAAAGACCGGCGGGCCATTCCAGATTGGCGGAGAAGACGCCAGCCGAGCCGGAGGGAAAACTGAATCCGGTTTCGCGCGCATCGCTTGCGGGCGCGGCGGGTTGCGCGGGCCTGATGGCACCGGCAAGGATGGCGCGGGCGGAAAGAAACCAAAGCGTTCGCTGAGCAACACCGCCATCACGCCCAGCAACAGTCCCAGTGGAACCGAGGCCAGTACGATCAAGCTGCGCCGGGGCGAGGACGGTGCGGTCGCGGGCGATGCCGCCGATATCACCCTGCTGTCTGCCGCAAACGCCGAATCCTGATCCTGGGTCTGACGCAGGCGGCTGACAAAAGCTTCGTATTGCGTGCGGGTCGAGGCGGCGTTGGACTGCAGCGCATCCAACTGCACCCGCGACATGTTCTGGGATGTCTGTTGCTGCACCACGCCTTTGAGACTGACTTCCAGTGAGTTCAGATGCGCGCGCGCTACCGAGACGTCGCTGGCCATGGACCCGGCTAGGCGGCTGACTTCCTGAGCGATCTTCTGGTCGAGTTCGGTTTTCTCGGCATGCAGCGCTTTCATCTTGGGATGCAGTGGGCCGTATTGAGTGGAGAGTTCGCCTTCCTGGCGGATCAAGTCCGCCTGCTGGGTGCGAAGCTGCACGATCAGCGGCGAGGAAATCACTTGGGCGACATCGGCGCTGTTGCCGGTGCGCATCAAGACCTGGACGCGATCATTCTGTGCCTGCTTTTCAGCCAATTCGGAACGCGCCAGCACGATCTGGGTGTTGATGCCCGTCATCTGCTGGTCCACCAGCGAAGAGCCCGGCGCGGAATCGCTGAGGCCATGCACGGCCTTGTAGGCGGCGATAGCGGATTGCTGCTGCTGAAGCTGTTCGCTGAGATCGCGGATGCGTTGATTGAGCCAAACGGAGGCGTTGCCCGCGGCGTTGCGCTTGGTGGCGATCTGATCGGTAATATAGATGTTCGCCATTTCATTGGCGATGCGCGCTGCTTTGCTGGCGTCGCGCGAAGTCGCCATCACGGTGATGGCGGTCGACAGTCCGTTGGCGTCGGCGCTCACATGCTTGGCGAAATTGTCCAGGATGCGGTCGCGCGGGTGCAGGCCGGTGGCGCTGCTGTCGAACCAGTTGCGGGGATTGAAGACCGCGCCGAGATCCACCATCAGCTGGCCGATGCCCGGACGCGCCAGGGCGGGATTGAATTCGGGATCCTCGTCGAGCTTGAGCCTGGCGATCACTTTTTCGGCAAGATCGCGCGAAGTGAGGAGTTGGATCTGGTTCTGCAGCGAAGCGGGATCGCCTTCGACTTGGGCCAGCACGGCGGACGGATCCGTGACGCTGTTCTTGCGGGGATCCAGCATCACCACTGCGGAACTTGTGTAGACGGTGGGCAAGGCCAGCGCGATCAGGATGGCGGCCAGCACGATCGCGGCGCCGACGCGCAGGATCATTGCCTGACGGGCGCGGACCAGACGGAAAAAATCCTCGGCCTGGAATGCCGGCGCCTCTTGGGCGTTGCCTGTCATGGGCCGGTAATAGGTCATGAACCTTAAAAGCCTTCCCCGCGCGCGACCTGCGGGCCGGGCGCCAAGCCCCCCACAAATCAGGAGAAATTTAAGGCCCGCTGCCTGATGAATGGTTAATGGGTGAATGGTTAACGGTACGCTTTTCTTAACGGGCGCCTGGGCGCCGCCGGGCCGCCTGGAAGGCCTGGGCCAAGGCGGCATGGAGTGGTTTGGGCCGCAATAGGGCATCGTATGGCAGACGACGGTCTTTCCAGCCCGAAAGCTTCAACCGCCAGGACTGAGGCGGATCGAGATAGCGGTCGGTCAGGCCCCAGGTCAGGACCGTCCGGGT
>JBEPVO010000102.1:0-9377 GCA_041690975.1 Alphaproteobacteria bacterium
AAGCCCCACCGGGAGCAAGACCAAATAGGGACGGCACGTGATGTTTTCCGCATCGTCGTCCGGGTCGGTCGCGTGAGGTGTGTGGCGACACACATCCCAGAGGAATGGTCATCCAGTCACTTCGGTGATGGACAGAACCCGGCTTACAGGCCATCTGACATTTTCTTCTTAACCCCCTCCGGCCTACGCATCGCAAGCGCTGCTACGGCCACCTCCCCCTCCCTGTGCTTCGCACGTGTGGGGTTTGAATGACGACCAAGTCATTCAAACAGCCTCGGCAGGCGTCGACAGCTAAATGGAAGAAGATGTGCCGGAGGTCAGTTGCTGCAAGGTCAGCGCGTCTCTGCTGCCATCGAAATATTTTCCCAGAGATGTGGCGAAGATGTCGTAGGGTGCAACGGCATCGAAAAGGGTCATCGACGAATGGAATTTCAGATCGTCGGGTGAACCGAGGATGTCGAGGGCGCTGCGGCCTTCGGCGGCCAGCATCAGCTGCACGGCTTCGCGCAGGCGCGGCCCCAGCAGATCATGTGAAAGATAGGCACGGGTTTCCTCGCGCGTCGTGATGGCGAAATGGACGGACCGCACACTGGACCCCAAGCCCGCGATCTGGGGAAATACGAACCAGATCCAATGGCTGCGTTTTCGGCCCACCGACAGTTCGGCCGTGACCTGCGGCCACACAGCGTCCTGGGGCTTGATGAAGCGGACGAGGTTGAACCGATCGTCGCTCAGAGACCCGCCTTTTCTGCGGCCAGCGCGCCCAGCGCGGCCCAGTCCTTTTCGCCCCAGCCTTTCTTCATCGCCTCTTCGTAATGGCCGCGCACCAGATCGAGCAGCGGCATTGGCGCCGCCAATTCGTCCGATGCGGCCTTGACCAGATTGGCGTCCTTTAATCCCAGCTTGAGAGTGAAGCCCGCAGGCTCATACGCTTCGTTGAGTATCTGCTTGCCGTAATTCTTGTAGACTGGCGCCGCGAACAGGCCTTCGGTCATGGTGTCGAGGAATTGCTCCGCATCGACGCCGCCTTTCCTCAGCAACGCAAAGGCTTCGCCCAAAGTTTCCACCGCGCTCATGATCATGAAATTGCCGGCGACTTTGAACAGATTGGCCATTTCCGGTTCTTCGCCCACGCGCACGGTGCGCCGCCCGATCTGCGCCAGTAGCGGTTCGACTTTCGTCACCGCGTCATTCGCACCGGCCACCACCACCACAGCAAGGCCCTTCGCCGCCGCATCGGGGCGGGCGAACACCGGGGCTGCGACATAACCCAGTCCGCGGCTTTCATGCGCTGCCGCCAGGGCGCGCGCGAAGGCCGGCGAGATGGTGGCCAAATTCACATGGATCAGGCCTTTGGCGGCCTTTTCCAGCAACCCAGCATCCAGGCCGATCTCCTGCATCGCCTGGTCGCTAGCCAACATCGAGAAAAGGACGTCGCCCTGCATCGCTTCGGCGGGCGTTTTCGCAGCGATCGCGCCTTGTGCCGCCAACGCCTTTACTGCATCCGGCGACCGGTTCCAGACGGTGACAGAATGGCCTGCCTGCAGGAGCAAACCTGCAAAGGCGGTGCCCATCTGGCCCAGACCGATAAATCCGATTTTCATGCTGCAAATCCCTTTGTCGCTGGCCCGGACCTTAGACCGGCGTCTGTCGAATCAGCGCTCAGTGCGATGAGAAAATAATCACCGCCGCCAGGGCCGAACGCCGTTCGTGGTTAAGACATCCTTTACGGATCTGACCACAACATTTCCATGTTTTGGATTTGTTCTCAGATTCGCAAGCCCTAGTGAGGGAGCACGCGTTAACACATATGCAAGTCCCTCAAAAATATGGGTTTTCCGTTTGACGCGACGCTTCGTCCCATGATATCCCATGTCATCCCAGGGGTCTCATCACCCCGCCCGAACAACGGCCGACTGATCGGCCGCCAGGGCGTGCTGGGACAAGGGGGCACGAGGGGCGATGACCGGGTTGGTCCAGCCGTTCATTTCGACGGTTATGGGGTCGCTCGACAGCAAGGGGCGGGTCTGCATCCCCGCGTCCTACCGCCACATTCTCGCCGCCCAGAACACCCAAGGCGTCTATGTCTGCCCCAGCTTCGCGGAAGCCGCGCTGGAAGCGTTCGGCCAGACCGTGATCGACACGCTGCATGCGCGCCTCTCCAGCCAGGATCCGTTCTTTTCGCCTGTCCATGACGATGAAGCGACGGCGGTGATCTCGCGGACGCAGTTGCTGGTGGCCGATGATCAGGGCCGCGTGCGTCTTCCCGATGCGTTGATCGAACATGCGAAATTGAAAGATCGCGTTGCCTTTGTCGGCCTGTCGCAGAAATTCCAGATCTGGGATGCCGACACCTATGCCCCGATCCAGGCCGAAGCGCTGGCACGGATGAAAGCCCGGCTGGAGCGCGCCCGCACGGCTGCGCAAGGCGGTAGCGCATGAGCGGTCATCTGCCCGTGATGCTGAACGAAGTTCTGGCGGCTCTCGAGCCGCGCGACGGCGCGCGCTATGTCGACGGGACATTCGGCGGCGGCGGATATGCCCGCGCCATCCTGGAAGCGGCCGATTGCAATGTTCTGGGCATCGACCGCGATCCCGAAGCCATCGCACGTGGCCGCAAGCTGGCCGAACATTTCGATGGTCGCCTCACATTGGTCGAAGGCGAATTCTCCCGCATGGATGAGTTGTTTAGCGCCAGCGTAAACAACGCCAATGAGAGTGACGGCGTGGTGCTGGATCTGGGCGTTTCTTCCTTCCAGTTCGACACCCCGGCGCGCGGGTTTTCGTTCCGCGAAGATGGCCCCCTCGACATGCGCATGAGTCTGTCGGGCGAAAGCGCGGCCGATCTGGTGAACAGCGCCGACGAGCGCACGCTCTCGCAAATCATCTCCCGCTATGGTGAAGAAAAGAACGCCCGCCGCATCGCCCGCGCGCTGATCGCGGCGCGGCCGGTCATCTCGACGGCGCAACTGGCGAAGATTGTGTCCGACGCCCAGGGCCCGGCAGCCTTGCGCCACGCCATTCATCCCGCCACCCGCACCTTCCAGGCGCTGCGCATTCATGTGAATGACGAACTGGGTGAATTGGAGCGCGGGTTGGATGCAGCACTCAAGATTCTGGCTCCCCGCGGCCGTCTTGCGGTGGTGTCGTTCCACAGCCTGGAAGACCGCATCGTCAAGCAGTTCCTGACGCGCCACAGCGACACGCGCCCGCGCGCTTCGCGCCACGCGCCCGACATGGGCCAGGCGCCGCGCGCCGCGTTCCGGCTTCTCACCAACCGTCCGCAGACGCCGTCGGCGGATGAGATCGCAAACAATCCCCGCGCCCGTTCCGCCAAGTTGCGGATCGCCGAGCGGCTGGCTGCTTAAGGGAGGCGTGGCAATGATCCGGGTGCTCAACTTCTTCTGTGTGGCGCTGATGGGACTGTCGATCCTGGCGCTCTATCATGTCTCCGAACGCACGCGCGTTACCCAGATGAACCTGACCAAGGTCAATCACGAGATCCACGCCGCGCGCGGTAGCATCGGTGTGCTGCAGGCGGAATGGGCGCGTGTCGCAGGTCCGGGACGCGTCCAGGAACTGGCGCAGCGACAAGGCATGAGCGATACCACCTCGGCTCAGCTTTCCTCTTTCGATCTGCTGCCGCGCCGAGGCGATGCCCCGCTCAACAATTCGCCGGTGCGCAATGCCAGCGCCGTCGTGCCGTCGTCGCAGGCGATGATTCACCCGACGCTCTCCCCGCAGCCGATTTCCGATCAGGCGGGGTTCTAGAAATCCATGCGTGAAATCCCGGGCGTATTCCAACGGCGTATCATTATAGGGGCGGTTATCTGCGTTGCCGCTTTCACGCTGGTCGGAATCCGCTTGGTCGATGTGAGTTTGATGCGCGGCAATGGCCGCAGCGGGTTGGAAGGCCGTGCCGTCGTCGCCCGGGCCGATCTGGTGGATCGCAACGGCGAATTGCTGGCCCGCGATCTTCCCGTCAAAGACCTCTACGCCCGCCCGCATGTCTTCTGGGACAAGAACGAAGCAGCACACGATCTCGCCGCGGCCACCGGTACCAATGAAGGCCGGTTGCGGGCGGGCTTTCTCAATACCAAGCATCCTTATGTCCTGATCGCGCGCCAGATGACGCCCGCGATGGAAAGCAAGGTCATGCGCCTGGGCCTGCCGGGGTTGGAGTTCGAGCCCAGCGTCAAGCGCTACTATCCCGACGGCCGCAATGCCGCTCAGCTTCTGGGTGCCACCGATCCCGACAACAATGGCGTGTCAGGCTTGGAAATGGGGCTGCAGGATCACATCCGTGCCGCCGAGGATGGTACACCCGTCACCACCTCCATCGACATGCGGGTGCAATTCATCCTGGCGCATGAGATCGCCGCTCAGCGCGTGACATTCGGCGCGCATGCCGCAGGCGGTATCGTGATGGATGTGCGCACCGGCGAAGTCCTCGCCATGGCATCCCTGCCGGATTTCGATCCCAACGCCCGCAGCCTCAGCGGCGAAGACACGATGCACAACATCATGTCTCAGGATGTTTACGAACTGGGATCGGTGTTCAAGATTTTTACGTTTGCGCTGGCCTTCGAGGATCACAGCATGAACCTCGACGAAGTCTTCCAGATCGGCCAGGGCTACAAGATCGGCAAATACACGATCCATGAAGCCGAACACATGCCGGCGACTTTGGCGGCGCGCGATATCCTGGCCCAATCCTCCAACATCGGCACCTCGCAGATTGCGCTGCGTTCGGGGGGCGTGCGGCAGAAGCAATTCCTCTCTCGTCTGGGGTTGCTGTCGCCGATCCAGACCGAATTGCCGGAGCATCGCCAGCCACTTTTCCCCAGCAACTGGGGTGCCATCGAGACGGCGACGGTCGCTTTCGGCCAAGGCATTTCCGTCAGCCCGCTGCGCTTCGTGGCGTCGGCGGCGACCATCGTCAATGGCGGGCGGGAAATCACGCCGACCTTCATCAAGACCGATGCCGACCGCCGTGGCGCGCAGCTGATCAAGCCGGAAACCAGCCAGAAGATGCGCGACCTGCTGCGTTATGTGGTGACCAACGGCACGGGCAAGAATGCCAATGTCGAAGGCTATGATGTGGGCGGCAAGACCGGTTCGGCGCAGGTGCCGGGCGAGCATGGCCACTATATTCCCCATGCGCTGCGCACATCTTTCTTCGCGGCGTTCCCGATCGAAAATCCCCGCTACATCATTTTTGTGCTGATGGATCAGCCCCATGGCATCAAGGCGACGGGCGGCTTCGCTCTGGCGGGTTATACCGCCGCGCCACTGGCCGCCCGCGTCATCTCCCGCATCGCGCCGCTTCTGGGCGTGCCGAATATAGCGCCACCAACCCGTGTGGCGGATGGAAATTCATAATGGCGCCCCATTCAAATGCGAATGTGGCGGACAAGAAAGATAATTCGCCATGGCGGCGGCAACGGATTTCACAGGACTGACGAGCGACAGCCGCAAGGTTGAAGCCGGTTTTCTGTTCGCGGCATTGTCCGGGAGCAAGACCGATGGCGCGCGTTTTTTGTCCGACGCAGTGGCGCGCGGTGCCCGTGCCGTGCTGGCGCGGCCTGAATTCGCGTCGGATGCGGCGGCACTTGGCGTGGCGTTCATCGCCGACGAGAATCCACGCCTTCGGCTGGCACGGATGGCGGCGGCCTTTTATGGTGCCCAGCCCGACATCGTCGCCGCTGTCACTGGCACCAAGGGCAAATCTTCCATCGTCGCGTTCCTGCGCGAGATCTGGACGCGGCTGGGCAAGCCCGCCGCCAGTTTGGGCACGGTGGGTGTGGTCGGACCCAAAGGCGAAATGCCGCTCAATCACACCACGCCCGATCCGGTGGAAATTCATCATCTGCTGGCCGGGTTGAAGCGCGACGGCGTCGATCATCTCGCTATCGAAGCATCCAGTCATGGCCTGGATCAATATCGCATGGACGGTGTGGCGGTGGCGGGTGCCGGGTTCACCAATATCACCCGCGACCACATGGACTATCACGCCACCTTCGAGGATTACCTCGCCGCCAAGCTGCGGCTTTTCACCGAAGTCGTGGCCAATGGTGGCGTGGCAGTGGTCAACAGCGACGCCGAGCATTCCGATGCCTTCATCGCGGCGGCCCACAAACGCGGCCTGACCTTGCTGACGGTGGGCGAGACCGGCGAAAGCATCCGGCTAACATCCCGCCAGGGCCGGGGCGATGCCCAGGCCCTCAGCATCGTCCATGACGGGCGTACATATAATGTGTTGCTGCCGCTCGCGGGCGCGTTCCAGGCGTCCAACGCCTTGGTGGCCGCCGGGCTTGCCATCGGTCTGGGTGAGGATGCGGAAAAAGTCTTCGCCGCCCTGGCGCATCTGAAAGGCGCGCCGGGCCGGATGGAAAAGGTGGCGTATGCGATCAGCGGCGCCCCCATCTATGTCGATTACGCCCATACCCCGGATTCGCTGGAGAAAGTGCTGCTGGCGCTGCGCCCGCACACGGTCGGCAAGCTGCATGTGATGTTCGGTTGCGGAGGCGACCGCGACAAGGGTAAGCGCCCCTTGATGGGCCAGATCGCAGCGGCATTGGCCGACGACGTCATCGTCACCGACGACAATCCCCGCAGCGAAAACCCCGCCGCGATCCGCAAGGAAATTCTCGCCACCGCTCCCGCGGCGCGCGAAATCGGCGACCGGGCCGAAGCGATCCACGCGGGCATCGCCGCACTCCAGGTGGGCGACGTGTTGCTGCTGGCGGGCAAGGGGCATGAGACCGGCCAGTATGTCGGCAGCGAAGTTCGGCCCTTCTCCGACCGCGAGGAAGCAGTGAAGGCGGCATTGGCATTGGGAGGGCGCGCGGCATGACGCTGTGGACCTCCGCCGAAGCCGAAGCCGCCACCTTGGGCAAAGTCAGCGCGAGTTTTACGGTGCGCGGGCTTTCTATCGATACACGCACCTTGAAAGAGGGCGACCTCTTCGTGGCGCTGAAAGGTGAGCGCGACGGGCATGATTTCGTGGAGGCCGCGTTCAAGGCCAAGGCGGGTGCCGCATTGGTCAACCGTTGCGTTCAAAATGCGAAGGGACCGCTTCTCACTGTTGCCGATACCCAGCGTGGCCTGGAAGATTTGGCCCGTGCCGCCCGCACCCGCAGCAGTGCTAAGATCCTTGGCATCACGGGCAGCGCGGGAAAAACCACCACCAAGGAAATTCTCCGGCTCTGCTGCAACGCGTTGGGCCGCACCCATGCCTCGGCCGCGTCTTACAACAATCACTGGGGCGTGCCCCTGAGCCTGGCATCGCTGCCGCGCGATGCGGAATATGGCGTGTTTGAAATCGGCATGAATCATGCCGGCGAGATCCGCAACCTGGTGTCCTCCGTTCGCCCGCATGTGGCGTTGATCACCACCATCGCCGCTGCGCATCTGGAATTCTTTGGATCGTGTGAGGCCATTGCCGACGCCAAGTCGGAAATTTTTGAAGGATTGGTGCCCGGTGGTGCGGCGTTGATCCCGTCGGACTCCCCCTATGCTGATCGCCTTGCCGCCCGCGCCGCGCAGGCGCAGGTCAGCCACCTGGTGCGGTTCGGCAGTATGGGCGACGCCCGTCTCCTGTCATTCGCGCCCGACGGTGCGGGCATGCGCGTGAAGGCCGACATTCTGGGCCAGGCAGTGGATTGTCTGGTGGGCGCACCCGGCGAACATATCGCTCGCAATGTCGTGGCGGCGTTGGCGGCGGTGGCGTTGGCGGATGGCGATGTGCTGAACGCGGCTTCGGCGCTCAAGAATTTCACGGCCTTGAAGGGCCGCGGCGCACGCTTCGAGGCGAACGGCATTCAGGTAATTGACGAAAGTTACAACGCCAACCCGGCCTCCATGATGGCGGCCTTGGCGCTGCTCGGCGCCGCGCCCGGCCGCAAGCTGGCGGTGTTGGGCGACATGCTGGAAATGGGCGAGGGCGGTCCGGCGCTGCACGCGGCTTTGGCAGAACCCATCGCGGCTGCACATACCGATCTGGTCTTCGCCTCCGGTCCGCAGATGAAGGCGTTGTGGGACGCGCTACCGGCCAATCGGCGCGGTGCCTATGCGGAAAATTCCGCCGCGCTGGCGCCGAAGCTGACATCGGCGGTGAAGCCTGGCGACACAGTGCTGGTGAAGGGTTCGCTGGGCAGCCGCATGGCGGTGATTGTCGAAGCGCTGAAAGGGGCAGCGGTCTGATGTTGTATTATCTGTCGCTTCTCACCCATACCGACCAGCTCGCTTTCTTCCGGCTGTTTAAATATCTTACTTTCCGCTCCGGCGCGGCGGTCATGACGTCGTTGCTGATTGCCTTTCTGATCAACCCGGCCTTGATCGCCTGGTTGAAGCGACGCCAGGGCAAGGGCCAGCCCATCCGCAGCGACGGTCCGGCGCGGCACATCGTGGAGAAAGCGGGCACACCCACCATGGGCGGGCTGCTTATCCTCATTCCCTGGATCGGCTCCACGCTTTTGTGGGCAAGCCTGTCGAACCGTTATGTCTGGATCCTGTTGCTGGTCACTGGCGCGTTCGGCCTGCTGGGCTTCTTGGACGACTATTATAAAGTGACCAAGCGCACGGCCGACGGCTTGTCGGGCCGCACCCGATTGCTGATTGAGTTCGGCGCCGCGTTCCTGGCGACCTGGCTGATCATGCAGGTCGAGATCCCCTCGCTCTCGGGCATGCTCGCCATTCCCTTCATCAAGACGGCGTTGCTGCCGCTGGGCCTGATGTTCATCCTGGTGGGCGGTTTCGTCATTACGGGCGCTGCCAATGCAGTGAATTTCACCGACGGTCTGGATGGCCTCGCCATCGTGCCGGTGATGATCGCGGCGGCGACCTTTACTCTGATCGTCTATCTGGTCGGCAACGAAAAATTCGCCGCCTATCTGCAGATTCCCTATATCGACGGTTCCGGCGAGTTGGCGGTGTTCCTGGCAGCGCTGGTCGGCGCAGGGCTGGGTTTCCTTTGGTACAACGCGCCGCCGGCCGCGATCTTCATGGGCGATACCGGCTCGCTGCCGCTAGGCGCCGCGCTGGGCGCGGTGGCCGTGGTCGCCAAGCATGAGATCGTGCTCGCCATTGTGGGCGGTCTGTTTGTGCTGGAGACGGTGTCGGTGATCGTGCAGGTGGTTTCGTTCAAGCTCACCGGCAAGCGAGTGTTCCGCATGGCGCCGATCCATCATCATTACGAGCAATTGGGCTGGACCGAGCCCACCATCGTGATCCGTTTCTGGATCGTGGCGGTGGTGCTGGCGCTGGCCGGGCTTGCCACCTTGAAGCTGCGGTGACGGCATGATCGCGGCGCGCAGCTTCCTAGGAAAGACGGTCGCCGTGTTTGGCCTGGCCCGAACCGGGCTTGCCAGCGTGCG
>JBEPVO010000103.1:0-9229 GCA_041690975.1 Alphaproteobacteria bacterium
AGAGAATCGAGCCAGGTTAGCGAGCGGTCGCAGACCTGTTCCCAGCCAGGTTCGCTGATCAGCCAGTGGCTCATGCCGGGCATGACTTCGTATTGCGCAAGATCCTTGTAGAGCGCGGCAGTGCGCTCGACCGTGCCGGGCGGACTGATGCGGTCGCCGCTGCCGGTGAGGAACAATAGCGGGCCGTCCACCTTGCGGACATCCACTTCGCTGGCGCGCCGCATGTCGAGACCCCAATGCAGTGCTTCGAATGTGGCGCGGCCGGATTCCGGGCGAAATTTCTCGAAGAGCTGCGCCCGTTGATCCCGGGGGAAACGGTCAAGCGAATGAGCCGCGGCGACATCGAAATTGGGCTGAAGAATCGTGCTCCAGAATCCCACTTGCAGCATCAGGCTTTGTGCCGTGCCGATCTCGAACAGCGTGGATGGCGGCACGCCCCAGGGCGCAGTGGGCGCCAGCAGAATCGCGGCGGCAATCTTGCGCCGCGCCGCCAGCATCTGCGCCAGAAGTCCGCCCATCGAATGACCGATTAAGATAGGCGGCGCCGACATCGCCGCGATCTGTTTCTCCAGATCCCCGGCGTAATCGATCAGGCTGGTGGTGGCCAATGCCGGTGCCGGCTTGGCGCCATCATGAAAGCGCAAGGCCGGCGTGACAACGTCATAACCGGCAGCGCGAAAACGCGCCGCAAACGCGTCCCAGGCCCAAGGGCCGCAAAAGCCGCCATGGATCATCATCACGGGCGGTTTCGGCCCGCTGCTCATAAAGGCTTGGCCAGATGACGAAAGGCGGCGATGATCTTGGCATAGGAGTCGCGCTTGAACGGCACGATCACATGCGGCAATTCCTCGATCGTCAGCCATTTCCAGGACGAGAATTCTGGCTCATGCGCATCCAGATCGATGTCGCTGTCTTCGCCTAGGAATCGCAAGGCAAACCATTTCTGACGCTGACCACGATATTTGCCGTGAAACGCGACCCCAACCAGATGCGCGGGCAGATCATAGGTAATCCAGCCGTCCATCTCTGCGATGATTTCGGCCTTGCCGGTACCCGCCTCTTCTTTGAGCTCACGCATCGCCGCCTGGCGCGGTTCCTCGCCGTCATCGATGCCGCCCTGCGGCATCTGCCAGCCTTCAACCGTCTGGTCGATGCGCTTGCCGACAAAGATCAATCCCTGGCGATTGAGCAGCATCACGCCAACGGCAGGACGATAGGGAAGAAGGAGTGACACGAAAAATCCTCGCATTCAGATGATATGATTTATCGCCCGAATGCGTTCCCGCGACAACCATGCCTGTAACCGGCCGCTCGCATAGGCTCGCGGCGTTCGCCGCTTTCGCAGGTCCACAGGACCTGCTCACGCTCCGCGCCGCGGCTCACAGCACGCGCGACGAACTCAGAGCCCAAAAGGCCCGCGCCCGAGGTTATTTTGTGGGCTGAGTCACTATGGCGGAGACAGGCACCAGAACAAACCCCCGTTTTTCCAAACCCTTTGCCCAGGCGGCGATTCGCTCGACCGTGATGGGATAGACAAAGCCCGATCCGATGGCAGTGCCATGGTCCCGCGCCTGGGTTTCCAGGTTGGAGAGATGCTTGTCGATTTCTAGCGCGGTCTGAATGCCGTCCAGCGTTTCGCTCGCCTTGGCGAACGGCGCGCCAGAGCGACCGGCGACATCGGCGGCGGCGGACTGGGCCACTGCGCCATTGTCGTAGAAATAAAGCCCCCGGCGAGACAATTGGGTCAAGGTTGGCGACAGGGCATCGGGGTCAGCCAGAAAGCGCTGGCCCAGAAGATTGGTCACGCCGGCATAACCGGTGAAGCGCGACAGCGCCCATTCCAGGCGCTGGCCGTTGGTGTCGCGGTCGACGCCGGAGCGCAAAGTATGCGGACCCGGATCGCTGCCGGGAAAATCGAACGGCTCCATCGGCACTTCCAGCAAGGCCTCATGGCCCGATTGACGGGCCTGCGACACCCATTGCTGCACATCGCCCGCATACGGCAGGAAGGCGAAGGTGACGCCGGCAGGCAGCGCGGTCAGCGCCGCAGCCGTCGCCTTGGCGCTCAGACCCAGACCAGACACCACGATGGCGATGCGAAATTTTCCGCTGAGGGCAGGCGCTGCATAAGCAAGCATCGGCTTGCGACCATCATCGGCGATGCGCGGCAGGGGGCCTTGCGGGCTGTTTTCAATCAAGGCGGGATCGGCGATCAGCGCGCGGCCCGCAAGAATGATCTTGTCGATGGCGAGGGGCGGCGGCGCGGCGGGCGCAGCGTCCTGGGGAATAGCGGCGTGTTTGGCCGGTACAAGCGCCGGCAGGTCCAATATCACCCCGGGGCGATGAACTTTGCCCAGCACGGTGATGCCCAGCGCTCCGGCCGCCATAACGCAAAGCATGCTGACGCTGGCAAGCGCCAACACGCGCGCGGCGCGGGATATGGCAGGGTTGGTCAGGGCCGTCATAAGGCCCGAATTTAGCGCCAGATATGGTTAGAAGGTTATTAACGCCCCTCTGCCCTTCGCATCGCAAGCGCTGCTAAGGGCATCTCCCCCGCCAGCATGCTCCGCATGCGCGGGGGCGAAGGGGCACGACCACGGCTCAAGGAAAACTAGTCAGCCTTCGTCGGTTTTCCGGCGGTGGCGACCGTCATTTTCCCACGCAGCAGATCCAAAGCATAGGAAAGCTGGAAGTCGTCATACTTCTTGCCGGGCGCGGGCTGGATCACCGGCGCATTGATCTTTTTGGGCAACGGCTCGCCGACCAGATGGCCTGGCAGGTCGGCTTCCGAAGGCCGCGCGATCTTGGGGATATTGGATTCGTCGCCCCGCGACACGGCGATGTCGGGAATGATGCCCTGTGCCTGGATGGAATGACCCGACGGCGTGTAGTAGCGCGCTGTGGTGAGACGCAGCGCGCCGCCGCCTTCGCCCAGCGGAATGATGGTCTGCACCGAACCTTTGCCGAAACTGGTCATGCCCACCACGGTGGCGCGCTTATGATCTTGCAACGCGCCGGAAACGATTTCCGACGCCGAGGCCGTGCCGGCATTGATCAGAATGACGATGGGCTTGCCATCAGTGATGTCACCGCCCTTGGCGTCATAACGCTGGGTGTCTTCCGGATGGCGGCCGCGGGTGGAGACCACCTCGCCGCCGGTCAGAAGATCGTCGGAGACCTGGATCGCCTGGTCCAGCAAGCCGCCGGGATTGTTGCGCAGGTCGATGACATAACCCTTGATGCCGGGGCCGATTTGCTTCTTCAGATCGCGCACCGCTTTTTCAAGGCCAGAAGCCGTCTGTTCGTTGAAGCCCGGCAAACGGATGTAACCGATATCGCCTTCCTTGCGCCATGTATCGGCATCCACCTGCACCACCGCGCGCTGCAAGGTCACGTCGAAAGGTTTCTTCTCGCCTTCGCGCAGAATGGTGAGCGTGACCTTGGAGCCTTCCGGACCGCGCATCTTGTCGATGGCTTCGTTGAGCGGCTGGCCAGCGATAGATTGACCATCGATACCGGCAATGCGGTCGCCCGACTTGATGCCGGCTCGCGCGGCCGGCGTGCCGTCGATCGGCGAGATCACTTTGATGAGGCCGTCTTCCTGCGTCACTTCGATGCCGACGCCGCCGAACTGACCTTTGGTGGTGATCTGCATGTCGTTATAGGACTTGGAGTCCATATAGCTGGAATGCGGATCGAGATTGGAGACCATGCCCTGGATTGCGGCATTGACCAACTCGCTGTCCTGGACCGGGCGCACATAGTTGGCACGCACGCGTTCAAAGGCATCGGAAAACAGATCAAGCTGGCGATAGGGGCCCATGTCGCTGGCACCTTGCGCCGACGGCAGAACACCCAGCGCGATGGCAAAACCCGCGACCCCGCCCAACGCCACCAGAGCAACTTTCTTCATGATCCTTTTGCCTTCCGCAAATCCGGGCTGAGCCAAGGTCTGGGGTCCAGCCCATGGCCGTTCTGCCGCAATTCAAAATAAAGCCGTTCGGCCAGCGAACCATTTGCCACCGAACCGCTTTGTGCTGGCATGTTGCCGACGGGCTCGCCCGCCAACACCTCGTCGTTCGGCCGCACAGTCACGCGCCCGAGTCCGGCCAGCACCAGATCGTACCCAGTGGTGATCTCCAGGATCAAGACCTGTCCGGACTTATGGTAAGGGCCGGCAAATAGCACCCGGCCATCCGAAGGCGCGATCACCTGCGCATTGTCCCGGGTAACATAAGTAAGGCCCGGATTCCGGCTGTTTTCTTCGGTCTGGGCGCCGGTGGCGGCGATGGTGCCCACTACCGGCGGCAATAATGAACCTTTGGACAGAGGCCCCAGAGACCCCAAATTGGACGCGGTTACGATGGTGATGGTCTCGTCATTGCCGCCGCCCCGTTTCAGCGCCGCAACCCGGTTCGCCAAGGTCTGGAAATCGGCCGCTTTGGCAGCGATCTCGGCCAGCTTGGATTTGAGCGTGTCGTACTCGCCGCCGGCGACTTGCGCTTCGGCTTCCTTCTGGGTGGTAAGCGTTTCCAGATCGCCCCGCGCGGAGGTGAGCTGGATAGCGGTGGTGGAGGATTCACCGCGGCGCTTGATCAGCGCGATGCGCGTGGCCTTGAGCATCGTGATGCGGCGGGCCAGCCGTGCGGCTTCGGCATAAACGGGCGGCAGGCTGGCGCCCACCAGCATCGCGCCACGCGCCGCCGCTAACGCGTCGTCGGGCCGCACCGCCAATGCGGGCGGCATGTCGTGCTGCAGCCGTTCCAGGATCGCCAGCAACTTGGTCACGGAAATCCGGTCGCGCTGGAAGCCCGCCGTCAGCTCTTCATTCTGTTTTTCTAGGCGTTCGATTTCATCGCCCAAAGAGATTGTTTCCTGCTCCAGGCTTTCGATCTTCGCCGCCGTGGTGATCAACCGCTGGCGCAAGGTCTTGGCTTCGGCGGAAAGCTGATCGCTCTTTTGTTTGGCGTCATCGACCGCAGGCTTGTCGTGCGCGATCGCAGCCTTGAGGGTGCCGAGCTGCTGCGCGCTGGACGGCAGATTACCCAGCGCCTTGCTGGGCACTGCCTTGGAAAGATCGAGCGGAATATCGGGCGCGGGCCGGGCGTCACCCTTCAACGCCGGACGCGGACGCGGGCTGCCGGGAACCGTTACCGCTTTATAAGGCGGGTCGGCAGCCAGCGCCGGCGGGATGAATGCCGCTGCGGCCAACAGAAAGAAAAGCCTGCCGCGCAACCCTAGCCTTTCCTCAACAGGGAATGGCCTGTCATCGGCTGGGGCTGCTTCAGGCCCATCAGCGCCAGCATGGTCGGCGCAACATCACAGAGACGGCCATTTTCCAATTGCGTGCCCTTTGGTGCATTGACCGCAACGATTGGAACATCAAAAAGTGTATGAGCGGTGTGCGGCTCGCCGGTCACCGGATCCCTCATCAACTCGACATTGCCATGGTCGGCGGTCAGCAGCATGACGCCCTGAGCCTTTTCAATCGCCGTCCGCAACCGGCCCAGGCAGATATCGATGGTGTCCACGGCTTCCACCGCCGCCTTCATGATGCCGGTATGGCCGACCATGTCGGGGTTGGCATAATTGGCGACGATCAGGTCGTATTTGCCGCTGGCGATGGCCTCTTCCAGCTTTTCCGTCACCTGATAGGCGCTCATCTCCGGCTTGTGGTCATAGGTCGAAACCTTGGGGCTGGGCACCAGGATGCGGTCTTCACCGGGAAAGGGTTCTTCGCGCCCGCCATTTAAAAAGAATGTGACATGGGCATATTTCTCGGTCTCGGCGATGCGCAATTGCTTGAGGCCATGCTCGGCCATCACTTCGCCCAGGGTCTCACGCACATCCTCGGGCGCAAACACCGCCGCCATCAGCGCGGCGAGATGTTCGGAATATTCCGTCAGACCGGCGGCGGTGCTGAATTTGATCACGCGGCTGCGCGCAAAACCTTCGAAGCCGGGATCGAGCAGGGCTAAGGAAATTTCCCGCGCACGGTCGGCGCGGAAATTGGCGAACAGCAGCGCATCACCGTCACCCATGCCGGCATAGTCGCCCAGCGCGACAGGAATGACGAATTCGTCCGTGACGTTCTCAGCATAGGACGAATCCAGCGCCGCGAAAATGTCCGTGTGGCGCGGCGCCGAGGCATCCACCATCGCGTCATAGGATTTCTGGCCCCGGTCCCAGCGCTTGTCGCGGTCCATCGCATAATATCGGCCCGATACGGTTGCCATTCGTACGCCGGCAATGCCGTCAATGTCCGCGAGGAATTTCTCGACAAAGCCACGCGCGCTTTTGGGCGGCGTGTCACGTCCATCCAGAAAGGCATGCACGAAAACCGGCACATGCGCATCGGCCAGCACCTTTACCAGCGCCGCCATGTGATCCTGGTGCGAATGCACGCCGCCGGGCGACAGCAGGCCCATCAGATGCACGGCGCCCTTACTGGCCTGTACTTTCGTGATCAGGTCACGCAGCACGGGCCGCGCGCCCAACGATCCGTCCTCGATCGCCACATCGATGCGCGGCAGATCTTGCGACACCACCCGGCCCGAGCCGATATTCATGTGCCCGACTTCGGAATTGCCCATCTGGCCTTGCGGCAATCCCACCGCCCGGCCCGAGGTCTGCAGCAAGGCATGCGGGCAATCGCTGAGCATACGCGCGTAGTTGGGCGTGACGGCTGCCGCGATGGCATTGTCCTGTGTTTCGGTGCGCCAGCCCCAGCCGTCGAGGATGCAAAGCAGGGCAGGACGGGGGGCAGACATAAAATCTCCTTTGTGGTGGTGGGCCGAACATAGGAACGGGGACACCCCCTGTCCATGCCACTTTGCCGATGCGGAAGGGGCTGGGCCCATGCAGCAAGGGCCGAAGCGGCATGCGTGCCGCACGGCTGATTTCGGTCCCGGAATCGCGCACATTCTCCTCGTCGAGAGGGAGATCGCATGCGCCGTTTCAGTCCGCATTATGCATTGATTGTGGTGGCGGTGGTCTTCTTCGCTCTGCTGTCGGCAGCGGGCGTGCGATCCACCCCAGCCGTGCTGCTGGTTCCCTGGGCCAATGCCTTCCACTGGTCCCGCAGCGTGATTTCCTTTGCGGCGGCGGTGGGCATTTTCCTGTTCGGCCTCACCGGTCCCTTCGCGGCGGCAGCGATGCAGCGGTTCGGCGTCCGCAAAGTCGTGATCTTTGCTCTTGCCCTGATGAGCGCCTCGTCCATCGCCAGCCTTTGGATGACGGCGCCCTGGCAACTCATTCTGTCCTGGGGCGTCGCATCGGGCATCGGCTCGGGCTGTGTCGCCAATGTGCTGTCCGCCACTATCGTCAATCGCTGGTTCGTCACCAATCGCGGACTGGTGATGGGATTGCTGGCAGCTTCGACATCCACCGGCACCTTGGTTTTCTTTCCCGCACTGTCCGCAATCCAGGAATGGGGCGGCTGGAAACCGGTGGTGATGGTGGTCGCCGCCGCATTGGCAATTTTGATTCCACTGGTGTTCTGGCTGCTGCCGGAATGGCCCGCCGATGTCGGGCAAGTGCCGTTCGGCGCCGATGCCGATCACCCCATACCGGCGCGCACAACAGGCAATCCCTTGAAGATCGCGTTCGCCGGATTGCAGGAAGGCCTGCAAAATCGAGACTTCTGGCTTCTGGCAGGAACCTTCTTTGTCTGCGGCTTCACCACCAACGGCCTGGTCGGCACGCATATGATCGCGCTGTGCGGCGATCATGGCCTGGATGCGATCGTAGCGGGCGGACTGTTGGCAGTGATGGGGGTGTTCGATCTGGTCGGCACCACCGCATCTGGCTGGCTCACCGACCGCTACGATCCGCGCAAGCTTCTGTTCATCTATTATGGGCTGCGGGGGCTGTCGCTGATCTATCTGCCCTACGCCGATTTCAGTTTTCGGGGCCTGTCGCTGTTCGCCGTATTCTACGGCTTGGACTGGATCGCCACCGTCCCGCCCACCCTGGCGCTGACCAACCGGGCGTTCGGATCGCAGAAGGCGCCTGTGATGTTCGGTTGGATTTCGGCCAGCCATCAGATGGGCGCGGCATCGGCGGCGTTCATTGCGGGGGCCTCCCGCAGCGTCTCCGGCTCTTATCTGGAGTCCTTTGTCGCGGCCGGATTTGTCGGCATCGCCGCAGCCTTCGTGGCGCTGATGATCGGGCGGACCCAGAAGCCGGCAACCCCGGCCCTGGTCCAAGGCTAAGGCTAAGAAAGCCCGGCAAAACCTGCCGCAGGCAGACCGAACGATGTTCGGTGATTATGCAAGTATTTGAAATTGCTTAGTTATTTTACGAGCCGTCCCGGCACGAAACTGGCAAGGCTGCTTTCCAGAAAATAGGCAGAAGCCGAGTTCATGCGCAGCGCACCTCTTTATATCCGTCTTGCCGCCGTCGTTATCGGCGCTGCCCTGGTGGCCGCGCCCGTCCCTGTCATGGCCTTCTCGCGGGTCAAAGACCTGATCGAGATCGAAGGCATCCGGGACAATATGCTGGTCGGCTATGGCTTGGTGGTCGGCCTTAACGGCACCGGCGACTCGCTCAAGAACGCGCCCTTCACCCAGCAATCCATCCAGACGATGTTGGAACGGTTGGGCGTCAATACGCGCGGCCAGACCATGCAGACCAAGAACGTCGCCGCCGTGATGGTGACCGCCAACCTTCCCGCCTTTGCCGGCGCCGGCTCGCGCATCGATGTCAGCGTCAGCGCCATGGGCGATGCAAAAAATCTGCAGGGTGGCACTTTGCTGGTGACGCCTTTGTTCGGTGCCGATGGCCAGACCTATGCGGTCGGCCAGGGCCCCGTCGCGGTGGGTGGCTTCTCGGCCCAGGGCGATGCCGCCAGTGTGACGCGCGGCGTGCCGACAGCGGGCCGCATTTCCAACGGCGCCATCGTCGAACGCGAAACCGGCTTTCATCTCGCCAGCATGGATAATCTGAAACTGTCCTTGCACAATCCCGATCTCACCACGGCCAGCCGCATTGCCCAGGCCGTGAACACGTATCTGGGCGGCAGCGTAGCCGTCGCATCGGATCCCTCGAACATCCAGTTGAAGGTGCCCGCCAATTATCCTGGCGGCGTGATGGGCCTTCTCACCGATATCGAACAGGTCAAGGTCGATCCCGATCAACCCGCCAAAGTCATCATCGACCAGACATCGGGCGTGATCGTGATGGGCTCGGATGTCCGCATCAACACCGTGGCGATCGCCCAGGGCAATCT
>JBEPVO010000104.1:0-9229 GCA_041690975.1 Alphaproteobacteria bacterium
AAGACGCGGGACGTTCGAGAGACGGGATCACTCAGCGAGCAAACTTGCACCTTGGTTGTGCATATTAGCACAGTCTGCAGCGGCAGCTTGCTCTTGTGAAGCAATTCTCGCCCGTCAATATGACCATAGCCGTAACACCAGACTATGAGGGGTGTTTCCGACGGCGACGATAATGCGCAACGCAATCCGGTATCGCCATCAAACGCGTCAGAATTGCCGGAAAAACAAAATCAACTGAGAGGAAATTTCGTGAGAAAGATGCTTTTTTGCTCGTCCGCGGCGGTGGCACTGTCGCTGAGCTTCGTCGTGATCGATCAGCCCAGCATGGCGCAGCCCGTGAAGAAAAGCCGCTCCACGATCGCGCAATCGCTCACGCCGCCCGCCATTTCCGCTTCTCGCATTCAAGATAGCCTGATCGAGTTTCCGCTGCCCAAGGGCGAAGAAGCCTATGGCGCGATCGACGGGAAAAAGATGCACCGCTATGTCGAAGAATTGGCGCAGATTTCACGCCGCTATCGCGACAATGGACATCCGCAATTCTGGGGCCGGATCATCGGCACGTCCAGCGATACCGAAACCAATGAATGGCTGTCCGGGAAATTCAAGTCCGTGGGACTCACGGATGTCCGCATTCAACCGCTGGATCTTGCGCCACAATGGATGCCGAAATCCTGGGCCGTGACGATAACCGGGGGCGGCAAGACGATCAGCCTGAATTCCGCCCAACCGGCCTATCTGGCCAACGGGCTGCCGGCTGGCGGCGTCGAGCTGGATGCCGTCTATGCGGGCCTCGGCACCGAAGCGGATTTCAAAGGCAAGGACGTTCGCGGCAAGGCGGTCTTCGTTTACAGCATGCAGGGCCTGAAGAATGAAGGGGCGGTGAAACGCGCGGACGCTCTGGGCGCAGCTATCGTCTTCGACGTCTCCATGCTCCCGGGCAATATGCACTACATCGCCTATCCGTCGGACACCAAGACGCCCAGTCTCGTGCTGGGAAATGACGATGGCGTCAGCGCCCGGGAAATGATCGAGGCGGCGAAGGACGGGCCCGCGCCAAAGGTCAAAGTGACATTGGATGTCGAAAAGGTGCCCAATCTCAAAACGGCACTGGTGTGGGGCACCTTGCCCGGCACCACCGACGAGACCATCTATATCACCGCCCACAAGGACGGTTGGTTCGAGGGCGCGGGAGACAATGGTGGCGGCGTCGCCTCCATGCTCGGTTTGGCCGAACATTTCGCAAAAATCCCAAAGGAAAAGCGTCGTCGCACCATGATTTTCATCGGACTGGACGGGCATCATAACGGCCCTGACGGTGCCGCCGGAAAGACCTGGCTGACCCAGAACAAGGACAGGCTGTTCGCCAAGACCGCCGTCCTCATCAACGACGAGCATCCTTCGACGATCACGACGCAATCGCGGCCACGCTACTATCCGGGCGACGAACTGGCATGGGGCAATACCTATATGCCTCTGCAATGGTATGCTGGCGGCAAGGAACGCCCCGAGCTTCGCAAGATCGTGTGGGATTCGTTCAAGAAATTCGGCGTGCCAATGGAGCTCGATCCAAGCCCCACGCCGCCGGCCAGCGATGCGTCCTATTTCTATCGCTTCACGCCGGCGATCGACGCCAGCGAATATCACAATTACTTCCACACCGACTGGGAAACGCCGGAAACCGTTCCGTGGACCGGCCTGCAGGCGGCAACGCGCGCATATGCCAAAGTGATCGACGAAGTGAACAAGCTGCCACTCAGTACCTTCAAGCGGCCGGAAGATACCGGCAATCACAGCGATTTCGACGAGTGATATTTCGGCATGGGCCGGGCCGCACTTGCCAGGCCCGTGCCGCTGAAGGTCGACGTTTTATAAAATAAAAATGGAGGGAGCCTCGTGAAGAAGACCATCGCCCACACCTTCACCGCTGCGGCGTTGTTGACGGGGCTTGCTGCCGCCGATCAGCCCAGCTTCGCACAACCGGCGCCCAAGGCCCGATCCACGATCGCCCAATCTCTCACGGCGCCCGCCCTTCCGCTTTCCCGTGTCCAGGAAAGCGTGATCCAGTTCCCGCTTCCCAAAGACGCGCAAGCTTACGCCGCGATCGACGGCAGGAAGATGCACAAATACGTCGTCGAGCTGGCGGAGATTTCCCGCCGCTATCGCGACGCCGGACATCCGAAATTCTGGGGGCGGATCATGGGCACGTCGAGCGACGTCGAAACAAACGAATGGCTCGCGGCAAAATTCAAATCGATCGGCCTTTCAGACGTCCGCACCCAACAGCTCGATCTTCCGCCGCAATGGATGCCCAAGACCTGGGACGTGACGATGACAAGCGGCGGCCGCACTATTCATCTGGATTCCGCGCAGCCGGATTATTATGCCAATGGATTGCCGCCCGGCGGCGCGGAATTGGATGCGGTCTATGTCGGCCTAGGCACCGAAGCGGATTTCGCGAGCAAGGACGTCCGTGGAAAAGCGGTTTTCGTTTACAGCATGCCGGGATTGGTGGAACAAAACGCCGTCAAACGAGCCGACGACAAGGGCGCCGCAGTCATTTTTGAAGTGTCGATGCTGCCCGGCAACATGCGTTATGAAGCCTATCCGTCCGCCACCAAGGCACCGGCTTTCACGTTTGGAAACGACGACGGCACCGCCGCCCGCCAGATGATCGAGGCGGCGAAGGACGGTCCTGCGCCGAAAATCAAAGTATCCCTGGACGTCGAAAAGGTTCCGAACCTGCACACCGCGCTGGTCTGGGGCACATTACCCGGCGCCACGGATGAGACCATTTACATAACCGCGCACAAGGATGGCTGGTTCGACAGCGCCAGCGACAATGCCGGTGGCGTTGCTTCCATGCTGGGTCTGGCGGAGCATTATGCCAAGATCCCGAAGACCAAGCGCCGCCGTACCATGGTCTTTGTCGGCCTGGACGGACATCATAATGGTCCGGATGGCGGCGTCGGGCGCCGGTGGATGGTGGCGAACAAAGCCACGCTCTTTGCGAAAACCGCCTTGTTCATAAACGTCGAACATCCAGCAACAATCGTCACGCAATCGCGGCCGCGCTATTATCCGGGCGACGAGCTGGCATGGGCCAATACCGCCATGCCGCTGGAATGGTATGCCGGTGGCAAGAGCCGGCCCGAATTGCAAAAGATCACATGGGACGCCTTCAAGAAATTTGGCGTTCCAGTGGAATTCGATCCCAGCCCCGTTCCGCCCGCCGGCGACGCCGGTGTGTTCTTCCGCTTCCTGCCCGCCGTCAGTGCGAGCGAGTATCACAGCTACTTCCACACCGACTGGGAAACGCCAGAAATGGTGCCATGGACAGGCCTGGAAGCAACGACGCGCGCCTTCGCCAAGATTGTCGACGATGTGAACAAGTTGCCGCTCAGCACCTTTCAACGGCCTGAAGAGCCCGCCCCGCAACGCGCGGCGGTGGACTGATCAAACCCACGCGGCGGCAAGCCGCCGGTTAATTTTTCACGTACTTCATAAGATCTTTCGGCCCCACTTCAGCGCCGTAGATATTGCCCGCGGCATCGACCGCGACACCTTCGGCGGCGCTGGTGTCGGTCGCATGCTCGACCGGATCGGGAATGAACCCGACGATCTTGCCGTCTTTGAGACTGCCCCAGCGGATTCCACGTTTCCAGCCGTCATGATTGCGCGAAACCGATTCCGATTCGGAATCAGTGACGTACAGCACATCATCCTTGGTGAGCCAGATGCCGCTCGGCCGGCTGAATTGGTGCAGCTGCTGGATGAAGTTGCCGTCGAGATCGAAAATCTGGACGCGGTTGTTGTTGCGGTCACCGACCAGAAGGCGATTGTGGGAATCGATGGCCAGCGCATGCGGCTGGTCGAATTCACCCGGACCCGTGCCCAACTTGCCCCATTCCTTGATGAATTTGCCCGTCTTGTCGAATTTGATGATGCGGTTGTTGCCCACGCCATGGCCTTCGGCCACGAAGATATCGCCATTCGACGCGGTGACGACGTCATTCGGCTGATAGAAATAATCTGGCGCCGCAGCGCCGCCCTTCTTGCCAAGCGTGAGCAAGACCTTGCCGTCGGGGCTGAATTTAATGACTTGATTTCCCAGGGTCGCATCTTGCGGGCCGATCGGACCGGCCGCGCCCCGTTCCCGGCGCTTGCCATTGTCCTGACCGTCCGTCACCCAGACATTGCCATCGCGATCAACATAAATGCCGTGCGGGAAAACCATCATGCCCGCGCCAAAAGACTTCACCAGCTTGCCGTTCTGGTCGAACTTCAGAACGGACGGCAGGTCGGACATCGCGCCGGTCTGTCTGTCGAGGCAGCCATTCTTGCCGCACCGCTCGGCGACCCAGATCGACTTGCCGTCGCGATCAATTTCCACCGCGCTGGTGGAACCCCAGGTGCGGCCCGCCGGCAATGGGAAATTGTCTTTTATCGACCGGAACGGGTTCGGCGCGTCGTTCGTCGGCGCCGTCAGATCGGGTATCGAGGCGGCCCCCGCCATCGGTTGAGCCAGTGCCGGAGCAATCGCCGAAGCAGCCACAACAGCGGCCGTCAATGCATACGCTATATATCGCATGGTTCCCTCTAGACCTGAATGTAACGATGAACCCAACACTGAGCATCCGCCATTACGGACGGATGATAAGAGGTTCCTGAGAAGTCGGGAAGTCCATCGCGCTCGAGCCGGCGGCATTGCTGTACCACAATAATTGTTGTTTTCCGTCAAGGTACATATCATGAGCCGAGACTTCGACGTCAATTCCTCACATACTTCGATAATCAAGCTTCATACTTACCTATCTGGAGCTAAGGCAATGATCGCCAAATTTCCCGAGTCATCTGACACCGCGCGTGACTGGACGATTCCGCAAGCTTGGACCAGCTATTCGCAGAGCGAGCACCGAGTCTGGGATCAGCTTTTTGCCCGCCAGATCAAAATGCTGAAAGGTCGGGCCAGCGCATCATTCTTCAAGGGATTGGAGAGTTTGCAAATATCACGCTCGGGCATTCCGGACTTCGAAGAACTGTCGGCGCGGCTATACAAATTGACGGGCTGGCGAGTGGTGGCCGTTCCCGGATTGGTGCCAGACGAAATTTTCTTCGAGCATCTTGCCAATCGAAGATTCGTCGCCGGCCGTTTTATTCGCCCGCCCGACAAGCTCGATTATCTTCAGGAGCCGGATGTATTTCACGATGTTTTTGGACATGTTCCATTGCTCTCCGATCCAGTGTTCGCCGACTATATGCAAGCTTACGGGGCGGGCGGCCTAAGAGCGATCAAGTTTCACTCTCTAAGCAAATTGGCACGACTTTATTGGTACACAGTGGAATTTGGACTCATACGCGAACAAAGTGAACTGCGATTGTATGGCGCTGGAATTCTCTCGAGTTTTGGCGAGTCCGTCTTTGCGTTGGATAGCGTTTCGCCCAATCGGATACGCTTTGATCTGGAACGGGTCATGCGCACGCAATATCGCATTGACGACTACCAACAGAGCTACTTTGTCATCGACAGCTTCGATGAATTACTGCAGCAAACTGCTGAAGCGGATTTTGCGCCGGTCTATGATCGGCTTGAGGCTCTCTCCGATATTCGGCCCGATGCGATAATCGCGTGTGACCAGGTGATAAGCCGGGGCCTGCAATCACATAATCCTCAAAGCAATGACATTGGGCAAACCTAGCGAAGTATCGTAGATCAGCAGTACGTCCGTGGCCCGGGTTCACGGGACACAGTCTTTGGTTGAATCCTGAATCCACGCTTGGCATCGCGCCAGATTTAAGCCCTGACGGGCCCGGCCGGTTTCTTCGGGCCGCTGCAATTCTTTTAGAGGAATCTTGTTAACTGCATCGATGATTTTCGCGTATGCTCGCGTCATCGCCTCCAGCCCCGTCCAGGCTACGGTTTCGGGGGCGTCCGCCTCAGTGTGCATATTGTCGAAATCATTGGACTCCACGACAACACCTGGCACGAACCAGGAAAATTCGACCATGTCGCCGCCACCCAACCGCTGGTCGTCTGCTTTCTCCCAGACCGGCACACCAAATTCACGGAATGCGTCGCCCGCGATCTTCGTCAGCCGCGGCCTTGATGCACCCCCGGCATACCATTCGTTGGGAATGACAGCCGTGCTCGAGCCGGCGTAATGATCCCGAACAGCATGCACGCCATGCCTCATAACTTCTGCAGGGTGTTCGGCATTGATCAGCAGCGCCGTCTTCGAGAAAAACTTGGCTCGATTGGCGACTAGCCAACTCTCTCCGAACGTGCCCGCGTCATGATGCCCATCGGTGCCGATGAACACTATGGTTCGCCGCCGCTGACTCTTCGGTATCTTCGCATAATGCTCCGCCAGACCCAACATGACCGCAACCCCGCTGGCGTTGTCCCCCGCTGCTTCAAACCATCCGTCGCGATGCGCTACAACATAGATGGTTTCGTCCGTGGCGCCTGGCAGCGCGCCCCATACCAAATAAGATTGTTGGTCGGATCGCCACTCGACATCCAGGCGAAACTTGAGATGCGGCGACGCACCGGCAGACGCGCCAATCGAATTGCGCACGGTTTTTCCATCCTCGGTCCCCAGATCAAACGTCGGGATGTTGGAAGGAGTGGGATAGGCCTGGGTTTTGTGATTTTCACCCCCAAGATCAAAGGCAAAGATGGCAGCCGCACCATGACTCATAATGCGTTTCACCACATCCGCATCGAGATTGTGGTTTCTCAGCTCCTTCACATATAGGACGGCTTTTCCGCGAACATCCCGGCCGGCAAAATCGGCCTCGCTGGCAAGGCCCACATAGACGATTTCGAGATCCAATTCTTTTCCGTCCGTCCCGGTCCCGCCATAAGGCGGTTGGGCTGAAACAAGATTGATCGTCTTGCCCTCGCCCACCAGCGAGACCGACCAGAATTTTGGCTCATATTGCGGGCGGAAAAATTTGACGGTCTGCGCATGCACGTCCGAAAGTCCGATCTTGCGGTATCTGTTCAAAAGCCATTGCACATCGGCTTCGTCCCCCGGTGTGCCCACAATGCGGCCCCACCATTGCGGGTGGCCATTGTCCCGATAGTCCGTGGAGATCTTGGCCTGCTCCACGACGTACTGCCACAAATGCTTGCCGTCGATATTGCCGTAAGCCTCCCCTCCCTTTGGCAAAGGCATTCGGATCAGATCATTGGAGAGCGTTTGGGGCGCATCTTGCGCTATGCTCGCAGAACCGAGGACGGAAACTGACAAAGCGAGCAACGCGGACGACCAGAAGGTCATTTTCTTCATGTGCATTCCCCATGGTAGGCCAGTCAGGACGCAAATTCATAACGACTGGTGCCAATTTTGCCAGACCGTTCAGAATAGGAGGCTGACGAGGCCTCCCCGCCATACTTCTTGTAAAACCGAAGCCTGCAGTTAGATGGCTGCTGACGCGCCGCGCGTGGCTGGCACCCCCCGGGCCGGGACCATGATCACGCGTTCGCGCGCGCGGAATTTCGGAAGGCCGGATACGATAAAATGCGGCTGCGTTGACGGGAAAAAATAATTAACATATTAAGTAGTTACACGGATCGGCCTCCAAATGGCTGCGTTTCCGACAGAACCCGCCTGCGGCTCATGGAGATCTAAATGGCCGAGATGACTGGTGGTGAAGCGCTTGTGGCCGGTCTCAGGGATCACGGTATCGATACGGTTTTTGGGCTTCCTGGCGCCCAGACTTACGGCCTGTTCGACGCGCTGCACCAGGCAAACCCCGGCATCAAGGTCTTCGGTGCACGGCATGAACAGACATGTGCCTATATGGCGTTCGGCTATGCCCGCTCGACGGGACGTGCCTCGGCACTCTCGGTCGTCCCAGGTCCTGGAATGTTGAATGCGAGCGCAGGCCTGCTGACGGCATTCGGCTGCAATGAACCCCTCTTGCTGCTCACAGGTCAGGTACCTTCGCCATTTCTTGGAAAAGGAAGAGGCCACCTCCACGAGATGCCGGACCAGCTGGCGACCATGCGCGGATTCGTGAAATGGGCGGATCATGTGAATTCACCTGCCCAGGCACGGTCGGGGGTCGGCCGCGCCTTTCAGCAAATGCTTTCCGGGCGTCGGGGGCCAGCGGCCTTGGAAATGCCTTGGGATGTTTTCACGCAACGGGGCGAAGCCGGCGAATGCGGCGTGTTGCCTGTTCTGGCGCCGCCAGTCGTCAATGAGGACGACATTCTCGCGGCGGCCAAGCTGATTGGCGCAAGCCGGCACCCCATGATTTTTGTGGGGTCGGGTGCGTTTGGCGCAGCCGACGCGATCTTGGCCCTTGCCGAGGAGATCGATGCGCCCGTCATCGGCTTTCGCAGCGGTCGTGGTATCGTCAGCAATGATCACGAACTGGGCCTAACGATCGCGGCAGCTTACAATTTGTGGCCTCAGACCGACTTGATGATCGGAATCGGCACGCGCCTCGAAGCGCCGTCATGGCGATGGTCATGGCGTCCTCCCGGATTGAAATCCATCCGGATCGACATTGATCCGCTGGAGATGACACGGCTTGTTCCCGATGTCGCAATCGTCGGCGACGCGGCCCCGGCAACCGCATTGCTGGTTGAGGCAGTGCGCCGCAATGGCTATCGCAAGGAAACGGGCCGCCGCCAGATCATTGGCGAGGCTTCACGCCTTGCCGAAACTCAGATTCAGGCGGTTCAGCCGCAAATGTCCTACCTCAATGTCCTGCGCCAAGTGTTGCCGCGCGACGGCTTTGTCACCGATGAGCTTTCGCAGGTCGGATTTGCATCCTGGTACGGGTTTCCAGTTTACGAACCCAGGACCTATGTCACGTCGGGCTATATGGGAACGCTGGGCTCCGGCTTTCCCACCGCGCTCGGCATCAAGGTCGCGCATCCCGACAAAGCCGTCGTGGCGATCACGGCGGATGGCGGGTTCATGTTTGCCGCCCCGGAGCTGGCAACCGCCGCGCAATATGGCATCGACCTGGTCACGTTGGTTTTCAACAACAACGCATTCGGTAATGTGCGCCGGGACCAGATTGAGCAATTCGACGGCCGCACTATCGTTGCTGAACTTCGCAATCCCGATTTCGTCAAATTCACCGAGTCATTCGGCCTGCGAGGCGCAAGTGTCGGTACGCCCACGGAATTCCGAGCGGAGCTGGAGCGAGCCCTCAGCGAAGGAGGACCGCAGGTCATTGAGATTCGCACTGAAAGAGGATCGGAAACCAG
>JBEPVO010000105.1:0-9225 GCA_041690975.1 Alphaproteobacteria bacterium
GCCGATGGCGGCGCAAGGTGGTGGATCGGATCGTCATGAAACGTAAAGTGCCTGCCGGATCGCGAGGTGTGCTCTGTAATAAGCCTCTCTCTTCAGACACAACAATAAAATTATAGTTGGGAAGCGCGTTCACCGGCCTCAGTCTGTGTCGCTGCTGCAATGCCCTCTAAGCCATTCAGGGGCACCGGGGTAGCCAAACGGCGTCTGGATCTCCATTTCGATGCGGAGCTCAGCGACGCGCCGCAGACTGCGTGGTCCGGCGCGATCGACCAGGCGGCGATGAATTGCACTCTATTCGGCCCGCCGCTGTGATAGGTTGCAAGTTCGTTTCTATGCCAACGAAGGAGCAAACAATGTCAGTAGCCCGAATTACGGAAATTATTTCCAGCTCCAAGACGAGCTTCGAAGATGCCATCGAGAAGGGCGTCGAGCGCGCGGCCAAGACGCTCAAAAATGTCGAGGCCGCATGGGTCAAAGAGCAGAAAGTTATCGTGAAAAACGGAAAAATTTCTGAGTACCGCGTCGGCCTCAAGGTCACATTCATCCTGATTGACTAATGTTCCGCAGCGTCCGGTAAGTGGATCACCTATCGAACAACTACTGGAGCCTAAGACCTTCATGCAGAAGGTACCGACGTTTAGGTGCTGGGGTCGCGCCGGTCTGGCCCAGTTTGTGCCAACGCGGTCGTCCAGCTGCCCGATCGTCTCAGGGCTCCAGTGGGAGGGTAGGGCGAGGCGGAGGCGCAAACGGTCGGCACCGGGTCCCAAAGGGCGGCCTGTTCCCTCCTAGGCCTTTCTGGCGGGTATCCTGCCCCTTTGCGGGGGCGTCAGGGCTTGTCTAAGAGCCAAACCCCGGGATGCTGACCGATTGACTAGAGACAATTTGTCGGGAGGTGCCGATCCTCCGCCAAATTCCCTCTGAAAACAGGGGGCCGATACAATAAACTCTCTATTCCGCTGGTACAAAATATCCGTCAGGCCAGGTCAGCGCGCGCGGCTCAAAGCCGGCCCGTCAATTCGCCGACATCGGCGAGGTCGGCCAGCCCGCGGGCGAGAGCGAGAAAACCTTTTTGCGCTTCGCCGCTGAAGCGCCGCGCCGTAAGTGCTCTAAATTTCGCATCGACTTCGTTGATATCCATTGGTCTTTCGCGCGAGCCGCGCGGGTAATCGATGCGCAGCCGAAATGTGCCGCGCCCCGTCACAAGCTCCACCTCGCCCGGAAAGCTGCCGGTCGCGCAGTAGAAACTGGTGAGGACGGGATCGGCGATGAGTTCCACTTTCGTCATCATGTCGCGCACGCTCCAGTCCTCGAGCGCGTCCGTCTCGAAATCGGCGAGCGCGCAGCGGCCGCGTATGGCCGCCGACGCGACGCAGTAGGGAAGACTGAATCGCGCCGCCATGTGATTGGCGGGCGTGCGCGCCGACAATGTCTCAACCGAATCATCCTTGACGCGGACGATGATTTTTTCGATCTCGTCCGACCGCAGAGTTTCGGCCGCCATGATCGTGAGGACGGCTTCCACGCTGGCATGGACGCCGTAGCTGGCGGGATATTTCTTCAACGCGACATCGAGCACATTGGGCGCGCCGCTCGCCGGAATGGCGAGGGCGCGCGCATCGCCATGCGCGTGGCTCGCGAGGATTCCGCGTTCTCCGGTGACGACGGCATGGCTCGCGGTCATGCCGCGTTGCGCCAGCCGCGCCGCATTGACGGCGAGTTGCGCGCCGAAGCCAATGGCGAGATCCTTGTCCATGCCGAAACGCCCTTCCGAAGGGGCCAGCGACGGCATCAGACCGCTAATCGCACAAGCGCCCGCAATGCCGAGCGCATTGAGCGCGTGATCGGCATCGAGACCGAGCAATTTCGCACAGGCGACGCTCGCGCCGAGCGGCGAGGCGATCGTCGTGGTGCGAAAACCGCGACCTTCGCTGCGATGCTTGCGTCCCAACGCGTTGAGGACAGCGATCGTCACTTCGAGCCCCGCCGCTATCGCGGCGATCAGGCTTCGCCCGTCAGCCTTGACGAATTCGGCGATGGCGATCGTGGCCGGCACGATCGTTGCCCCGGCGTGGCCGTTGTTGCGAGGCATGACGATCACGTCCTGAAAATCGAGGACTTCCGCCCATGTGCCGTTGCAGAGCGCTGCCTCGTCGCTCGGCAGCCGGCCGTTCCCGGACCACAGTGTCGCTTCGCGGTTGTCGCCGCCAGCGCGCCGCTCGATCGCATAGGCCTCGCAAATCGCGCCGGATTCGTGCTCAAGCGCAGCGGCGCCAATTGCCGTGCCGAAGACGTCAACGACGAGGTTGACGATATGGGCGCGCTGATCCTCCCCCATATCATCGTAACCGAGGGCAAGAGCATAACCGACGAGATCAGCTTCGAGTGCCATTGCAATATCTCATGATACGACTCAGCCCTGCTCCATAAACGATCCGTCAGGCCAGTATTTGCTCTGGTTCTTTCACGGCTATCAAAGCCATTGCGCCTAGCAACGGACCAATTGCGAGAGTGCCAAAGGCCCAAAAGAATGAGTTGGTTTCGAAGTAAACGAAGCCGACTGCAATTGGCTGAACTGCACTAACCGCGGTGTTGATAATCTGCGTGAATCCTGTTGCTGAACCCGACAACCCTGCTCCGCCCACTTCTGCGATCATCGTATTGAGCAAAGGGCTATACACGAATGCCAACACACCCAAAATCGGCGCAAACCAATAGAATTCATTCACTTTTGAAAGACGCCCAAATGCGATCAAAGCAATCGCAAACAATAAAAGGGCAGCTATCGCCAACGGTTTGCGAACGCCTCCGAGAGCGTCGGAAATCATCCCAATTAGTGGTTTGGCAATGATGGCGCCCACGCCGAAACTTCCGACGACTATCCCGGCGTCGATAGGCGTCAAATGAAACCGGCTAACGAGGAGAATGTTCGCCCAAAGTGCAAAGCCCCACGTGCCCCACGGTCCGCCAATACCGGCGAGTGTCAGCCACCAGAGATTTTTGTTCTTGAACAATTCTCGCAGAGCCAAGGAAGTCGTTTTTGGCGCTCTGGTGGCCTTCGGCCCGTCACGCACAACGAAATAGACTGCGAGACCTAGCGCAACAGTAATCCCGCCAAGAATTTCGTAAACTCCCCGCCATCCAACCAGTTGGAGCGCGAAAGGGACGATATAATTCGCCGCCACGACGCCGCAAGAAGTACCGGTCATAAAGATGCCCATCGCCGTGGTCCTTCCAACGGGAGGGAACCAACTCGTAATTAATTTTACCCCACAGATGAAAATAGTTCCGGCACAAAGCCCCATCATGGCCTGGAACAAGAGCCCCGAAACTAGGTTTGTGGTTGACGAAAACAAGGCGGTGAAAACGCCGAGCGGAACGACGGACGCCATCAAAATTCGTCGAGGCCCAACCCTGTCCGCAGTAACGCCAGCGATCGCGTTGCCAAAAAGGTATCCAACGCCGAACGCGGTGGCAAAAACTCCCAGCGCGGAAACCGAAATACCAAGCGAATGACCTGCAGGACTACTTACATTTGCCCACGCTAAGCGGTCCACATAACTTAAAGCGAAAAGTGCCCATGCGAACGAAAGAACAAGCCACCGATATCCAGCACCCAAAGATCCGTCGACCGAGATATCGCCGGTGGGCCGTCGGTTCGGGTGTATTTCCGATTCGATTTCCAGTGATAAGGTGTCGTGTTGGCTCGCCTTTGCAAAAGGTCGCCACAACGCAGCCATCTCAAACGGTTCCTAAAAACGACCGGAGAACTAACAGGGACTGTTTTCCGTTATGTTGGCAAACGCCACAAGAACGTATGCTGATCCGCCCTTAGCTTCAAGCCATGGGCAAACCGGTTGCCGTTCGGGCGCTTCGTAGGAAGCGCGATCAAATGTCCCTCGCAAGCAGGCTTCCATGATCCCCTGGGTTCATCTCGATACGGCAACGGTGCCCGGCGGCGGTAGCGAGTTGAAGCTCATGCAGCGTGGCGGTGAATTTTCGATTATGGCGGGCAGCATCCCGCTGATGAACAGCCGGATGAGTTCCTCTGAGGTCGTACTGGCCGAGCTGGCATGCGATCGGCTTCGCGGCAAACCCAACGCCCACATTCTGATCGGTGGCTATGGGATGGGATTCACTTTGCGGGCCGCCTTGGCTGGACTTAAAGCGGATGCGCGAATCACCGTGGCGGAATTGGTGCCCGCCGTTATTAAATGGGCGCGTGGTCCGATGGCCGAACTCACCGCCAACGGCCTCAGCGATCCACGGGTTAATATCCGCGAAGTCGATGTCGGCGGCCTGATCGCATCGGCACAGGCAAGTTTCGATGCCATCCTGCTCGATGTGGACAACGGGCCTGACGGACTCAGCCGCAGCGAGAATGACAGGCTCTATAATTTGCGGGGACTTCACGCGGCGCGCAAAGCGCTTCGGCCGAAAGGATTGCTGGCGATCTGGTCGGCGGCGCCGAACAAGGAATTCTTCAACCGTCTGGGCCATGCGGGTTTCGTGGTGGAAGAGATCAAGGCGCGCGCCAACAAAGGGCGCGGGGTGCGACACATCATCTGGGCCGCGACCAACCCGGCCCGTGCCGCCAGATGATGATGGACGGACGATGCGCAAGCGCGACGTGATCGTTATCGGCGCCGGCGCGGCCGGCATGATGTGCGCGGCCGTCGCTGGTCAGCGCGGGCGAAGCGTGACGATTGTCGATCATGCGAAAAACCCCGGCGAGAAGATCCGCATTTCGGGTGGCGGCCGCTGTAATTTCACCAACCGCAATGCCACGCCGGCGCAGTTCATTTCCGCCAATCCGCATTTCTGCATTTCCGCGCTGAGCCGTTATACGCAGCATGATTTCATTGCGCTGGTCGAACGTTACGGCATCGCCTATCACGAAAAGACACTGGGGCAGCTGTTCTGCGATGGATCGTCCCAGCAGATCATCGACCTGTTGCTATCGGAGATGCAGCAGGCCGGAGCGGAGCTTCGTCCGCGCACCAAGGTCGAGCAGGTCGAAAAGGCGGCGGACGGATTTGCGCTGCGGCTTTCCGATGGCGAAGAAATGCAATGCACTTCGCTGGTCATCGCGTCGGGCGGGAAATCCATTCCCAAAATGGGCGCCAGCGATTTCGGCTATCGCCTCGCTGAACAATTCGGTCTGGGCGTGACCCCAACGCGGCCGGCCCTGGTGCCGCTGACGTTTGATGCGGCGTTGCTGAAACGTCTGAATGCATTGTCGGGTGTTGCGGTCCAGGCGCGCGTCCAGCATGGCCGGACCGCGTTCGAAGAAGCGCTGCTGTTCACCCATCGCGGGTTGAGCGGGCCGGTGATCCTGCAGATTTCGTCTTACTGGCGCGAAGGCGACGAGATCCGGGTTTCGCTGTTGCCGGGACAGGATGCCTTCGCGATCTTGCGCGCGGCAAAGGTGGATCATGCGCGGCAGGAACCGCAGACTTTTCTTTCAACTTTTCTGCCGCGGCGGCTGGCCAAGGACATTGTGGACTCGCAGGGCTGCGCGGGAAATCTGGCCGACCTATCCGACGCCAAGCTGCGCGCGTTGGCGGGAGCCGTGAATGACTGGCGCATTATTCCTTCGGGAAGCGAAGGCTATCGCACCGCCGAAGTGACCGTCGGTGGGGTCGATACCAACGGCCTGAACTCCGGCACAATGGAAGCAAAGGCCGTTCCCGGCCTCTATTTCATCGGCGAAGTCGTGGACGTGACCGGCTGGCTGGGCGGCTATAATTTCCAATGGGCCTGGTCGTCCGGCTGGTGTGCAGGCCAGGCGGCCTGAGACTTGGCGCTGCCTTTATTTTTCTACTTGGCTGACGTCGCGCACCGCGCCGCGTGCGGCGTTGGTGGTCATTGCGGCATAGGCGCGGAGTGCGGGCGAGACATGGCGCGTGCG
Organism: Alphaproteobacteria bacterium; assembly: GCA_041690975.1. Taxonomy (GTDB): domain Bacteria; phylum Pseudomonadota; class Alphaproteobacteria; order Micropepsales; family Micropepsaceae; genus Rhizomicrobium. The sequence goes on from JBEPVO010000105.1 coordinate 5,909, forward strand.
TGCGCCCGGCTTCCAGGCGGCGCTGCCTTTGGCTTGCATCGCCGCGCGGCGCTTCGCCAACGTCGCATCGTCGAGATCCAGGCGGATGACGCGATTGGGAATGTCGATCAGGATCGGATCGCCGGTTTCGACCAACGCGATCAATCCACCTTCGGCGGCTTCCGGCGAGACATGGCCGATTGAGAGGCCTGATGTGCCGCCCGAGAAGCGACCATCAGTGATCAGCGCGCAGGCTTTGCCCAGGCCTTTCGATTTCAGATAGCTGGTCGGGTACAGCATCTCCTGCATGCCCGGGCCGCCTTTGGGGCCCTCGTAGCGGATCACGACCACATCGCCGGCAACGACTTCGTTGCCCAGGATTCCCGCGACGGCCGCGTCCTGGCTTTCATAAACCCGCGCCTTGCCGTTGAAGGTGAGAACCGATGCGTCCACACCCGCCGTCTTCACGATGCTGCCTTCGGGCGCCAGATTGCCGAACAGCACCGCCAAGCCGCCATCCTTGCTGAAGGGATGTTCGGCGGAGCGGATCACGCCATTCTCGCGGTCGGTGTCGAGTTCGTCCCAGCGCGCGGATTGGCTGAACGCCACCTGGGTCGGCACACCGCCGGGCGCGGCGCGGAAGAAGTTGAGGACGTCCGCATTATCCGTGCGGCTGATGTCCCATTGGGCCAGCGCATGGGCCAGGGTGGGCGCATGCACGGTCGGCAGGCTGGAATCGATCAGGCCCGCGCGTTCCAACTCACCTAGGATCGCCATGATGCCGCCGGCGCGATGTACGTCTTCCATATGCACATCATTCTTGGCGGGCGCGACCTTGCACAGGCAGGGCACGCGGCGCGAGAGCCGGTCGATATCGGCCATGGTGAAATCGATGCCGCCTTCCTGCGCGGCGGCCAGCAGATGCAGCACGGTGTTGGTCGATCCACCCATCGCGATGTCCACGCTCATGGCATTCTCGAAGGCGCGGAAGCTGGCGATGCCGCGCGGCAAGGCGGTGGCGTCGTCCTGCTCGTACCAGCGCTTGGCCAAATCGACGACGACATGGCCCGCCTTGCGAAACAGTTTTTCGCGATCTGCATGGGTGGCCAGGGTCGAGCCATTGCCAGGCAGGGATAGGCCCAGCGCTTCGGTCAGGCAGTTCATCGAATTGGCGGTGAACATGCCCGAGCAGGAACCGCAGGTCGGGCAGGCCGAACGCTCGATCGTCTTGACCTCTTCGTCGCTGTAGCTGTCGTCGGCGGCGACGACCATGGCGTCGATCAGGTCAACCTTGCGGGTCACGCCTTTCACCACAACCTTGCCCGCTTCCATCGGGCCGCCGGACACGAAGACGGCGGGGATGTTGAGCCGCAGCGCCGCCATCAGCATGCCGGGGGTGATCTTGTCGCAATTGGAAATGCAGACCAGCGCGTCGGCGCAATGTGCGTTGACCATGTATTCGACGCTGTCGGCGATCAGTTCGCGGCTGGGCAGCGAATAGAGCATTCCGTCATGGCCCATCGCGATGCCGTCATCGACGGCGATGGTGTTGAACTCCTTGGCGACACCGCCTGCCGCCTCGATCTCGCCCGCCACGAGCTGGCCCATGTCTTTCAGATGAACATGGCCGGGCACGAACTGGGTGAAGCTGTTGGCGACCGCGATGATCGGCTTGCCGAAATCGGAGTCCTTCATGCCGGTGGCGCGCCACAGGCCCCGGGCGCCCGCCATGTTGCGTCCATGGGTGGTGGTTCTGGAGCGGTATTTCGGCATGGTCTGGGCCTCTGGAGGGGTCGGGCTTCGATAGGGCTCTTTCAGAGGCGAGTAAAATATATTATTGAGTAGAAATAAGGTCGTAGGAGATATGAGTGGACGTCCGGCAGTTGAGGCATTTCGCAACGGTGGCGCAGACGCTTCATTTCGGACGCGCCGCGGAGGCGCTTGGGATGACCCAACCACCGCTGAGCCAGTCGATCATGGCGCTGGAGCGGGAGCTCGGCGCACCGCTGTTCCTGCGCACCAAGCGCAGCGTGGCGCTGACCCCGTTCGGGGCGCAATGGTTGATACATGTCCGGGGCGTGCTTGATGGGGTGAAGGCGTTGCCGGATATCGCCCGGCGCTTGCGCGACGGTGAGGCGGGGCGTCTCGAACTCTCATTCGTCAGCACCGCCGATTACAGCATCCTGCCGGCTCTGGTGCGTCGCTACGCATCGCTTTATCCCGATGTCGAGATCGCGTTGACCGAGGCGACCAGCGATGTGCAGATCGCGGCATTGCTGGACGGCGAAGGTCATGCCGGCATCGTCATCCCGCCCGCGCATGATGCGCTGCCTGGATCCCTCGTCTATCGCACGCTGGTGTCCGAGCCACTGATCGCGGCGGTTCCGGAAATCTGGTTTGCAGAAAAGCGCCTATCCCTGCGCGCCGGCAAATTGCCGCCCGCGGAAGTGATCGAGGCACCGCTGGTGATCTTTCCTCGCAGGTCCGCACCCGCCTTCTACGATCTCGTGCTGGATTATTACCGCGCGCGCGGCGGCGAACCCCGCATCGCCCAGGAAGCGATCCAGATGCAGACCATCATCAGTCTGGTATCTGCCGGGATGGGGATCGCGCTGGTGCCCGCGTCGCTGCGCCATCTGGCGCGCACCGGCGTGCGCTATGTCGATCTGCTCGAAGGCGCGCCGTCGCTCGAGACCGGGATCGTCTGGCGACGCGACGAAACCGCGCCGACTTTGGCGCGGTTTCTTGCCGTAGTGAACGAAACGCTCGACATTACCTGACTTGTGTCAAGCAGCGACCGCGTTGGCGGTAATGTCGGCGCTCTCGCCGTCCAGGGTGGCAGCAACGGCATGGACCACAGCGGCGATACGCACGGCGGCCTGAATCTGCTCGGCCGTCATTCCTGCGTCGCGCAGAATCCTCTCATGGCTGTCAATGCAGACGCCGCAGCCATTGATGGCCGAAACAGCCAGGCACCAGAGCTCGAAATCAACCTTGTCCACGCCGGGCTTGCCGATGACGTTCATCCGCAGGCGCGCGGGCAAGGTCTTGTAGTCCGGCGCCGAGGCCAGATGGGTGAAGCGGTAATAGATGTTGTTCATCGCCATGATGCTGGCGGCGGCGCGAGCGGCTGTCAGCGCTTCGGCAGAAAGCTTGGGCGCAAATTCGCTCATGATGGCGCTGGTGGTGCCGCGCTCCCGCGATGCCAGGGCGCAGGCGATGAAGGTGCCGGCGCGCTGCTGCTCGGTCAGCAAAGTTTCCGCCGCCAGACTCGACAGATTCAGTTTCAGATCCTTGGCATATTCGGGCAGGGAATTCTTCAGAGCTTCAATCGACAT
>JBEPVO010000106.1:0-8859 GCA_041690975.1 Alphaproteobacteria bacterium
GGCCGCGTCAGCATCAGCGACCCTTTGGTCGCCAGGATGCCCAGCGGGAACGGCGTCACCGGACCGGAGGAATTGCCGTAACTTACCATTAGGCCGCGAACCTGAAGACAATCGAGTGAGGCTTCAAACGTGTCCTTGCCGATGGAGTCGAAAACAACCGGCACGCCTTTGCCGCCCGTGATCTCACGCACTTTCTTTTCCCAGCCGGCATCCTTGGTATTCAACACATGGGCGCAGCCATTTTCGCGCGCCAGTTCGACCTTGTCTGGCGAGGTTGTGCTGCCGATCACGGTCGCGCCCAGATGCTTGGCCCATTGACAGGCGATCTGGCCGACACCACCGGCGGAAGAGTGAAACACGATGGTCTCGCCCGCCTTTACCGGGTGAATACGCCGCAACAGATATTGCGCCGTCATGCCCTTGAGCATTGAAGCGGCGGCGACTTCATCGCTGACGCCATCGGGCAGTTTCACGACCTTCTCGGCCGCGACATTGTTGGCTTCGGCGTAGGAGCCGATGGCGCCGCTGCAATAGCCCACGCGCTCGCCTACTTTGAATCCGGTGACACCGGCGCCCAGCGCCTCGATCACCCCTGCGGCTTCCGAGCCCAGACCCGATGGCATGGGCAGCGGATAGAGGCCGCCGCGATGATAGATGTCGATGAAGTTGACGCCGATGGCGGTGTGCTTGATCCGTACCTGGCCGGGGCCGGGCGCGGGCAGATCATAATCCTTATATTCCAGAACTTCGGGACCGCCGGCTTTCTCGAAACGGATTGCCTTGATCATCTGTCTATTTCCCTAGCTGAGATTCTGGCGGAAGAAAGTGGCGCTGCGGATATTGGCGAAATCCGCATTGGCCTTGTCATAATGCGCCCCGCCGACCCGTGCAAAGGCATGGCTCATCAGCGGATAGCGGTAGAGCGTGACATGGGGATTGGGCTTGAGGCCGGCCTCGATCTTGGCCTGTGCTTCGGGCGGGACGTATTCGTCGGCCTCGGCGATGTGGAGCATCAGAGGGTGCTTGATCTTGTCCGCTTCATTCAGCCGGCTTTGGATATTGATCCCGTAATAGCCCGCCGACGCGTCGCAATTGGTCCGCGCCGCCGTCAGATAGGCGAGCTGGCCACCCAGACAATAGCCCAGCGCGCCGACCTTGCCGGTGCATCCGGGCATGGCGCGCAGATGATCGATGGTGGCCTGGATATCCTCGATGCCTTTGTCGACATGGAAGCGGTTCATCAGGTCGAACGCTTTTTTCCAGTCTGCGTCTGATTTGTCGGTGAGCTGGACGCCGGGTTCCAGCCGCCAGAACAGGTCGGGCACCAAGGCATAATAGCCCCGCGAAGCCATGCCGTCGGCGACTTCGCGCATCACGGCGTTGACACCAAAGATTTCCTGGATGACGACCAGACCCGGGCCCCGGCCCGTACCCGGGCTTGCCAGATAGCCGGAGAATTGCCCGTCCTTGCCGTTGATGGTGACTGTCTGTCCGCTCATTTTCACCCCGTGATCGGCCGGAGGTTAGCCGGTCGGGCTAGAAATCCTAGCCCTCCTTATGTGGACCCCCCTCTGTCTCTTTCGCGCAAGCGCTCAGAGACATCTCCCCCCCGCCAGCCCTTCGGGCGCGGGTGGAGAAAGTCATGACCAAGACGCGCGAGCGTTCAGAGCGCGTGGTTGGAGCTTAAGCCGAGCCAACGGGTTGGCGAGGCGGCAACGTCAGCACCTGACTGAGTGTTACGGCGCTGGTGATCGGGGTCGAGCAGTCTGCACGCGAGCAGAGGTACGCGGCGGGCGCACCATTGACCATGCCTTTGCCGAAGGCCGGGTGGCCGGTCGGTAGAGCATCACCGGAATCCACCACATACAGCAGCCGGTTGGGCAGCACTTTGCCCCAGACCACTTTCATCAGTTCCTGGGTGCGCGGATTGCTGCGGGGCCCCACCACCACGACCTGGAAACCAGAGACGAAGGTCTCCAGGCTGTTGAGATAAGAGGCGCACGACACCCAGGCGCGCTCATACTCGCCCGCAAATGCTTCGAGCTGGTCGCGCGCGCGCTGTCCGTAAGCGCCTTCGCCGGTGATCTGTCCCAGGCGCGTCAGCACCCAGGTCATGGTGCCATTGGCCGACGGCACTGCCTGGTCGTAGAGAACGCGGCAGCGCACAATCAGCGTGTCTGCATCGTCGGCGGTGGTGCAGTAGCCGCCTTTCTCCATGTTCCAGAAATGATCGTTGAGGGTTGCGACCCAGGTTTTTGCGCAATCCAGGAAACGCTTTTCGCCGGTGACTTCCCACAGATAGAGCGCAGCGCGTGCCATATGGGTGTAGTCATCGGCAAAGCCCGGGGCGCCGCGCACGCCGCCATTGGCGGAATGGTAGAGCCGGTCGCCATCGCCCAGCATCTTGACCACTTTGTCGAAAGCCGTGATCGCGGCCTTGACCCAATCGGCGCGGTCCAATGCCGCGCCTGCTTGGGCCAGCGCGGAAATGGCAACGCCGTTCCAGTCCGCCAGAAGGGTTTCATCGCGGGCCGGTGCAACACGCTTGTCGCGCGCGGCCAGCAACAAGCCGCGCTGTTTCACCAGCAGGGCTTCGTCGGCTTCGGTGAGCTGGGGCTGGGGATGGCCCATGCGGCGCAGGACATTGCGGCCGGCCATGTGATTGCCGTCGCGCGTGACGCCATACACCGACTTGAAACGCTGAGCGAAGGTGCCGACCAATGCGGCATCGACCTCCGGCTCGCTCCAGAGATAATATTTGCCTTCCTCGCTTTCGGACTCGCCCTCTAAGCCCGCCGCGAAACCGTCCGACATCGTCAGGTCGCGTAGAATCCAGCCCACAGTTTCCTCGATGCGCTGACGGCACAGTCCGTTGCGGTTGAACTGCCAGATGCCGGTGAGAAATTCGACCAACAACGCATTGTCGGGCAGCATTTTCTCGAAATGCGGCGTCAGCCAGCGCTCATCCTGGGTGTAGCGGAAAAAGCCGCCGCCGATATGATCGAACAATCCGCCCAGCACCACTGCGTCGATGGTGGTGGTGACCATCTGCAGGAATTGTTGGATGCCCGAGCGCATGTGAGCGCGCCACAGAATGTCCAAGAAGATAGTCTGGGGGAATTTCATCCCGCCATTGTTGAGATAGGAGAGTTGACCGCCCAGGAAGATGTCGTAGCGCTGGCCCATGCGCAGCGCGGCGATGTCGAGCTGAATGCCTTCGGCTTGGCCGCGCATGTCGCGGTCCAGAAGACTTTGCATCTGTTCGAAGATGGCCTTGGCGTTGGTGTCCACTTCTTCGCGCTTGTCGCGATAGAGCGCGGTCACGTCATCCAGCACGCGTGAGAAGGCCGGCTGTCCAAGCTTCTCGGTATCGGGGAGGTAACCGCCCACGAAGAAAGGTTGACCCTTGGCAGTGAGGAAGATGGTGAGCGGCCAGCCGCCGTTGAAGCCCATGATGTTGCCAGCGGCCTGATACATCTGATCGAGATCGGGGCGTTGCGCGCGGTCGGCGATCACGGGAATGAAATTGTCGTTGATCAGCTTCGCCGTCTCGGCGTTGGAGAAGCTTTCCCGGTTCATCACATGGCACCAATGGCAGGCGGCATAGCCGATGGACAGCAGGATCGGCTTGCCGGTCGCTTCGGATTCGGCCAGCACATCGTTGCTCCAGACGCGCCACTCCACCGGGTTGTCCTTGTGCGACAGAAGGTAGGGGCTGGTGGCGTTTTGAAGAGCGTTCATCGCTGGTTCCATTGGACGCGGCGATGATGGAATATCGCCGGAGGTTTTAAGGGCCGCGCTTCTTAGCTGAAACCGCCTGCCCCCGGAAGGGCGAGCCGCGACCGCGAAGCGGGCGAAATGGTCCGGTGGACCATTTCGAGCGGCGAGCGCCGCGAGCTTGGGCGAGCGGCAGGTGGTAAGGTGATTAGCGGCCCACGCCGCGAAGGTCTGGAAAGGGGAAATTGCCCATGAAGATGAATATCGAACTGGACATGACGCCGGAAGAGGCCCGGGCGATGATGGGGTTGCCGGACGTCGCGCCCCTGCAGAAGCAGATGCTCGAAGACATGCGGGCGCGCATGACCCGGGCCATGGAAGCGGGCGACATGGAGGGCGTGATGCGCGCCTGGGCCCCGCTGGGGGGCGGGGAAGCTTTCACCCAATTTCAGAAATTCCTTTGGGACAGCGCCGGCATGGTCGCCCGTGGTGGCAAGGCGAAGGAAAAGCCCTGACTTTGGCGTCCGTTGAAACGATCTTTGCCCTGGCCAGTGCGGCCGGCCGGGCCGGGGTGGCCGTGGTGCGGGTCTCCGGTCCCGGTGCCGGACCCGCCCTGGCCGCGCTGTCGGGCGATCTTCCCATGCCCCGCGCCGCGCGTTTGCGTACCTTAAAGGACCGGGACGGTGTGATCGACAGCGCTTTGGTGCTGTGGTTTCCCGCGCCCCACAGTTTTACCGGCGAGGACGTGGCGGAATTCCATATCCATGGCGGCCGTGCCACCCGAGAGCGATTGTTCGAGACCCTGGCGGAATTGGGCGCCAGACCGGCGGGGCCGGGGGAGTTTTCCCGGCGCGCGGTGGAGCATGGCCGGCTGGATCTGACCCAGGCCGAAGCCATCGCCGATCTGGTGGATGCCGAGACGCCGGCGCAATTGCGCCAGGCGCTGCGCCAGTATGATGGCGCTCTCGCTGATCTTTATGAGGGTTGGCGGGCGGCCCTGATCGGGGCTCTGGGCCGGGCCGAAGCCGCCATCGATTTTTCCGACGATGGTGTGGGGGAGATGGAATTTGCGGCCGCCCGCGACCGGGCCACGCAAATCATCCGGGCCATTCAAACCCATATGGATGACGGTCGGCGCGGCGAGGCGCTGCGTGAGGGTCTGAAGCTGGCCATCATCGGCCCGCCCAATGCCGGCAAAAGCTCGCTGATCAATGCTTTGGCGCGGCGCGATGCGGCGATCGTGTCGGAAATTCCCGGGACCACCCGCGATGTGATCGAGCTGCGCCTGAATTTGGGCGGCTATCTGGTCCAGGTGGCGGATACGGCGGGCCTGCGCGAAACAGGGGACGCGGTGGAAGCCGAAGGCGTACGCCGAGCGCTGGCGCAGGCCGGCACCAGCGACCTGGTGCTGTTGCTGCGCGACGGTACTGTTCCGTATACGGATTATCCCGGCATCGCTCCCGATCTGTTGATCTGGAACAAAAGCGACCTGCCTGGCTTTCAAAAGCGGGACGGAATTTCATTGTCGCTCAAAAGCGGCGAAGGCCTGACCGACCTGATCGCCAATTTGACCGCGATGGTGGCGGAACGCCTGGAAACAAAGGATCAAACGCCTGCCCTGACGCGGCCGCGTCATCGCGAGGCGCTCATCCATGCACTGGAATCTCTCCGCCATGCCCTCACCGCGCCAGATGATCAGCCAGAGCTTTTCGCGGAAGATCTGCGCCTGGCGCTGCGCGCCGTCGGGCGCATCACCGGCCGGGTCGATGTCGAGGAATTGCTCGATGCGGTGTTTCGCGATTTCTGCATCGGGAAGTGAGCCGTGGCGCGCGGCAGCGCGTGAGCAGGTCCGGTGGACCTGCGAAAACGGGCGAACGCCCGAGCGAAAGCGAAGGGCCGTTGCCCTGATGGGTCGATGCGCGTATTTCACCGCGCATGAGCGGCTATGATGTCATCGTGATTGGTGGGGGCCATGCCGGCTGCGAGGCGGCGGCGGCTTCGTCGCGCGCGGGTGCCCGCACACTGCTTGTCACCCATAAGCTTGGGACCCTGGGCGAGATGTCCTGCAATCCCGCCATCGGTGGCGTGGGCAAGGGCCATCTGGTGCGGGAGATCGATGCGCTTGATGGCCTGATGGGTCAGGTCGCTGACCGGGCCGGGATTCAATTCCGCCTGCTCAATCGCCGCAAAGGCCCCGCTGTGCGCGGACCCCGCGCCCAGGCGGACCGGGCACTCTATCGCGCTGCCATGCAGGACGCGCTGCGCCAGATCGCCAATCTGGAAATCCGCGAGGCCGCGGCCGAAGACCTGATCTTGAAGGGTGCGGGCACTGCCCGTACGAAGATCACCGGTGTTGTTCTTTCTTCGGGCGAGGAAATTCATGCCGCTGCTGTGGTCCTGACCACCGGCACATTCTTGAATGGCTTGATCCATATCGGCGAGACCCAGATTCCAGCCGGGCGGATGAATGTCTCGGATGGGGTCGAGCCGCCGTCTCTCGGTCTGTCCAGGACACTTTATAGCTTTGGCTTGCCGATGGGCCGATTGAAGACCGGCACCCCGCCCCGCCTGGATGGCCGCACCATCGATTGGTCCAGCCTGGAGTCGCAGGCCGGTGATGATCCGCCCCAGCCCTTTTCTTTCCTGACCCGGGCGATCACCACGCCGCAGATCGCCTGCGCCATCACCCGCACCACTCTGCAGACCCATGCCGTCATCCGGGCCAACCTGCATCGCGCGCCAATGTATTCGGGCCAGATCGCGTCGACCGGCCCTCGCTATTGCCCGTCCATCGAAGATAAGGTCAGCCGGTTCGCGGATCGGGAGAGTCACCAGATTTTCCTGGAGCCAGAAGGACTTAACGACGACACCATCTATCCCAACGGGATTTCCACCTCCCTACCCCAGGACGTCCAGCTGGCTTTGCTGGCTACCATTCCGGGGCTTGAAAATGCGATCGTCCGCCGCCCCGGCTATGCCATCGAATATGACTATGTCGATCCCCGCGCCCTTTCTCCCGCACTGGCGGTGAAGTCCGTTCCGGGGCTGTACCTGGCTGGGCAGATCAACGGCACCACGGGATATGAAGAGGCGGCTGCCCAAGGCTTGATGGCCGGTCTCAATGCCGCCCGCACAGCCGGCGGCCAGGAGCCCGTCATTCTCGACCGGGCTCAGGCCTATATCGGGGTGATGATCGACGATCTGGTGACCAAGGGTGTTAGCGAGCCCTATCGCATGTTCACTTCCCGGGCTGAGTACCGCCTGACCTTGAGGGCAGACAACGCGGATCAGCGCCTGACCGGATTGGGCGAAGCGATTGGCATTATCGGCCAGGACCGGCGTCAGGCTTTCAGGCGAAAGATGGAGAGGTTGGCCGTTTCACGTGAAACAATGACCGCCCTGACCCTCACCCCGAATGAAGCCGCCAGGCACGGCATGACTATCCGGCAGGACGGCGTCCGGCGGACAGCGATCGATCTGCTCGCTCTCCCGGACGTGGAATTCGGCCGGCTTGCAGCGATTTGGCCGGATCTCGGTGTCCTCGAGCCCGAAATCGTCGAACAACTCGAGATCGATGCCCAATATGCCGGTTATCTGGATCGCCAGGATGCTGACATCCTGTCGTTCCGGCGGGACGAAGGTCGGGCATTGCCCCAGGATCTGGATTATCGCGCCGTGATCGGCCTTTCCAATGAAGTCCGGCAGAAGCTGGAAGCCATCCGCCCGGCTACCCTCGGCCAAGCCAGCCGTATCGAGGGCGTGACCTCCGCCGCCCTGACCCTGGTTTTGGCCTATGTCAAAGGCGCCAAGAAGAAGCGGACGAGCAAAGAGCCGCAAAGTGCCTGAAGCCGCCTTCGGGCCAGAGGAATTCGCGGCCGCCACCGGCGTTTCACGTGAAACATTGGGGCGCCTCAGCCGGTATGCTGACCTGCTGCTGGATTGGAACTCCCGTCACAACCTGGTTTCCCCACGTTCGCTGGAGGATCTCTGGCGGCGGCATTTCTGGGATTCGGCCCAGTTGGCGGCTTTGGTTCCGGAAAATGCCGGAACCCTGGCGGATTTGGGTTCCGGCGCGGGGTTTCCGGGTCTGGTTCTGGCGGAGATGCTGCGCAACCGGGTCCGAGTGACATTGCATGAAGCGACCGCCAAGAAGTGCGCGTTTATGGCTGCTGCTGCCGAAGCGATGGATCTGCCAATTTCCGTCGTGAACAAACGGATGGAAGAAGGCTCCGCCCAAGTCTTCGACGTGGTGGCGGCGCGCGCCTGTGCACCTTTGCCGAAGCTTTTGGGCTATGCGCAGAATTTCATAGGCCAGAACAGCGTTTGTCTGTTTCTCAAGGGTCAAAATGTGGGGTCCGAATTGACGGAAGCCCATAAATCTTGGAAGATGAAAGTCAGGCAGATCCCGAGCCTGACGGACCCATCTGGGGTCATTTTGGAGCTGAGGGAGCTGTCGCCCCATGACCGAACCCCGCAAAAAACCGCGCGTGCTGGTCGTCGCCAACCAAAAGGGCGGCGTCGGTAAGACCACCACGGCCATCAATCTCTCGACCGCACTGGCCGCCGTCGGCGAGCCGACCCTGGTTATTGACATCGACCCCCAAGGCAATGCCTCGACCGGGCTGGGCATATCCCGGGCCTCGCGCATCATCACCACCTATGACGTGTTGATGGGCGAGGCGAAGCTGGCCGATGCCATCGTGCAGACCCGAATTCCGAAATTGTCGATCGTGCCGGCGACCGTGGACCTGTCCGGTGCCGAGCTGGAATTGATCGATAGGCCGCGCCGCAATTTCATTCTCAAGGATGCTTTGGCGGAATATTCCGCACACGGAGCATCTGAATTTTCCTATGTGCTGATCGATTGTCCGCCGTCGCTCACCTTGCTCACCATCAATGCGATGACGGCGGCGGATGCGGTGATGGTACCGCTGCAATGCGAATTCTTCGCGCTGGAAGGATTGAGCCAGCTGCTCAAGACCATCGAGCTGGTGCGCGCCAACATCAATCCGTCGTTGGAGATTCAGGGCATCGTTCTCACCATGTTCGACAAGCGCAACAAATTGTCGGATCAGGTCGCCGCGGACGTGCGCCAGAATATGGGCAGCAAAGTCTACAACACCATGATCCCGCGCAATGTGC